>JAQUSU010000120.1 GCA_028710085.1 Anaerotignum sp.
GCAAATTTGTATTTTCCATCAGAGGTTGCTTCCTTAATTGCATTATCGGTACCCCAAATCCAACCAACAAAAACGGTTGTAAAGAATGCACCGAAAGGCAACAGCAGACGGTCAGTCAGGTATTCCATAAAGTCACCAAAGATAGGGAACGAAACGCCATCCAGTGACCACCAGATACCCTTGATAGGCAGGTATGCCTGAGACAGTGTGTAGAAAATACCGATGACAAACAGAACAACGGAAACATAAACAACTGTTTTCTTACGTTCCATACCTTTTTCTTCAACCAGAAAGGCAACAGTACCTTCCAAAATGGAAATGGAGGATGTAATTGCCGCAAAGAACAGCAATGCGTAGAATAATAAACCGAAAATGGTACCACCGGGAATTGCCATAAATACACCAGCCAAAGTAGCAAAAGCAAAGCCGCCGCCCATACCAGGGTCAATACCTGTAGCAAATACAGCGGGGATAATCATGAAGCCTGCAAATAAAGCTACACATGTATCCAGTAAACAAACAACGCCTGTATTGCTGATCAAGTTGTCTTCCTTGCTCAGGTAAGAAGCATATGTAATCATAACGCCCATACCTAAAGAAAGAGAGAAGAATGCCTGACCAAGAGCTACCAGGAATGAATTTCCATTAATTGCGGATGGATCAAAGTGCAACATATAAGCAACGCCTTCGCCAGCGCCGTCCAATGTACAAGCACGAATCATCAAACCAATTAATAAGATAAACAGCAAAGGCATAAGGAATTTGCTGAGTTTTTCAATACCATCCGCAACACCACGGCTGATAATGAAGGATGTTAAAGCAAGGAAGATGAGAGGGTAAATGATTGCGCCTTGAAGAGGGAACCCATTTACACCCAACATATTCAGGAAGTAAGCAGTAGGATCTGCGTATACAGTTGCGGACTCTGTGAGATAAGCAATGATATACTTGATGGTCCAGCCACCAACCTGGCAGTAATAACAAAGAATAATAAAACCTGTTAAAATTCCCAAGCCGCCAACCCAAGAGTATTTTGCGTTAAGCTCACGCAGAGCACCAACAGCGTTCTTTTGAGTTTTACGACCGAGCACAAATTCTGCAAGCATTACAGTTGTGCCGATAATAGCTACCATGAGTATGTAGATTACCAAGAAAGAGCCACCGCCGTTATTGTATGCTTTGCCGGGGAACTTCCAGATGTTACCGAGACCTACTGCAGAACCGGCTGCAGAAAGGATAAAACCTAATTTGGAGCCAAATTGACCACGGTTTTCCATTGTTGCTGACATATAATTCCTCCTTACAAAAATGAATGATTTCGTTTTGGCAAAATGCCACGTCCATCTAGCAACGATTCCGCCACGAACGAACTAGTTTCGTGTGACGATTAATGCTACATCTAAGTCCCTCCCTCCATGTTAAATGCATTACTGTTGTTTACCACTACCTTGTGGTGGGAAACACATTTCATACAATTTCCATAACTCCAGATGATCGATGGATCGTTTCTATTTTACATGAATTATTAATCAATTTCAATAAAAAAATCAAAAAACTTTAATTTTTTTTGTACGTTATATTGTGCATAGAGGGAAATTAGATTTAATACTGAAGTATTATATATAAAAAACAAGAAAAATGGGTTAATTTTTACGAAAATTGTCATAAGGGGCTTTGTATTTCAGGCGTGTACACGCAGTTAGATTGGGCTGAAAATATTTCCCATGAATTGGGATGGCTTCCAGAAATAGAGGGATTTTGAAAGGGTGCCGACATTGTCGACACCCGCATACAATGGGAGATATCCCATCGTTAATTTATATAGGAGGTTAATTATAAAAGAAAAAGTCATTTTGCAACGGGATCATGCCCAGGGCTAGAAAAAAATATTTTTTATTTTGATAATGATTGGTCAAAAAGCTTGTAATATTGCCAAGCCTTCATTTTGGATACAATATCCTTTTGCTCCTGGGTTGCCGATTCGGAATAATTTCCGTTGGCATCAACAAAAATTTCGTTTGTGCTTACAGGAAGAATCTGACGTGCTTCATTTGCATAGTCAAAAAGGGGAGATACGCCTTCCATCCCTAAAAGCTGTGTTAGAAGCGCCCCTAAATACTGAGCATTAATAATTCTTGAAGCAGGAAGGCTTAGACTCTTGGCGGTTTCACTAAAAGCACATTGTTCCTTTGCGGCGTCATTTTGCCAGATGAGAAAAGGCGTTTCATACAAAGCAAGACGTTCTTCCAATGTGCCGTTGGGGCCAATGGGATAATCCAAAAGAGAAAAGAAATCCATGCCGTTAGAAAAGCCGGGAAGATGATCCCCAAAGTATACAACAACAATAGGTTCTGTGCTTGCTTGGGCATAGTCTCTTAATCGCCCCAACTGAGTATCTGCATCGGTGATGCCTTTAAAATACTGGGTCAGTAAATCTCTTTCTGCTTCTGTCAGGGAAATATCTGTATCGAAGCTTTGCGGCAGTGAGCCATAGTGGTTATCGAACGGCCCATGATTTTGTATGGTTACAGTGAAAGAAAACAGTGGCGTTTCTTCTGTTTTTATGTGTGTATCCAAGGTTTCCAGAATCTTATCCATGGTTGCCGTTTCGTTCACATAGCCCCCAACACCCTGGGTGGCTAAATCGAAGGAGTCTTCTAAAAAATAGCGGGTTTCAAAGCCTAGATAGGGATAGACGTTTTGACGATTATAAAACCATTCATAGCCGGGATGGATTGCTTGTGTTTCATAGCCAATTTGCGCCAAACGCCGCGGCAGAGCATCAAAGGGCTGGTGTATAAAATTATAGGTTGGCAAGGGATTGTTCAAATATCTGGTGGAGCAAGCCGTGAGAACGTCGTATTCGGTGTTTGAGGTGCCGCCGCCGTAGCCCGGAACCACAATTTTACCGCTTACGGCATTTTCACTGTCTGCCATTTCCTTGAAGTTTTGCAATGGATCACGATACTTTGAAAAATCCAAATTTTGGTTATTACTTAAATCTGAAAAGGCCTCTCCCATAATCATTACAATATGGGGTTTATTGTTTGCTGAAACCTGAGGTTGCTCCTTTTCCAGCTGGTCAAACGTCGCCTTGTCATAGCCTTCCGGGGGAGTCACTCTTGTAATATTAAACTGATGGCAGAAAGAATAAATGAGTCCCTTTGAGTTATATTGGTTTACTTGAAAATAAGGGTTATCTATTACAGGATATTGGTTGTATAATGCGGTGTTTGAATACGCAAAAGTATTTGCACCATAGCCCAGGATAATGACAATAAGGCATCCCAAAAGCTGCATTTTTCCAATTGGCTTTTCATTTTTTGAAAGCCGAAAGGATAAAACCAGTGCTGCCAACAACCCAACCAGTAGCAATCCAATCAAAAACAAGTGAATAGGCGGGAATGTTTTTACGATTGTCAAGGCTTCCTTTGCCAAAGTGAAATCTGAAGGAAGGAGAGGCTCTTGTCGTAAGACCGTTTTCACCTTATCAATAACTGCAAACAGAATAAAAAAGGAAGCGGTCATGGTGACAGAAAAAAGAACTCTTCTTGATAAAAAGTATGTAAGCGCCATAAATAAAAATACAGGTAAAATGTTAAACAAAAGCAGCGTTGGATTTTTTAAAATTCTTATCCCCAACCTGATGAAATGTTCTGAGGTAATTAAAAATACTAAGCCTGTGATAAAAACCGACGCAGCGCCCAGAATTGGCCAGGGACGGTCTTTTTTAGGGAAATAAACCGGTACAAATTCAGTTTTTTCTAAGTTTACTTCTGACATGAGCTTGCCTCCAAAAAATATTTTTCAACGTTTGCATTATACGAGTTTATTTCAGAAAAGTAAAGAGAATGTAAAATCAAGGTTAAATTATATTTAAGAAAATTGTAGATTTTTCCCTGCTTAATTTATGTATAATAAATATATGCGAAGATGAAAAATTAGTAAAAGTTCGTTTTTACTAATTTTTCCAAGGATGGTATATTCGTAAGAATAGGCAGTCCCATTGCATAGT
>JAQUSU010000044.1:0-10732 GCA_028710085.1 Anaerotignum sp.
TCATAACACAGGTCTGCAAAATTCTGGTGGGCATTAAAGCCCAGAATGGGGTGCCGTATAGTATGGAAATCCATAGGGTGTTTAAAAGCAGCGACCCAAGAATTTGTGTTAAAACGGAAGCCGTGACGATGTTTTTCATATCTGCTTTTTTGTAGAGAATAACGCCCAACAAAATGCCATTTAAAAATGCGGTAAGGGTAAAGCCTGGGAAGTATTGTCCGATGGGAAACAGCGTTGCCCCAAGAAAATCTGCCAGCGCTGCAACAATTCCCGCAGGTACAGGCCCCAACAGCATGCCTGCCAAGGCAATGGGCACAAAGGCAAATCCGATTTTCAAATTCCAAGCTGAAATGGATAGGAACCGAGATAAAATGACGGAAATTGCCACCAAAAGCGCCATAATTACAAGGCGATGGGTGTTGGAAAATTTTTGTTGCATAAAAAAGACCTCCTTTTTTGTTTGCGGGGTCTTTTCAACAATAAAAAAACCCCTTCATTATCGTGTGAAATACGCAAATATCCCCAAGGTCTTCTTGGGGTTGCTGTGATAATAAAGAGGAATCGCTTCTTCATTATTTAACAGCGGGATGCGAGGTTTGTACCGCAAGGATTATCCTTTTCGTTCTCGTGGCAACTCCCCGTCCACAAGACACTTAACGCACAAAGCCCTACTCTGTATTTGCACATGGATTTGCTTTCCCATGCAAAAATATTCTACCACCCTTTTTGTATTGGGTAAATAGGCTTTTTTACAGAACAAAAGCACGGGTGAAGCGATATTTTGAGTCAAAAGTACCCGCCAGTAAAACTTTACCCATATCCATACCAAATTCTTTTGTTAATTTTACAAAAAGTCGGTCACTTTCCATAAAGCCGCCGTTGGAAAAGCAAAAGCACATGGCAAAGGCATCCTTGGGAATTTTACCGAAAGCTTCCTCTGGAATGGAAATGATTTTTCTGCCCTTTTCCTCAGAAAGCTTTTCCTTTAGCTCGGGAAGCTCAAAATCCAAGTGTAAAAAGCCTTGGGAAGCATAAAATATGGCTGTGATAAAATCAGCCAGGTCATCCTCTCCTTGAAAGGGCAAGGTGTTTGGCGTGGGGCGTGGAAACTCACCCACGGTGCAGACAAACCAAGGTGCTTCTCCTGTGAAGAAGGATGCAGCGTATAATTTTTTTGTCAGTATATTCGTTTCATTGACTGCAAATACCAAGGTATTGCCTGTAATTTCCGTAACAATAGGTAATTTTCGTTGCTTTAATAAAGAATGAAGATGTTCGGATGCGCCGAAAAGGCGAATGCCGTCTGTATGAAAGCCGAGCATGGGGTGCCCTCCTTTTTTGTGTTTGATTTTGTATCTATACTATTGTAATATAGAGTAGCAGAAATGAAAAGCATGTTTTTTTACGGAAAATCGCTAAAAAACACGAAACTTATTGACAGTCTATTTGGAAAATTGTTATAATTTAAGATAGCGTTTTTGTATGAATTCGCAAAAGAGAAAGACATAAGTCTATGGAACGGAGGATGGCATATGTTGGAGTTAAAAAATGTTTCTTTTTCGGCAGATGGAAAAGAAATATTAAAAAATATTAATTTGGTCATTGAGGATAATAAATTTGTGGTAATGACAGGGCCCAATGGCAGTGGAAAATCAACGCTGGCAAAAATTATTGCAGGGCTTCAAAAGCCCGACAGTGGTCAGATTTTATTGGATGGACAAGATATTACCCATTGGGGCATTACAAAACGCGCCAATTCGGGGATCAGCTTTGCGTTTCAGCAGCCTGTTCGTTTTAAAGGTGTTACGGTAAAGGATTTGATTACTCTTGCCAGCGGCAAAAAAATGAACACAATCGCAGTTTGTCAATATTTGTCAGAGGTTGGTCTTTGTGCAAAGGACTATATTGACCGCGAGATTAATGGCAGCCTTTCTGGCGGGGAATTAAAGCGTATTGAGATCGCAACGGTTATGGCAAGAAGAACAAAGCTTACCGTATTTGACGAGCCCGAGGCTGGGATTGACCTATGGAGCTTTAAAAATTTGATTGATGTGTTTGAAAAAATGCATCAGGAAGTCAAAGGCTCTATTTTGATTATTTCTCATCAGGAACGAATTTTGGACATTGCTGATCAGGTGGTAGTAATCAGCGGTGGACAAGTTTCCCAGGTGGGTACAAAAGAGAAGGTGTTGCCCGGATTATTTGGTGTAGATTTGGGTTGCAAATATTTTAAGGGGGTATAATACCATGTTGAGTGATATTATAAAAAATTTGCTCTCTGAGGTGGCGGGCATTCAGAATATACCCACATCAGGAGCCTTTAATATACGCAATAACGGCAAAAGTGCGGGAAGCAGTTCCACGAAAAACATTCAGATTATTCCCAAAACGGATGGTTCCGGTATTGATATCTATATTAAGCCAGGCACAAAAAATGAAAGTGTGCATATTCCTGCATTGGTTACTGATACAAATATGCATGATGTTGTGTATAATGATTTTCATATCGGAGAGGATGCCGAGGTAACCATTGTTGCCGGATGCGGTATTCATAATTGCGGCAGCGGCATATCGCAGCATGACGGCATTCATCGTTTTTTTGTAGGGAAAAATGCAATCATGAAATATATTGAAAAGCATATCGGCGAAGGGGACGGGGAAGGTCAGAATATTATCAATCCCCAAACCCATATTTTTGCAGAGGAAAACAGCTATGTTGAGATGGATACCGTTCAGTTAAAAGGTGTGGATTCTACAAAAAGAATTTCCAGCGCAAAATTAGCTACAGGCGCAACGGTTGTGATCAAAGAAAAAATCATGACCCATGGTTCTCAATATGCGGAAACCTCCTTTGATGTTGAATTGGATGGAGAGGGGAGCAGTGCAAAGCTGATTTCCCGTTCTGTTGCCAGAGACAGCTCCAGACAGCTGTTTCGCTCCAAGCTTTGCGGAAACAATGCTTGCTATGGCCATTCCGAATGCGATGCGATCATCATGGATCACGGCATTGTTGCGGCAGAGCCTGAAATTATTGCCAATAACGTAGATGCCACACTGATTCATGAGGCGGCCATTGGCAAAATTGCGGGTGAGCAGTTAACAAAGCTCATGACCTTGGGTTTGACGGAAAAAGAAGCGGAAGCCCAAATTATCAATGGGTTCCTAAAATAAATAATGTCCCAAAGGAGATGGGTATGTGAGCGGTACGGTAAAAAAGGAAGTTATCAGCTGGATAAAGACAATCTTTTTGGCTTTAATCTTAGCCGGATTTGTGAATAAATTTTTAATTGTAAATGCACAGGTTCCTACAGGCTCCATGGAAAGTACGATTATGCCGGGGGATCGTATTATGGCACTTCGCACGTCCTATTGGTTTGAAGAGCCGGAAAGAGGAGATGTGGTTATCTTCCGTTATCCTGATGATCCTGAACGCAAAACCTTGTTTGTGAAGCGAATTATCGGCGTGGGCGGAGATGAGGTAACCATAGGCAACGGAATCGTTTATGTGAACGGCGAAGCGTTGGAGGAGCCTTATATCAAAGAAATAACCCAAGGCGATTTCGGGCCATACGAGGTGCCGGAAGGCAGCTATTTTATGATGGGGGACAACCGAAACAAGTCTTTGGATGCCCGTTTTTGGGAGAATCAGTATGTAGAGTCCGATGAAATTTTAGGAAAAGTAAAATTTCGATTTTTCAAGGGCTTCAAATGGATTTCATAATCGGAGGGACGATATATGAAGAAAAAAGACAAGTTGCTGCTCACCTTTCTTGGATTTTTAGTGATCGTGGCCTTTATCGGCGGTCAAATGTGGAATAGCTATAAGAATTTTACCAAGGAAAAATGGGTAAACTACGAAGGAAACAGCAGACAGGCCATTGCGGAAAATTTTTTTGATCGCACTGTGATCAATGGTCTTTTGGAAGAAGAATTAGTGGAATACCTAGGAGAGCCGGACAGTAAAAAAGAAGGGGAATTGATTTACTATTTAGGGATTCCCAAGAGCTTATTTGGAGATAAGGATGGGGAGGAAGAATTTTTATCCTTTACTTTGAAAGACGGAAAAGTTACAGGCGTATCGATAATTACTGCGTCTACCCTAGAAGCCGAATAGGAGATGGTAGGTATGAAATGCCCTTTTTGTGGTGAAGAAATGACCGAGGGTACCTTGGAATCGGGAAGATATTTTATTTGGAAAGCGGAAGATGAGCGAGGCAAAAAGCAAGAATACTTATTGGCAAAAAGCTATATGGGCGGCGCGAAATTAAAGGGCGAGCTTTGCCCCTATTGCCGCAAATTGGTTTTGGATATTCCTGAAAGCCAAATATAAAGGAATTTTATAGAGGCTTTATTTTTCATTTTTTGTGGCAGAATACATAATATAATGAATGAATCAGAATAAGGAGGCGTTGAAAATGAAAGCAACAAAGGATATGACAATTGGTGAGCTTTTAATGATGGACAGAGGTACAGCTGAGATTTTAATGGGAAGTGGGATGCATTGTGTTGGATGCCCCTCAGCAGCAGGGGAAACCTTGGAAGAGGCCAGCTTAGTGCATGGTATGGATATAGAAAAGCTTATGCAAGATATTAATAGTTATTTGGAAAATAAAGGGCAGTGATTTTCTGACACACGGTGTGCTGTTTTTTCGTGTGCATAAGTAAAATTAAGGCGATTTGTAAATTGAAACAGGCTGTAGCGGAGGATTTTCCATTACAGCCTGTTTTTTATGCCTAAAGTTCTTTAACGGCAGCTTCATGGGCTGCCAACTGTTTTTCCAAAAAAGAGAAATCGACACCGGTAACCTTATCCGGCCAGCTTTCCTTGCTACTTCTCATTTTTTCATTTGCATCATTCCATTTGCCCTCCTGCATTGCCTCAAAAATTTGAACAAAAGCCATTAATCTGGGCAGGTTTCCGCCCATGGGCAGACTGAAAATCCGTTTTTTATATTTTTTGAGAATTTCCATGGCCAATTCATTTTCCCCAAGATGGATTAAAACATAGGCATAGTTTAAGAAATAAACGCCGGCGTTTGCTTTTTTTAATGCACCACCATTAATGCTTTTTATTTTTTGCTTTGCTGTTATAAAATCGCCCTTTTCCATATAAGCAACGGCAATATTCATGATTAACATAGAGCGAATGTTGCTTGTGAGCCTTCCTTGCAGCAATTTTTCTGTTTCTGCAATATAGGTGTCCGGGGCTGTTTCGATCAGGGGCATAAGGGAATTTACCTTCTGGGCAAATTTTTTAAACCAAAAGGCATAATATACACCGCCAACACCGATGGCAAGGATAACCCCATAATATAAAAGATTTGCGTTTTCACCTAAAACACTGCCTGCTCCGAAAATAACCAAGACCAATAACAAAAATAAAACATATAATAATCTCATTTTGATTTCCTCCTTTGTTTATTGCAGCTCCTCCCACTGGGCGTAGAGAAGCTCCAGCTTTTCCTCCAGTTTCGCTTTTTCTTCAAAAATCTGCTGCGCTTTTGTATAGTCTGTACTGGCAAGAGCCATGTCCTCGTCGGCCTTTGCAATGGATGCTTCCGTCTCTTCGATTTCTTGCTCCAGCTTGGAAATTTTTGCTGCCAATTTCCGTTCGGCAGCCTGCTGCTCCTTTTGCTTTAGCCAATCCACCTTTGTTTCACTGGCAGCTGTGGTGGATGCTTGGGTGGTGCTGCCACCTTCCTTTGCTCTTTCTGCTTCATCTCTAAGGTATTCTGCTTTTTTTTCCAAATAATAATGGTAATTTCCTGAATATTCTACCACGCCATTGGTGGTTAATTCCAGAATTTTCTCCGCGGTTCTATTGATAAAATAACGGTCGTGGGAGATGTAGACAACGGTTCCTTCATAGCAGTTTATGGCATTTTCCAGGACCTCCTTGGAAAACATATCCAGGTGGTTTGTGGGCTCATCCAGCATAAGTAAATTTGCCTTGGAAAGCATAATTTTTGCCAAGGAAACGCGTCCCTTTTCCCCACCGCTTAAAGCGGAAATGGGCTTAAATACTTCATCATTGGTAAATACAAAGGCTGCCAAAACATTTCTGATTTGCCCCACGGTCAAGGTGGGGTAAGTATCTGAAATTTCATCAATAATTGTTTTGGTTTCATCCAGCGTTTGCTGCTCCTGATCGTAGTAGCCAACATGAACATTCGTGCCAAAGCGAATGATGCCGCTGTCAGCGGAAACCTCCCGCAGGAGCATCTTAAAGAGTGTGGATTTTCCTACGCCATTGGGGCCGATGATTGCGGCTTTTTCCCCCCGTTTTACATCAAAGCCCACAGCCTGAAATATTTTGTTGCCACCGTAGGACTTGGAAAGCGCTTCTGCATGAAGCACATCGTTACCGCTTGTAATCAGCGGGGTTAAGGTTAAGCGCATATGATTGGGCAAAGATTCGGGCCGATCCACACGCTCTATTTTATCTAATGCCTTTTCACGGCTTTCAGCACGCTTAATTGATTTTTCTCGATTGAAGGTGCGCAGGGTACGAATGACATCTTCTTGATGCTTCAGCTCCTTTTGCTGATTATCAAAGGCTTTTTGCTGAACCTCTCTGTTTACCTCTTTTTGGTTAAAATAAAAGCTGTAGTTTCCATTAAAAACATTGGATTTTTTGTTTTCAATTTCTATAATTTTCGTTACAATTCTATCCAAAAAGTAGCGATCGTGGGAGATAATTAAAACTGCCCCTTCATACCCTCTTAAGAAATCCTCTAGCCATTCGATAGAGGCAATATCCAAGTGGTTTGTCGGCTCGTCCAAAAGTAAAATATCAGGCTTGGAGAGCAAAAGCTTACCAAGGTAGATGCGGGTTTTTTGTCCCCCGGAAAGCTGGGTAAGGGGGCGGTTAAAATCTTCCTCGCCAAAACCTAGGCCTTTTAGCACACCACGCAGGCGGCTTTGATAGCTATATCCGTCATTTTGCTCAAAAAAATGCTGCAAACGAGAGTATTCCTCCATCTTGTCGGACAATTCTTGTCCCATGAGGGTGCCCATTTCGTTTTCCATTTCACGAAGAAGCTTTTCTGTCCCCAATATTTTTTCAAATACTGACAGCATTTCTTCATAGATTGTACGACTGCTTTCGATTTGCTGATTTTGTGCCATATACCCAAGGGAAGCTTCCTTTTTGATATAAAATTCTCCGTGATCGGCAGGTGTTTCGCCTGTTAACACACGGAATAAAGTTGTTTTGCCTGCGCCGTTGACCCCAACAATGGCGGCTTTTTCCTTTTCTTCCAGATGAAAGGTGATTTTGTCTAAAACCACGTCAATTCCATAAGCTTTGTGTAATTGTTTACATGCAAGTATCATTATTTTTGTCCTCCGTTTTTTCTGGGGATACAAGTATTATGATAGCAGAAATGCGCCGAGAATAAAAGAGTTATTGTTGACAATAAAATAACAGGAGTGCTATACTGAGTCTAAGTTGACAAGAGAGGATTTGGATAAAATGGATAGTGAAAAGAGAATTTCGCCGGCGGTAATTAATCGACTTCCACGATATTACCGTTACTTGGGCGACCTTTTGGAGAGCGATATCACCAGAATTTCATCAAAGGAACTTAGTGCAAAAATGAACATTACTGCGTCTCAAATACGTCAGGATTTAAATAATTTCGGTGGATTTGGACAGCAGGGCTACGGCTACAACGTGGAATATCTTTATAATGAGATAAAGAAGATTCTCGGTTTGGACAGATTGTACAATATGATCGTGGTGGGCGGGGGCAATATTGGGCAAGCTTTGGTAAATTACACGAATTTCGAAAAAAGAGGTTTTGTAATAAAGGCTGTATTCGATACGAACCCACGCTTAATTGGTATGACCATTCGTGGCATTGAAGTGCATGATGTGGATCAAATGGAAGAATATATCAAAAATCACAACGTTGATGTAGCAATTCTCACATTGCCTCGTTCAAAGGCGGCAAAGGTTGCCAAGGACTTGGCGAAGTGGGGCGTAAAAGGCATGTGGAATTTCAGCCACGTGGATTTGCAGGTACCCGATGATATTTTGGTGGAAAATGTGCATCTTACAGACAGCTTGATGACTTTGATTTACAAAATAAATGAGATGTACAGTGAGGAAAATGAATTGAACCACCTCGCCAATGGATTGCCCATTAAACCGATCGTTGATTTGGAAGATTAAGATTGCAAAAAAACTGCTCGAATAAGGGCAGTTTTTATTTTATAGCAAAGGGTGAATGATTTTGGTACATATTTTTGCTTTTATTTCTTATGTTTTTGTTTGCTGCATTACGCCGGGGCCTAATAATATTATGTGCATGAATAATGGCGCGAAATACGGCGTGAAAAAAAGTCTGCCTTTTTGTGCGGGGGTAGCAACGGGTTTTTCCTTGGTCTTGATTTGCTGTATTTTATGTAATCTTTTTTTATACCGCTATATTCCAAAAATTGTGGGTGTAATGACCGTTTTTGGTGCGGTCTACATTCTTTACCTTGCATGGATTATTTGGCGCGATAAGCCCAAGGAAGCCAAAAACAGAAGGCATTCACTGGATACATTGGCGGTTCCAACTGCTGTGGTGCTTCAGTTTGTAAACCCCAAGGGCTTGTTATTTGGAATGACCTTGATTACAAATTTTGTTTTCCCCTATGACCAATCTGTGAAGGCTTTTATGCTGGTGCTTGTGTTTAACTGGGTTGTGGTTGCCCTTAGCTGCGGCTGTTGGGTACTTTTTGGCTCGGTTTTCCGTGTGTTTTTTGAAAAAAATAGAAGGATTTTAAATGGGGTTATGGCCTTGCTTTTGGTTTACTGCGCTGCTTCGCTATTTATTTAGAGGGACGAAATTTTTGCGAGATACAATTAAAAATGTTTGAAATTAGGGAGTTAAAGGATTTATGTTGGAAACAAATCAGAAGAAGAATTACATATTTACAAACGGAGATTTAAAAAGATTAATTATACCCATGGTGATTGAGCAATTCTTGGCAATTTTAGTAGGCTTATCCGATTCTATTATGGTTGCCAGCGTGGGGGAGTATGCCGTATCCGGCGTTTCCTTGGTGGACAATATTTTTATATTGCTCATCTATTTATTTGGTGCGTTGGCCACAGGCGGTGCGGTGGTTGCAGGGCAGTTTCTGGGGCAGAGTAACCGTGAGAAGGCCTGCAAGGCGACGGATCAGCTGGTGCTTTTGACTGGAATTTCTGCTGTTATCATCACAGGGGGTATCTATCTTTCCAAGGATTTGATTTTACAGCATGTTTTTGGCAGAATCGAAAGTAACGTAATGGAAAGCGCAAAAACCTATTTGATGATTGTATCCGCCTCCATTCCTTTTATTGCTCTTTATAATGCAGGTGCTGCCATATTTCGTTCCATGGGCAATTCCAAGGTGCCTATGTTTCTTTCCCTATGGATGAATGCAATTAATGTGGGTGGAAATGCAATTTTGATATTTGGCTTTGGCATGGGGGTCAAGGGGGCATCCATTGCTACGTTGGTATCTCGTATTGCTGCCGCCGTGGGTATCCTATTGCTATTACTGGGACAAGAGCATATGCTCCATCTTTCAAGGCCCTTTTCTTTTCGCTTGAACAAAGAATTGATTAAAAAAATAGCTTTTATTGGGATTCCCAATGGCTTGGAAAACAGCATGTTTCAGCTGGGGAAAATATTGGTGCTGAGTATGGTAACGGGGTTTGGCACAGCGGCGATTGCTGCAAATGCTGTGGGCAATATTATTGCCACGTTCCAAATTATGCCGGGCTTGGCCGCCAGCATGGCGCTTGTTACGGTATGCTCACGCTGCGTGGGTGCGGGGGATTATGATATGGCAAGGTATTATACCCGAAAAATTTTAAAGCTGATTCATATTATGATTATTGTTTTTAATTTTATTATTTTATTGGCTCTGCCTGGAATTTTGATGCTCTACCACCTTTCCCCTGAGGCGGCAAGGCTGGCAACGGAAATTTCGTGGCTTCACGGCATTTGTGCCATTATCATATGGCCTGAGGCCTTTTCTCTGGCAAGCACCCTTCGGGCGGCAAACGACGTAAAGTTTTGTATGATTTGGTCTGTTTTTTCCATGTGGGTTTTCCGCATTGTGTTTAGCTATATTTTAGGGGTTTATTTTGAAATGGGGCTATTCGGTGTTTGGGTTGCCATGATTATTGATTGGTGCGTCAGGGCAATATTTTTCATTTGCCGCTATCGGGGTACAAAGTGGCAGCTGCACAGGATTTAGAAAAAAAGGATATAAAAGACCCGATTGCTTGCAATCGGGTCAGACTGAAGAAAAAGTCAAAACCTTGAGGGCTTTGCCCTCAAACACCCACAAGGGTTTCGGTCATCACTTTTGCGTAGCAAAAGCCAGCTTCGCTGTCTGCCCTATCTTGGGCAGTGAGCGGTCAGCACTTTGCTGCGCAAAGCTGTCCTTTGGACAGATGGCACTTCTTTGCCATTGCACCTTGACCCCTTAGAAACCGCATAAATATGCGGTTTCTAGTAAAAGTTTTTGGTCTTGCTTTTTTCAAAAAGCAAGCAGGGGGTCATCACTTTTGCTACGCAAAAGCCAGCTTCGCTGTCTGCCCTATCTTGGGCAGTGAGAGGGCGGCGCCCAAGGTCTTTTACTGTTTATGATAAGCAAGCCTTTTGCTTATTTTTTCTTCACAGGATAGCAGACCTCCGTCACCAATTCATCGCTATTGGAGGTTTCATGGGGGCTGACATGGTAA
>JAQUSU010000044.1:10832-18774 GCA_028710085.1 Anaerotignum sp.
GGGCGGCGCCCAAGGTCTTTTACTGTTTATGATAAGCAAGCCTTTTGCTTATTTTTTCTTCACAGGATAGCAGACCTCCGTCACCAATTCATCGCTATTGGAGGTTTCATGGGGGCTGACATGGTAAATTGAGAAGGATAAGCCGTTAAATTCATAGCCGTTATCCTTTACCCAATTGGCAACGGCTTCATTGACCTCACTGATCTTATCGTAGCTGCCTTGATAGGTGGCGGAAGCAATGAAAATAGGAGGAACGGTTTTGAATACAACGTGGGCGGTGTTGGGATAAGCACCCTTTACGGATTTTTGCACTTCTACATCAACGTCAGCTTCCTTGTGCTCTCCATCGTGAAAGACTGCGAGGGTATAGCAGGGTTCCCCGTCTTGGATTTTTAAGGGAGCGGTCTCCTCCATTAAAATACCCCATAGCATACCTTCTTGGTCATAAGAGGGAATAATTTGTCTAACACTTGCAACATATCTTTCGGGCAATTCTTTTAATGATACACTATATGTCATCGCTGATTCATCCTTTCTGAGTTTGGCCATGGTTGTTTCCAAAAGAATCAAGCGGCGCCCAAGCTCATCTGACTCCTCCGTGACTTCCGCTTTCTTGACCAAAAGAAATTGCAAGAAAGCCTCCCGATCCTCAAAGTTTTGCAGAATTTCCTTCGTGACTGCTAAAGAAAACCCCATGTTTTTCAGGAAGGTAATCCTTTCGGCAATAGGAAGCTGGGCTTCTGTGTAATAGCGGTAGCCGCTGAAGGAGTCAATGGCTTGCGGTTCCAACAGACCGATTTCGTCGTAATGGCGCAGCATTCGTATGCTGATTCTGGATAATTTTGAAAACACACCAATCTTAAGCATTTTATCACCTCGCGCGTGGTTTTTATTTGAGCTCAAACTCAGTATAAGGTATCTCATAATGTGAGAGTCAAGCGGAATTTTTAACTAATTTAAAAAAAATTCCCCCTGCGGTTTTTTCGTAGAAACACCACAAGGGGGAGGTTTATTTTGTTTTTCCCAAATATGCCTGCTTAATTTTTTCGTTTGCCAAAAGCTCCGCACCCGTACCCTCCATGGTAATGGTTCCGGTTTCAATAACATAGGCCTTATGGGCAATTTTTAAAGCCATATTCGCATTTTGCTCAATCAATAAAACGGTAATACCCTCTTTATTAATGGTCTGGATAATATTGAAAATATCCTTTACCACCAAAGGCGCAAGACCCAAAGAAGGCTCATCCATCATGATTACCTTTGGACGGCTCATGAGCGCTCGGCCAACTGCCAGCATTTGCTGCTCGCCGCCGGAAAGGGTGCCTGCCATCTGCCATTCTCTTTCCCTTAGGCGGGGAAAAAGGGTAAAAACATATTCCAAGTCATCCTTTAGGCTGTCTTTGCGCAAATAAGCACCGATTTTCAGGTTTTCCATTACGGTAAGGTTTGAGAAAACCCGTCTGCCCTCGGGAACCAGGGTGATGCCTTGAGCAACAATGAAGTCAGGGGACTGCCCCACAATTTCCTTGCCTTTATAAAGAATGGAGGCTTGCTTTGGCTTCACCAAGCCGGAGATGGACTTTAACGTGGTGGATTTTCCAGCACCGTTTGCGCCGATTAAGGTTACGATTTCCCCTTCGGGAACGGTCATTTGAATGCCCTTTACAGCCTCAATGCCACCGTAGGATACCACCAGTTTTTTGATCTCTAAAATATTACTCATCCTCAGCCACCCCCAAATATGCGTCGATAACCCTCTGGTTGTTTTGAATTTCATTGGGTGTGCCGTTTGCAATTAATTTGCCAAAGTCGATAACATAAATACGGTCGGAAATATCCATAACCAAATTCATATGGTGCTCAATCATGAAAACAGTGAGATGAAATTGATCTCTGACCTTGCGGATAAAATCCGTCAGCTCGTCGGTTTCTTGGGGATTCAAGCCTGCGGCTGGTTCATCCAGTAAAAGCAAGGAGGGATTGGTTGCCAAGGCACGGGCAATTTCCAAATGCCGCTGCTTTCCATAGGGCAGGGAGCTGGATTTTTCGTCCTTTAGCTCATATAAATCCAAAATACGCAAAAGCTCCAGCGCATCCTCCCTCATCTTTTTTTCTTCCTTCCAATTGATAAGGAAGGTGTCTGCAAATACATTTGCCTTCATTCGCATATGCTTTGCAATCAATACGTTTTCCAAAACCGTCAGGCTTTTAAACAGACGGATGTTTTGGAATGTACGGGCGATTCCCAGCTTTGTGATTTTATCGGGGGTTGGCTCCAACACCTTTTTGTATTTTCCCTTATGCTCCCCCGCATATAATTTCTCCATTTTACCCTGGGGATAGTTGGAAATAATCGTCTTTTCTTCAAATTCCACAGCACCATTGGTGGGGGCATAAACCCCTGTGATTACGTTAAAGGCTGTTGTTTTGCCGGCACCGTTTGGTCCGATGAGACAAACGATTTCCCCCTTATGTACCTCTAAGGAAAGGTTATTTACGGCAACAACGCCGCCAAATTGCATGGTAACATCCTGCACGGAAAGGACTTTCTCACTCACAGCCTTCACCTCCCGCATTTTTCTTTTTTCTCAAACGATTTAGGATAAAGTTCCAATTAAATTCCCTTGTTCCCATAATGCCTTGACGGAAGAATAAAACTACAATCATCAAAATTAATGAGAACACAACCATACGAAAGCCGCTCTTTAACAGAGGAACCTTAAAGCTTCCGATAAACATTTCCATATCCAAAAAGCGCAGCCACCATTCTCTTGCTGCAATGACGAGGAAAGAGGAAAGGATGCTTCCTGTGATGGAACCCATACCGCCGATGACAACAATCAGCAAAATGTTATAGGTTAAGGTGACGTTAAAGGTGGTAGAGGTGATTGCACCCAAATACATCCCCATCAGTGCACCGCTTACACCTGCAAAAAAGGAGCTGATGATAAAGGAAAGCTGCTTGTGCTTTGCAAGATTAATACCCATTGCCTCAGCGGCAATTTCATCCTCACGAATTGCTTTAAAGGCACGGCCGTAGGAGGAACGAATGAGGAGAGAGATGATTAAAATACAAATTCCCACTACAATAAAGGGGAAATAAAAATTCGGGAATTTTGGAATCATTTTCAATCCTAAGGAACCGTTTGTAATTCGGTTCATGGGGGAGCTACCTACAATGATTCGAACAATTTCCGCAAAGCCTAAGGTGGCTATGGCGAAGTAATCGCTTTTTAACCGAAGCACAGGGGCACCGATGATGGCCGCAAGAATTGCTGCAACCAACCCTGCCAAAACAAGGCCAGCCCAGATGGGCAGCTGAAGATTGGAAAGCCAATCGGCAACGCCGTAAAGATAGTATACGCCGGGGCGACTTTTGGCAGGAATGGTAAAAATGGCAAAGGCATAGGCGCCAATCGCCATAAAGCCTGCCTGCCCTAAGGAAAATAGGCCGGTAAAGCCGTTCAATAAATTCATTGAGACTGCCACAAGTCCATAAATTGCGCCTAATTGCATTACGGTGCGCAGCATGAAGGTAGGCCTTGTATAATGATTTACACAAAATAAAATACCTGCACATACGAAAAGGGCAATCACGGAAAAAAGGATTTTTAGTTGAGTGTTCTTTTTTTCTGTCATATTTTACACCTTCTCTGTTATTTTTTCACCGAACAAACCTGTTGGCTTAATCAGTAAAATGACGATTAATAAAATAAACGTGAATACATCGCTGAATTCAGAATATCCTGCGGCTTTGATAAAGGTTTCGGAAAGACCGATGATAAAGCCGCCCAAAACTGCCCCGGGAATAGAGCCGATTCCGCCGAATACCGCTGCAATAAAGCATTTCAAACCTGGCAAGGAGCCGGCAAGAGGGTATACGGAGGGGCGTGGCGTGAAATACAAAATAGAACCGATTGCCGCCAAAAAGCAGCCAATGACGAAGGTGAAGCTGATGACACGATTGATTTTAATTCCCATGAGCTGAGAGGTTTCAAAATCCTTGGAAACAGCGCGCATTGCCATGCCGATTTTAGTATGATTAATTAATTGTATTAAAATAAAGACAAAACCCAAGGTTAAAATTGGGGTAATAAAGGTTACCACAGAGGTGGAAATGCCACCGAAGGAAATGATTTTTGTTAAAAAACCAATGGCAGGATAAGGCTTTGGCAAGGCAGAGAATAAATATGTAGCTACGTTTTGCAAAAAGTAAGAAACGCCGATGGCGGAAATCATAATAGACATACGAGGCGCGCTTCTTAAAGGCTTATAGGCCAGCTTTTCTATTACAACACCGAGAGCAATGGTTGCGCCGATGACGATTACAATTGAAACATACCAAGGCAAAGTGAAATTGACCATGGAAAAAATCATAAAATATGCTGCCATCATAAAAATATCGCCATGGGCAAAATTAATTAAGCGCAAAATACCATATACCATGGTATAGCCGATGGCAATGAGGGCGTAAATACCACCGATGGAAATGCCTGTTAGGCAATATTGTAAAAATGCATTTGTTGTCATGGTTACAACCTCCAGACAAAATAGTTGGTTTAGCGGCTTGAAAAGGTTTAAAAAGGGACATTATCTTATGTGAAAAAATGAAACCCTTTTCGTTTCCTTTGCAAACCTTCACAAGCCGCGGTTGCAGAAAAAAAGTGCCGAGAGGAGAAACCCCTCCCGGCAAATTGGTTCGTTGATTGTAGCATGGGGATATTTTCCCTAAAGGGTGCCGACAAAGTCGACACCCTTTGAAAAAAGCTCAGTACGTTTTTCAAGCTTTTTTCAATGATATAGAGGTGAACAGATGAGTTCCGGCGACCAAAGGTCTTGAAACTCCCTGTTTTCCTCGGATGAGCAAAGCGCATCCTGCGGATTCCAGTTGGAAAACCATCGGTTTTCCAAACCTTTCCTCTATAAAAATTAGGTTTTTCTTCAGCCACAAGGGAATATTTTCCCTAATCAATATTATTCAGCAGACTGCGTCTTCAAGAAGTTAAACTTACCGTCTTTGATTTGCTTGATGTAAGCAACGTTCTTTACAGCATCGCCGTTTTCATCAAAGGAAATTTTGCCGGTTACGCCGTCGAAGGACAGTGTCTTTAATGCGTCGCGCAGTGCAACGGAGTTCAGGGCATCTGTGCCTTCTAATGCTTTCAAAGCTTCGTAGATGGACATATATGAATCATAGCCCAAAGCGGAAACTGCAGCAACACCGTCGGAACCGCCGTTTGATGTGAGGTTCTGAGGATCGCTGTTTAAGTAAGCCTTGAAGCCTGCAACAAATTCTTTTGCAACGGGGTTTGTATCATCATGCTCGTCAAAGAAGGTGGAAAGAGCAACGCCTTCAGCAGCGGAGCCTGCAGCGGTGATGATGGTTTCATTTTCCCATGTATCGCTGGCAATGATTTGCGCTGTAACACCGTTTGCCTGCGCCTGAGGCAACAGCAAGGTTGCGGTAGCGATAGAAGAAGGAGCAAAGATACAATCAGGGTTTGCTGCCTTAATTGTAGTCAAGATTGCGTTAAAGTCAGACTCGTTTGTCTGGTAGGTTTCATTTGCAACAATGGTGCCGCCCATGCCTTCAAATGCCTGCTGGAAGAATGCAGCAAGACCTGTGGAATAGTCGTCGCCATTTTGGCTGATGAGCGCAGCTGTTGTATAGCCTTGCTCCTTTGCATAAGAAGCCATTACTGTGCCCTGAAAAGGATCCAAGAAGCAAGTACGGAAATAGAAATCATTACCCAGTGTTACCTGAGGGTTTGTGCAAGAAGCGCCCATTGCAGGAACCTGAGCATCCGCAAAGGTCTGTCCAGCGGCAATGGAAACACCGGAGCCGTAAGAGCCAAGAACTGCAACAACGCCGGAGCTGATTAAGGACTGGGCTGCTGTAACGGCTGCTGTTTTATCGGACTGGTTATCAACTTCCACTAATTGAATGTTGTATGTAGTGCCATTAATATCAATGGTTGGATGTAACTGGTTTGCGTAACGCATACCCAGAACTTCCTGCATACCGCCGCCGCCGTTTTCGCCTGTGGTAGGCTCAAAAACGCCGATTTTAATTGTGTCGCCTTCAATAGCAACGCCTGCTGCTGCAGGTGTTTCATTTGCTGCACTGTCATCAGCAGCACTGTCATCGGAAGCACTGCCACCGCAAGCTGCCAAAGACAGCATCAGCGCAGCTGACAAGGTTAAAGCGAGAAACTTTTTCATAATACTACGACCTCCCTAGTTTTTTTTATCCCAAAAGGACAAAACACTGTTTTAACGACGCGTGTCCTTAAGAAATGGACATATGCTTTTTGCATCGCTGACAAGAGTGTACCACAAATTAGATTATTAGGCAATATTTACAACATTGTTTTCAAAAAAAAACCAAGCTTTGTCTAACAAATATATGCCAAATATTTTTTTTATAGATATAGAAAAACAGGCATTGTTCCTATATAATGAAAGGTGGCTCCTCAACAAAAAGGGGATCCAAGAAAAGGAGGAGAGAAATTTGAGCAAAACAGACGATATTTTTATTAAAAATTGCACGGAAATTCTTGAAAATGGATTTTCCACTGAAAATGAGAAGGTTCGTCCTCACTGGGAGGATGGTGCGCCTGCATATACGATAAAAACCTTTGGCGTTGTGAATCGCTATGATCTATCGGAGGAATTTCCTCTTTTGACCCTACGGGCAACTAATTGGAAGGCAGCTATTGACGAAATTCTTTGGATTTGGCAAAAAAAATCCAACAATATTCATGACTTAAACAGTAAAATTTGGGATTCCTGGGCAGATGAAAATGGTTCCATCGGCAAAGCCTACGGCTACCAGCTAGGGGTGCCCTATCAATTTAAGCAAGGCACTATGGATCAGGTGGATAACATTTTGTGGCAGTTGAAAAATACACCCTATTCTCGCCGCATTATGACGAATATTTATAATTTTGCGGACTTAATGGAAATGGGCTTGGAGCCTTGTGCCTACAGCATGACCTTTAATGTGGTGGGGGACAAACTGAACGCCATTTTGAATCAGCGTTCTCAGGATACTTTAGCGGCGAACAACTGGAATGTGGTGCAGTATTCTGCCCTTTTGATGATGCTTGCCCAGGCAAGCGGCCTCAAAGCAGGAGAGCTGGTCCATGTGATTAGTGATATGCACATTTATGACAGACATATTCCTATGATCAAGGAATTAATGCAAAGAGAAAAATTTCCGGCGCCAAAGGTACGGCTGAATCCCGAAGTAAAGAGCTTTTACGATTTTACAGTGGAGGACTTTATTGTGGAGGATTATCAACATGGGAAGCCCATAGGGAAAGTGCCTGTGGCAATATGATAGGAGGGAGGGCATATATGAATTTAATTGTAGCGGTGGATGAGCAATGGGGGATTGGCAAGGAGGGAGAGCTGCTGCGCCGTATTTCAACGGATATGAAGCGGTTTCGTGGCATTACCTCGGGGAATGTACTGATTTTGGGGCGGAAAACCTTGGAATCCTTCCCCAATAAAAAGCCCCTACCCAATCGTGAGCATGTTGTTTTAACCAACAATTTGGAATACAAAGCAGAGGGTGTGACCCTTTGCCACAGCATAGCGGAGCTACCCCATGTGCTAGAGGGTTTCGGTGATAAAGAGGTGTTTGTGGCAGGTGGCGGAAGCGTTTATCAACAGCTTTTGCCCTTTTGCGAAAAGGCTTATATTACGAAAATACATGCCACCTTTCCAGCTGACACTTATTTTCCTGATTTAGACCAACTGCCTGAATGGGAGATTGCAGAGGAAGGCGAAGAACAAGAGGAAAACGGCGTGAGGTTCTCCTTTGTGCTATATCGGAAGAAGTAAGGGATTAAGACCTTGGGCGCCGCCCAAACCTGCTTGCTTTTTGAAAAAAGCAAGACCAAAAACTTTTATAGAACCCGCATATACATGCGGGTTA
>JAQUSU010000045.1 GCA_028710085.1 Anaerotignum sp.
GCTTGTCCGCCGATGTTTGTGGGTCGTACTCTGTTCTGTTTATCATTATTTGACACTTTATCAACTCTTTTCTTATATAATATATATTGCAGTTTATTATTATAGCATAAAAGCATTAAAACTAAAAATTTTTTTTGCTTTTCAAAATGAATTTTTCAAAGAGATTTTCAATTGTAACCAAATCTTTCTTCCCCATGTACGGGGTGAAATACAATCCCAGCAATCCCTTGAATATTATAATAACAAATCCTTTATACATTCAACCTGTTTTCTATCATCACTTCACTCATTAAAAAAAGTGCAGGGATATAAACTCTCTGCACATTTCTCTCTAAACAATTTTTAGAAGCTGAAAGTCCTTTTCTCTTGATTTCAAAAAAATTACTTTCTGCCGTATTTTTTGTTGAATTTTTCCACTCTGCCGCCGGCTTCCAAAAGCAATTTCTGGCTGCCAGTATAGAAAGGATGACATTTGGAGCAAACTTCAACTCTGATTTCTTCCTTTGTGGAACCGGTTACGAATTCGTTACCGCAGTTACATCTAACCTTTACCTGATGATACTCGGGATGGATTCCTTCTCTCATTTCTTTCACCTCGTTATTTAGATTTGTTGATCAATAATCATAATTATTTATAGACAACAACAGTAGTTTAGCATAAGTTTTTTCCCTTTGCAATATAAAAACATAAAAAGGTTTGATTACTTATCAAAAAGTCCCAAGGTTTTCTCCCAAAAGGGTAATCTTCCCATAAACTCCTCATTGTTTCGTGTTTTTCGCATCAAATCATAAAAGCCCTCCACCATTTCCATCTGGCTCATGGTTGAAGCCATTTTGCGCAGGGTAAAGTTGCATTCCAATTCCTGCTCACTCAAGAGCTTTTCTTCCCTTCTGGTGCCTGATTTTATGATATCCACCGCAGGGAAAATCCGCCGCTCGGAAAGTCGTCTGTCCAACACCAGCTCCATATTGCCCGTACCTTTAAATTCTTCAAAAACAACCTCGTCCATTTTGCTGCCTGTGTCCACCAAGGCTGTGGCCAATATGGTTAAGCTTCCGCCATTTTCGATATTTCTGGCTGCGCCAAAAAAACGCTTGGGCATATATAACGCCGCAGGGTCCAAACCGCCCGAAAGGGTTCGTCCGCTGGGGGGAATGGTCAGGTTATAGGCTCTGGCTAATCTCGTCAGGCTGTCCAACAAAATAACCAGATCTTTTCCCTGTTCCACCATGCGCTTTGCTCTTTCCAAAACCATTTCTGTCACCCGTTTATGGTGATCAGGCTGTTCGTCAAAAGTCGAATAAACAATTTGAATATTTTCCCCTTCTATGGAACGCTGAATGTCCGTCACTTCCTCAGGACGTTCATCAATCAAAAGCACAATCAAGTGTACTTCCTTGTGGTTCTTTGTAATTGCATTCGCCATTTGCGTCAAAAGAACTGTTTTTCCCACCTTTGGCGGTGCCACAATCATTCCTCTTTGCCCCTTGCCAATTGGCGCGCAAAGGTCGATAATTCTTCCGGAAAGCTCTTCTCTATTTACTTCAAAGGAAAGCTTTTCTTCAGGGTAAATGGGTGTCAAATCTTCAAAATTCGGGCGTTTTGCAGCCAGGTCGGGATAATCACCATTGACGGATTTCACAAATAAAATAGCACCGAATTTTTCGCCCTCTCGAGCCGTACGGATATTTCCCTTTACCGCATCCCCTGTCTTCAAATTAAACCTTCTAATTTGGGATGGCGATACATAAATATCCCCTGTTCCAGGAAGAAAGTTTTGCGTTCTAAGGAAGCCAAACCCATCGGGCATTACCTCCAGTATTCCCTCTCCGGGCACACTGTTTTCCATTACGGCTGCCTTTTCATCCTTTTTCGACATTCTTTCTTTGGTATTGCTCTCTTCCACCTTCACCGCAGGCTCCGGATTTTTATTCAACGTTTCCTGATTTTCCGGCAATGAAAAACCATAAGCAGTCACACGATTCACAGTCCTAGGTTCCGCCTGAGACTGCTCCTCCATTATTTTTTCTATTAATTCACTTTTTTTTAACGTAGAAATGGACTTCATACCCATTTCCTTCGCGGTTTCTCTTAGTTCTGCCAGAGTTTTTTTCTGCAGATCGTTTCCCATCTTCTTTGCTCCTATCTTCTATCATCTAGGAATTTTCAGCTTTGTTCCAATGCCCAGGGTATCTGTTTCCTTCAGGTTGTTTGCATCTAAAATTTTCTTATAATCTGCGCCATTTCCATATACCTTCTGCGCAATATTCCAAGCCGTTTCGCCCTCTTGCACAACATACTCCGTTACATCTCCTAAAGAAGCTGCATTATTTCCTGTAGTGTTTGTATTGTTTGCTGTGGAATCAGCTCCGTTTGTTGCCTGATCCTCTTCGCCTGCAGCCGTATTTTCCGCTGCATCTGGGTTCTGTAGGCTTGCCAATTGTTCCTCCAGCTGCATCTTTTCAAGCTGAATGCTTTCATATCTACTATTCAAGTCCTCATTGGCGATCACTTGATTTTGTGCTACTTGCAGCTTACTGCTTAGACTAACACATTTAAAAATCAAAAATATAATTAATATTAGCCCAATTACACCTAAAATTATACCTAACTTACTTACGCCGCCGTGATATTCATCCTCATCGTCATAATCGTCATAAAGGCTGTCCAGATGCTCTTGTTTCGCTTTTTCTTCAAAATCCATTTCTTCAAAACGGTTTCTGCCCTTGGGCGAAAAATCTTCAAAGGCATCATCACTTTTTTTCGATTTTTTACGCTTTCCGGGGGTTAAGGTTTGCTGAGCAACCTCGTCCGCTTTTGACTTTTTACGCGATGGCATTACACTTACATATTGAATTCCATCATCATACTCGTCCTGTTCCATTCTATGCCCTGAAGATACCGGATTATTCGTATCCTCCAAAGACGATTCACCTCTTGCGCGTCTTGAAACATATCTGGTAGGCTCCCCCTCTTGCTGCGGTGCTTTTCTGATTTCGTTGATTTCTGTACCCACTTTCTGCATCCTCGCTTCTCGAACCTCCTCGATGTCCTCCCTGGACGGGCGTTTTCTGGAACCGCTGGACACCGTATTGCCGTCCTTACTCATCAAGGGATGGGTTTGCATTAAAATATCAACCACCTCTTTGGGCAGATCGTTATACAAATCTTCATAATACTCTTTATCATTATCGGCCATTCCTCGAGAACCGGGGTTTGTATTGCTATTTCTATCATTGCTCATAATTTACCTCCGCTGGGTTATGAAATTCCTGCTTTCGCTCATAAAAAGCACATTATACCTTATTATTTTACATTCTTCCCATTGATGTGTCAACACAACTAAATATTTTTCAAAAAAACATATTAAAAACAACAAAACAGCCACCAACAACTTTTTGGTGACTGTTTTTAATATTTTTTACTCCAATCCAATTACAACATTCACACCACTGGTTTCTGCAACATATTCTAGAGAAATAGTATCCCCCACTTGCTTTTTCATAATACCCAAATAATTCTTTACTTCGACCTCAAAAAGCTCGTCGCTGCCGTCTAGCATCAGATAATAATAGCTATTGCCATCCGCAACAATATCCTTCATCATGGTAATGGTGCCACTCAATTTCAGCGCATTGTTTGAATCAACGGTATTAATGCCGTTGCCTGCCATTAAATTACGGTATGCCTTTTCGCATTCTGCAACCGTATCCCCTGTGGCAACAATTTGATATTTTTGAATATTTACCATGGCATATTTTTTCACCAGCCCGGCGCCGTCCTTTAAGGATAAGAAATAAGTCGGTTCATCCGCAATGTTTAATAATATAGGGAAGGTTGCAGTATAGCCTAAATGCTGCACCTGACCTTCCGCGGAGGACATGGCCGAAATTTCCTTTGCACCGGAAATCTGATAGTATTTCGTTTCCTTGGTTCTGGAGTTCATCAAAACAAAACCCACGTTGGATTCGTCCCCGCCAATAGAGGTTACACCTGTATAAACCCAAACATCGTCATCCAAGGCAATATAGTTATAGCCCTCAGTGCTTTGCAAGCACTCTCTCTGTCCGAAAATACTGTTGATATAGCCCTTTTTCAAGGTGCCATAATAATCATACTGTTCCACCAAAAGGTTTGCATCATATACCTTGTCAATCCAACGAGGTACATCAGAAATATTATAAAAGGTGTGTTCACCCGTCACAGCATTTACCACAATGGCGCCCTTAACATCCGTGCCGCCAAACAAACCAATGGTTTTATCCTCAACGGCACATACCCAATAAGGCACCCCATCTTCATCAACCTCAAAATTCGAGCTGCGAATCATAGCATTGGGATAACGGAAGCGCACATACCGATACAGGTTTCGTCCAAAATGCTCAAAGGGAGAATATTTTATCCCCTGCTCTAATTTTACCAGGTCAACATTCTGTGATGTCATATCAATTTGAATATATGCAGGAATGCCTGTATCTCGGTTCGTCACCCATTTAATCAAATCACCGTAGCGAAGAGGGGTAACCCTCATAGGCTTGGTTTGATAGTTAATCTGGTTAAAATAGGAGCTTACTTCATACTGAGAAACCATATCCACCATGCTGCCCATTTCTCTTTCCGCAAGCTTTGCGGCAGAATCGCTATCCAAAATGGGGATTTTGTTATAGTCCACCTCATGAATATCGGCAGCAAAATCGCTGGTTTCCACGGTCAAAAGCTTATTATAGCTGGATGCCCGCAAAATCGGTGAGGATAGTAATGTCCCCCCAACGTAAAAAAGCGCCAATGCAGCCGGTACAATCAATAGCTTTTTCATTATTTTCTTGTTCGCTGCCCGTTCGGGACTGGTTCTATCCAGAAAAACCGCACGGAAAATGGTCCAGAAATTAATGATGATCCCGATTACAACGATCGTTAAAATAAACATCCAGCTGTCCCGGGAATGAATATTTAACGGTGGCAAGTAATAATAATACATACCAGCCCAAACAAGGACAGTTAATATCATTGGAATAAGCCGCTTTTTCAACACAGCTATCACCCCTTCTTTGTAAAAATTAATATAATATGGCGTTATTACCCTCTTTACATCTTCTCTCCAATTCATTATACTATACTATATTTCACATAGAATGTATAGTGGATTTTTAAACACGACCCGTTTTTCTACCGAAAAGATAAGGAAGTGATTATTATGAAAATAGAACGTGTGAGCGAAAATCAATTAAAATTAACCCTTAGCAGAACAGACCTGGTGGAGCGTGACTTAAAGTTGGAGGACTTAATCAATCCTTCCGAAAAAACGCAAAAGCTTTTCCGAGATATTATGGAGCAGGCCTTGGATGAATACGATTTTATTAATGAAAGCACACCGCTTATGGTGGAAGCCGTTCCTGTCGGGGTTGATGGTATTATGATTATTGTCACAAAAATTGATCAGAAAAACAAAAGTGAGAATCCCATGGATCTGCTTTTTAAGAACAAAGAAGCTCATAAATGGAAAAGGAAGACTTTAGATACCGTTGAAACCAACAATAACGAAAACGAAGACTTGCTCATTTTTTCCTTCCAGACCTTGGATGAGGCCATTCAAGCCAGTCTGCGTTTACATGACTGCTATCAAGGAGAAAGCGAATTGTATAAAAGCAACGAAAGATTTTTCCTCGTTTTGCAGGCGGATACATATCCCGCCGAAGAGAGCAATGACTACATTGAGCTTATATTGAATGAATTCGGTCAGAAACACATTTCCACATCTCTTGCGAAATATTACCTCCTGGAACATGGAGAAACACTGATCAGCACAAATGCCATTGAAATTTTGGCAAAAACCTTTGGTGAATAAAAGAAGTCCCTTCGGATAAGCCATTGCTTACCTGGAGGGCTTTTTTCATTCCCCTTTGATTTCTTTTAAATAACGGTACAAGGGCATTAAATTTTCCCAGCCTTCAACGAGCATTTGTGGCAATTTGGGGGAAAATATGATATCCTCCAGCTTTTTTGTTTCAGCAAGATAGAAGTTTTTCTTAATATACCATGGACAAACCTCCTCGGGTAAGCCCGAGGCATCCACCTTTTTATAGTCCTCGCCCATTAAAGTGAATACACCCTTCTTTTCAATTTCCTGAATAATATGAGCAAAGATGTCAGGCTTTTTTTGTATTCTTTCTCGGTATGCATTCAAATAAGTCGGTGTGGCTTCATAAACCCCCATGCCATGGTTATAACCCTCCGGCGATAATTCAAAATAAAAAGCAGGGCGCAGCTTCCATTTGGTCCCCACTGAAAAAGGCTCCTTAAAAACGACCCAACGACATGCACGGTATGGGCTTTTATCCTTGGAAAAGCGAATATCCCGATTGATTCTGGAAATTGCCCAGTCCATTTTTTCCCCTGTGCTTTCCCCAAATTGCTCCCCGATTTCTGCGGCAAGCCAATCAAAGGGCTCTTTGAGCACGGCTTTATACCGTTCCCTGTTTTGATCCATCCATTCCTTAGTGTTATTCATTCTAAGTTCCCATAAAAAATCTATTGTTTCCGGCAAAAAACCAGTGAATTTCTTCATATTCTCAACTCCTTTTTCACCTGATTATAACACAAGCCATTTTTTATGGGTAGTAAAAATTAGAATCCCCACTTGTTTTCTCTGCTTTTATCCAATAAAAAAGGCGGACAAGATGTCCGCCCCAGTGTGTCGATAAAGTCAAAACCTTGAGGGCTTTGCCCTCAAACATCCACAAGGGTTTCACCTCAGCACTTTGCTGCGCAAAGCTGTCCTTTGGACAGATGGCACTTCTTTGCCATTGCACCTTGACCCTTTAGAAACCGCATAAATATGCGGTTTAAATAAAAGTTTTTGGTCTTGCTTTTTTCAAAAAGCAAGCAGGTTTGGGCGGCGCCCAAGGTTTTTCGACAGTCTGAGGCGGACAAGATGTCCGCCTCGATTGCTTTTTATTAAAGAATGCTACCAATTGTCAAGAACAAAGGTGCAAATACCAAGGATACTACTGTCATCAGCTTAATGAGAATGTTGATGGAAGGTCCAGAAGTATCTTTGAAGGGGTCACCAACGGTATCGCCAACAACAGCTGCTTTATGTGCTTCGCTGCCTTTGCCGCCGTGGTTGCCTTCTTCGATGTATTTCTTCGCATTATCCCATGCGCCGCCCGCATTGGACATGAAGATTGCCATTACTACACCTGTTACCAAAGAACCTGCCAGCAAACCGCCTAAAGCAGATGTCCCCAAAAGGATACCCACAACCAAAGGCGCTGCTACTGCCATGATACCAGGAACCAACATTTCCTTCAATGCTGCTGTTGTAGAAATTTCAACGCATTTCTTGTAGTCAGGCTTACCCGTTCCTTCCATAATTCCAGGAATGGTGCGGAACTGATGTCTTACTTCTTCAATCATCTGGAATGCTGCTTTACCAACAGACTGCATTGTAAATGCAGAGAAAAGGAAAGGAAGCATACCACCGATGAACATACCGATAATTACTCTAGGCTCAAGAATAGAAATTTCTGTCAGACCAACAGCAGTTGCATAGGATACAAACAGCGCCAAAGCTGTTAAAGCAGCAGAACCAATGGCAAAGCCTTTGCCCATAGCTGCTGTTGTGTTGCCAACTGCATCCAGCTTGTCGGTAATATTTCTTACGGAGTGATCCAAACCGCTCATTTCAGCAATACCACCCGCATTGTCTGCAATCGGGCCGTAAGCATCAACTGCAACTGTAATGCCTGTTGTGGAAAGCATGCCAACTGCCGCCAAAGCGATGCCGTAAAGACCAGATACCGTGTAGGCTACATAAATACCAATTACAATCAAAATAATAGGGATCGCTGTGGATTCCATACCAACTGCCAAGCCACTGATAATTGTTGTGGCAGGACCTGTTTCAGACTGATCTGCAATTTTCTTTACGGATTTATAATCACCGGAAGTATAAACCTCTGTAACGATACCAATCAAAAGGCCTACAACCAAACCGGAAATAATTGCAACACCGGCTTTCATGTCGCCAAAGAACATCTTGCTTAATACCAAAGAAGCAATTGCAACCAATACAGCTGAAGAATAGGAACCCGCCTTCAAAGCCTTGTGAGGGTTAGAGTTTTCATCACCCTTTACAAAGAAAGTACCGATAATGGAAGCCAAAATGCCTACCGCTGCCAAAACCAAAGGGTATGTTGCTCCTTCAAACTGGAAGTATGCAATTCCTAAAGTGATGGCAGAAATAATAGAACCAACATAAGATTCAAAAAGGTCAGCGCCCATACCTGCAACGTCACCTACGTTATCTCCTACATTATCAGCGATAACAGCGGGGTTACGAGGGTCATCTTCAGGGATACCTGCTTCAACCTTACCTACCAAGTCAGCGCCAACGTCAGCAGCTTTTGTATAAATACCACCGCCAACACGTCCAAACAAAGCGATTGAAGAAGCGCCTAAGCCAAAGCCGAATAAGATGTTTGCATTTTTTGTCAATGCGTAAATAACACCAACGCCTAATAAACCAAGACCAACTACAGACATACCCATAACAGCACCGCCGCTAAATGCGATTGAAAGGGCTTTATTCATACCGCTAACTCTAGCTGCATTTGCAGTTCTAACGTTTGCCTTTGTTGCAACCGACATACCAAAGTATCCGGCAAGCGTAGAGAGAAGTGCACCAATTAAAAAGCAAATTGCTGTCATCCAATTTACGCCAAAGCCAATCAAAACAAATAATACTGCAGCAAAAATAACTAAAATACGGTATTCTGCCTTCAAGAAAGCATTTGCACCGTCTCTGATGGCAGCAGCAATCTCTACCATACGTTCTGTACCTTCTTCTTCGCGGTTAACCTTCCCCGCAAGAACGAAGGCGAACACCAGCGCAAGTACACCAAATACAGGCGCTAAGTACATCAAGTTTTCCATGATTAAATCCCCCTGATTCTCTTTTGAATTATTTCTTAAATATAAGTTATTATTTCCGCCCGACCTTATGATCGGAATAACAAAAACCGACCACCGACAAAATTTACCTACAGGTGTCCATCTTTTAAAAAAGACAAAGACACCGCCCTGTCCTCTGCTTTGGTAAGCCCTGTCCCCAGCAGATTACGAAGTACAGCATCCAACTGCATTCAATCTTGTATTAGTCTTTTTCTGTCCCACGCACTAGTATAAACGATTTGTTAATGAAAAATCAAGCCTTTCGACCATTCCTATCCATCTTTTTTAAAAAAAACCTGCGAATTTTGTCAAGAAATACAAATTATACAAAAAATTTGGAAATCCATCCCTTTTTTTATAAAAAAACGCGATGAGGGCTTCATCGCGTGAGCGCATCTTATGCTCTGCATAAAAATTGCGCAACCAAAGGCAAAGTAAATACCGATAGAATTGTAGAAACAAAAACATACTCAGATGCTCGCTTCTCATCATTTCCATACAGCTCTGCAAAAGAAGGCAGTGCCGCCGCAGCAGGCGTTCCCATAAGAACCACCAAAACATTCAGCGCCATACCGTCCAAAAATACTCCTGCAATTAATTTTGTAATAATGGGCATTATAATTAGTGTTAAAAAACTGAAGATATAGACAATTTTATCTTTGAATATTCTGCGTACATTTGCCGCCGCCAATAAAGTTCCAATATAAATCATTGACAGGCAAACCGTTGTGTTTGCGGAAAACTGCAATGCATCATAAATTGGCGCAGGCAGGCTGATGGAAAATACAAAGCATAATATCCCGATAATTGCTGAAAGACAGATTAAGTTTAAAAACGCATCCTTCATCATTTTACCAAAAGTTTTCTTGTTTTCTCCTCCCAAATTAAACAAGAACGAACATACAGTAAACAAAAACACATTACAAGTAAACATAACTGCTACACAAAATACCAATCCATCCGCACCATACATAGCCATAATTAATGGCTGACCCATAAAGATTACGTTACTGTAAACACCACCGCCTGAAAACAGACCTAATTCTTGCAGACTCATTTTTTTGATTTTGCCCACCACAAAAAACATCAATGCCCCCAAGCAGCACATCAAAAATGTTGTACCACAGGTTTTTAGAAAACCCGCCATGATTTCAGCGGAATATTCTTTTGGCATTAAAACAATCATGTTGCATGGTACTGCCACACGGGTTAATACAATGGATAGGCCCTTTGCATTTGGTGTTGACAGGAATTTCTTTTTGTGCAATATGATGCCGACAGCCATGAGAATCACCATGGTCAGCAATTGCATAATTACTGGTATTGCCATACTCAAACCTTCTTCCCTAAAAAAACTCAGTGCTTCCTTTCCCCCCTACTTCTAAAAAGAACCACCGGTAAACCCTTTAAATAAAGAATTATAGACTGTAGACAAAGTCAAAACCTTGAGGGCTTTGCCCTCAAACATCCACAAGGGTTTAACCCTTGACCCACCTGAATCCGCATAGAATACGGGTTCCATAAAAGTTTTTGGTCTTACTTTTTTCAAAAAGCAAGCAGGTGGTCATCACTTTTGCTACGCAAAAGCTGGCTCCGCCATCTGCCCTATCTTGGGCAGTGAGAGGGCAAAGCCCAAGGTTTGTCTACGCTCTGAAACCCCTTAAAAAGGATTTTTTTTCTATTTTAAACGAAAACATTTTCATTTTCAATCTTTTATTTGCAAAATCCGACTTTTATTTTTCAAAACACATCTTTTATAGGCAAGAATTACTATCGTTGCCATGGCCCATCCTAGCAGCGCTCCCGCAAAAACATCGGAGGGATAATGCACCCCCAAATATAATCGGCTAAAGCCCATCAAAGCAGCAAAAAGAAAGGTCGCCCAGCCCCATCTTTTTTTCATGGCATAAATTGCAGTGGCTGCTGCAAAAGAAGCCGAGGTGTGCCCAGAGGGAAAAGAAAAATCCGTAAGGCGTGTCACTAAAATTTCATATCCCATGAAATCATAAGGCCGCATCCTTGCCACCAGGGGCTTAAGCAGCACATTACACACCAGAGCATTTGCACCCAAGCAAAGGAGCAATAATATTCCCCATCTCCTCCATGGATTTTTTTTATTGCCCACGAAAAAAAAGAGGATTGCTATGGCGATCCAAAGAAAACCATCATTCCCCAATCCAGAAATAAACATCATCGGTTTGTCCAGCCAAGAAGCGCCAAAAACATTTCTCAACCCCATCAAAATCATAATATCTATTGACTGTATCATCTCCATAACCGCTTTAACTAACCCCCAATAGCATATGTTCAATTAAAATTTTGCTCCCGATAAGAATCAGCACAACGCCGCCAAAAATTTCAGCCTTTGTTTGTAGCTTATCTCCCAAATATTTTCCTGCACATGCCCCAATGCATGAAATAATAAAAGAAATAATCCCAATAATGACCCCTGCATGTAAAATATTCACATTCAAAATAGCAAAACTAATGCCCACAGCCAAAGCATCAATGCTCGTGGCAATAGCCTGAATAAAGAGCATTTTATTTGTTAATGAACAGCAGCCCCTTTTTTCTTCTTCCTCACCCTTTAGGCTCTCATGAATCATATTTACGCCAATCATCAGCAGTAAAATAAATGCAATCCAATGGTCAACAGCCTCTATATAAGTCTTTACGCTGTTTCCCAAAAACCAGCCAATCACAGGCATTATAAACTGAAACCCTCCAAAAAATGCCGCCTGCTTGATGGCGTCCTTTTTCCCAAAGCCGCGGATACAAACACCATTAGAAATAGATACAGCAAACGCATCCATCGCCAAGCTTACTGCAATCAATAAAATTGCTGAAATTCCCAAAGCCTCTTCCTCCAATCTTTTTTCTATTGGGCAAATAGGGCACAGGCAAGTTCATTGCCCACAAACGTATGCTTTGTTTAACCAAAGCAAAGACTTCCCACCACTGTCCCTATTCTACTATATTTTATAAAAAGTACAAGGAGATTTTCAAGTTATTTCACTGCATAGAATAATTAAATTTGACATGTTACCGCCTCCCCATAACAACGGGGCACAATCCCTCAGCTATAAGTAAGTATAAGCATAATTCCTAAAAAAAAGAATGAAAAAACAACGCAAAAAAGGGGTTGTTTTTAAAATTGGCAAACAACAACCCCCTTTATCTTTTTAAAATCAATGAAACTCATTCAATTGAAGCATCCTTCTAAAAATTTATTTTTTTCCCATGCACTAACGAGATAATACAAATTTGTAGATTTTTGCCCTATGAAAAGCAACCCCAACAACCAGAAAAATTGCAAGTCCCGCAAAGCCCTGTACTAAATTTTCGGGGATGGATACCGCCGCTACAGCAAAGCTGCTCTTTAGAATTCCGCCGCCAATAAAGTAACCAAATACCATCCAAATGATGCCTAATAGCGCTCCGAGCATATTGCGAGGAGTAAAAAACTTTTCGTTTTTCTCTGAAAAAGAGGCAACCTTTCCGATTAAATAGCCCATAATTCCTTTAATAATAAACGTAAAGGGCGCCCAATGGCCATACCCGCTTAGTATATCCGCCAAACCAGACCCAACACCGCCGGCGACCATACCATATTTTGCACCAAAAAACACGCTAATGAGCAAAATCATACTGTCTCCAAGATGAATATAGCCTTGGGTCGCTGAAACGGGAAACTGGAATATCATGGTACTAACCGTAACCAAGGCAATCAACAGCCCTTGTATGCACATTTCCTTTGTTGTCATTTTCATATACACCACATCCTCCTATTTGTTACTCAAAGGTTACCATATCTAACCTTATATTGCTAGGTATTTCAGGAGAAAACAACGAATTGTATGGATACAATTTTACGGATTGTACCGATACAATGTCTGTGGGTTTTTGAACAAAAAAAGAATGGAAGTTACAGGGCTCGAACCTGTGACCCTCTGCTTGTAAGGCAGATGCTCTCCCAGCTGAGCTAAACTTCCATGCTTAAACGAAATTATATGAAATTGATGACCCGTAAGGGAATCGAACCCTTGTTTCAGCCGTGAGAGGGCCGCGTCTTGACCGCTTGACCAACGGGCCGAAAAAGGAACATAGCGGAGGAGGGATTTGAACCCCCGACACTGCGGGTATGAACCGCATGCTCTAGCCAACTGAGCTACTCCGCCATAAGTCGACCACTCAATTATAACCATCCCGCTATAAGTTGTCAAGCTTTTTCTCTCATTTTTTTGCTTTTATATTATTTTATTTGCTTCGATTAATATACAAAACCTCGCTAGGTTTCACCATGCCCAGCTGTTGTCTTGCAATTTGCTCAATATAGCTATCGCTATTATAATACTCCTTGCGATTTTCAAATTCAAGCCCTTTTTCTTCTTCCTCTTGAATTTGTGATGTAATCACCATCTGCTCTTGCTTTATCTGTTCAAAGGCTCTTGCCTGGCACACAATACTGAAGCCCACAGCACAAATAAAAACAGTTAAAAAAATACGAATAAATATTTTATCTGCTCTTCGTATCTTTCTTCCTCTTTTTGGATTTAGCCCGTTGTTTTGTTTTAGCCTTCTTTTCATTCAGCTTGTCACCACTTTTCCGTTTTCTTCTGACGGCGATACGCCAGTCTCTCCGTACTCTGTTCAATTTTATTTTTGCATAGAAATTACCAGAATGCAATACTTTTTTGTGAATCTTATCGCAAAATAAACCTGCTTTCCTCAATGGCCCACGAATCACAAGATAAACCAAGCGAAAAGGGGTCATTATGATTGAAAACAGCAAAAAAAGAACTTTTTTTACAATAAAAATCACCCGATCACTCACGGCAATCACCAAATGGCTTAAGGTCAAAAAGTATAAGCCCATTCCGCCAAGCATACCAAATACGGCAAAAAAACGTATTTCTCCTTCATTTGCCCCAAGCATTACAGCAAACGCAAAAAAGACTGCACAAAGCCAAAAAAGCCCGTCCTCCAGCTGCACCCAAAGCCGCTTATGGGGAATAATATGGCGAAAAATCCTTAGGCAGTCATAAACCAAGCCTAAGGCGCCCCCCAATAATACAGTTAATAAAAATAATTGCGCCTGCCCTTGTAAAGATAAAATCATTACAATCTCCCCTTTTTATCGAAACAACTTCCCTAAAAAAGAATGTTTTTCCGACAAGGATCCATCAGAGTAGGTAATGCTGTCAAATAACCCCTCAATCATAATTTCTCCGGCATCAAGGTCAAGCTTTCCCATATGTAACCCTGTCCCCTTTATCATCATCAAGCCACACTCGGTTTCAAGCATAACGCCCTCCTCGTCAAAGGATACCACCTCTAAAATACCGCCCATACGAATGCGTTCCCGCTCTTCCATGGATACTGTATGTTTGCTTCGTTTTCTCTCGTCTGCCATAAGACCCGCCTCCCGCATTTTATTGTCTGCTAATAATATATGTCCGTGGGAAGTCTTTTAGACTGCATTAAAAAACACCTCCTGCCTAAAACAAAAGGTGTTTCAATAATGAAGCTTTTTTCATATAGAAGCAATGAAATTTAGACCGAAGACAAAGTCAATACCTTGAGGGCTTTGCCATCAAACAGAACGATACATGGCAGCGGCTTCCTCTTTGCGGGGGGATTCCTTTAAACTTAAAACCTCAAGCTTTGTGATATTGCTGCCAAAGTGAATCTCAATCATATCTCCAACCTTCACTTCGGCTCCCGCTTTTACCACCTTGTCATTTAACATGACTCTGCCTGCATCACAAGCCTCGTTGGCAATTGTTCTGCGTTTAATAATTCTGGATACCTTAAGGAATTTGTCAATGCGCAATGAACTTCCTCCTTTTGCTAAACTCGTTTTTCTTACCATAAATTATATAAGGGATACATCTATCTGAATTTCCATATTCACTTCCCGTGAAGCTTATTCTTAGAGTGAACGCATTTTAAAGCCTCCCACAGCCTAACGCAACACAAGGGTTTCAAAGCCCAGAAAAAAAATGAAAGCGCCTTTCTCACGAAAGGCGCGTTATCGGCAAACGGAAATTATTTATTCATTGCATCCTTCAGAGCTTTGCCTGCTTTAAATCTAGGGGCTTTGGAAGCCGGAATAGGCATTGCTGCACCTGTCTGAGGGTTTCTGCCTTCGCGTGCTGCTCTTTCTGCTACATCAAATGTACCAAAACCAACCAGCTGAACCTTGCCGCTATTTGCAAGTTCTTCTGTTACTACATCTTCAAAAGCTTTGAGGGCCTTTTCAGCATCTTTTTTACTCATTTCTGCCTTCTCCGCGATAGCAGCAACCAAATCAGATTTGTTCATTATAAATTCCTCCTCAATTATACATCTTTAATTATTCGGATTTCGATCAGATAAAGACTTCGCTTTCGCTTCATCCCATAGTAAATCCATTTCTTCCAGAGTCATTTCCGAAAGGCTTCTTCCCTCTGAAAGGGCTGAATTCTCAACATACTCAAATCTATTTATAAACTTTTTAGTGGCTTTTGTCAAGGCAATCTCTGGATTTATTTTTAAAAAGCGGGAAATATTCACCACTGCAAACAAAATATCACCAAATTCCTCTTCTTTCGTCTCCATTCCTTGTTCTATCGCCTCTGTCAGCTCTGCGATTTCCTCCCTTACCTTTTCCATCGCTCCCTGTACATCAGGAAAATCAAACCCAACCTCCGCCGCCTTTTTTTGCACCTTTTTGGCATTGAGCAGGGCAGGCAACGCCATGGGCACTTGCTTCATTGCCTGGCTTTGGGTTGTAATAAGTTTCTCCTTTTTCTTCAGCTGCTCCCAGTTTACCAAAACCTCGTCGGCTGAATTTACCTTAGTATCCCCAAAAACATGAGGGTGGCGATACACCATCTTTTTGCAGACGCCCTCTATTACATCCTCTATTGTAAACGTTCCCTCTTCCGCCTCAAGCTGTGCATGAAAAACCACCTGCAGCAAAACATCCCCCAGCTCTTCTTGCAAATTTTCCGTATCCTTTCTTTCAATGGCATCTACTGCTTCATATGCCTCCTCAAGCATTGCTTCTCTCAAGGATTCATGGGTTTGTACCATGTCCCAAGGACATCCGCCCTCCCCACGCAATCGCTTTATAATTTCCACCAAATCGTCCAGAGTATACTTTTTGTTCAAAATAAATGCCTCCAATCCCTTTGATCTATGGTGTATTTGAATTGTTCCAAAAAAAATCCATAAACTTTTTGTCTATAATGCCCTAGAAAAATAGCGCTTTTATGCTTTTGTCCCTATCCTTTTTGTGATATGATGATTTTATCAAAAAATGCCGCGAAAGAAAAGCGGTTAAATAAATCTAAGATAAAGAAAGGAAGTTTGCCTCATGTTTCGAATTGTTGACAAAAGAGAGTTAAACAGTGCAGTCACTCTTTTAGAAATCGAAGCTCCCTTTGTTGCCAAAAAAGCACAAGCAGGTCAGTTTATTATTTTCCGCGTGGATGAATTCAGTGAAAGGGTTCCCTTAACCATTGCTGATTATAACAGAGAAAAGGGTACTGTTACAATTATTTTCCAAAAAGTTGGTTTTTCCACAAACCTTCTTGCATCAAAAGAAGTGGGTGATACCATTTCTGATTTTGTTGGCCCCTTGGGTAGCGCAACGGAATATGAGGGTATGAAGAAGGTTGCCGTTGTAGGCGGCGGCGTTGGCTGTGCCATTGCTTTCCCTCAGGCTAAAGCGCTCCATGAACTGGGCGTTGAGGTTGATGTAATCGTTGGCTTCCGTAACAAGGATATTGTTATTTTGGAAGATGAAATGAAGGCTGTTTCCACAAACTATTACCTCATGACTGATGACGGCTCAAAGGCAGAAAAAGGCTTTGTTACCGATAAATTAAAGGCTTTGATTGAAGCAGGAAATGAATACGACGCCGTCATTGCCATCGGCCCCATTCCTATGATGAAATTTGTCAGCTTGACCACGAAACCCTTTGGAATTAAAACAATTGTAAGCTTAAACCCCATTATGATTGACGGTACAGGGATGTGCGGCGGTTGCCGTGTTACCGTTGGCGGCGAAATCAAATTTGCCTGTGTTGACGGCCCTGATTTTGACGGTCATTTGGTAGACTTTGACGAGCTGATGAACCGCAACTCCATTTATAAGGAAAGAGAAGCGGAAATTTCCAAGGACCACGTCTGTCGTATGGATAAGCTTGCAAGAGATTTAATTCAATAAGGAGGGTTATGAGTCATGGCTAACATGAGTTTAGAAAAAATTAAAATGCCTGAACAGGCACCTGATATACGAAACAAAAACTTTGAAGAAGTAACGCTGGGCTACACCGCTGAAATGGCAATGGAAGAAGCAACCCGCTGCCTAAACTGCAAGCATAAGCCTTGTATTGCAGGATGTCCCGTGAACGTACGCATCCCCGAGTTTATTGCAGAGGTTGCAAAGGGCGACTTTATGGCAGCCTATAAAGTAATTACCTCCACCAATTCTTTACCTGCCGTTTGCGGCCGTGTTTGTCCTCAGGAAAGCCAGTGCGAAGCAAAATGCGTGCGCGGCATTAAGGGCGAAGCCGTTGCCATCGGTCGTTTGGAGCGGTTTGTTGCCGATTGGTATATGGCAAACAGTAAGGAGACTCCTCAAAAACCCGAATCCAATGGCAAAAAGGTTGCAGTGGTAGGCTCCGGCCCTTCCAGCCTTGCCTGTGCAGGGGATTTGGCAAAATTAGGCTATGAAGTAACCGTGTTTGAAGCCTTCCATAAAGCCGGCGGCGTTTTGGTATACGGCATTCCTGAATTCCGTCTGCCAAAGGGTATTGTGCAAAAGGAAATTGATACCCTTGCGGCCTTGGGCGTAACATTTATGACAAATATGGTCATCGGCAAGGTGCTTTCCATTGATGAAATCATTGACGAAATGGGCTATGATGCCGTATTTATCGGTACGGGCGCAGGGCTCCCTTCCTTCATGGGCATTCCCGGGGAAGCCTTGGTTGGTGTATATTCCGCAAATGAATACTTAACAAGAATCAATTTGATGAAAGCATATTTGTCGGATTATGACACACCTATTCGCAAGAGCAAGGCTGTTGCCGTCGTGGGTGGCGGTAACGTTGCCATGGATGCCGCAAGATGCGCAAAGCGTCTTGGTGCGGAAAATGTTTATATTGTTTACCGTCGTTCCGAAGCAGAAATGCCCGCTCGTTTAGAGGAGGTGCATCATGCCAAGGAGGAAGGCATTGAGTTCCATCTTTTGCGTAACCCCGTGCAAATCCTCAACAACGGAAAAGGACAGGCTTGTGGCATTGAATGCTTGAAAATGGGCTTAGGTGAGCCTGATGCCAGCGGCAGAAGAAGGCCTGTTCCCATTGAAGGCTCCAACTATATTATTGATGTGGATACCGTGGTTATGTCTATCGGCACTTCCCCCAACCCGCTCATCAGAACCACCACAAAGGGGCTGGAATCCAACCGCAAGGGTTGCTTGGTTGTAAATGAAGAGACCAATCAAACCACAAGAGAAGGCGTTTATGCAGGCGGTGACGCTGTAACCGGTGCTGCAACGGTAATTCTTGCCATGGGCGCTGGCAAAAAAGCTGCTGCTGCCATTGATGAATATTTGAAAAACAAATAAGTATACTTAGCTATAAGGAAACGCCAAGGGTGCCGTGAAATTCACAGCACCCTTTTTTTGTAGAGCAAAAGCAAGGGCAAGGGCAAGACCTTGAGGGCTTTGCCCTCAAACTCCTACAAGGGTTCACCCTTGACCCTTTAGAAACCGCATAGATATGCGGTTTAAGTAAAAGTTTTTG
>JAQUSU010000046.1:0-5050 GCA_028710085.1 Anaerotignum sp.
AAAATATCATTAAAATCATAAAAATGCAAGATGCTATGGCATTCATTGTGCCATTTTTGTCATTGCCAGTTCATTCCACCTTGTTGTTTTGTCCTCAGTTTTAAAATAAAATTTTATATGAGGTGATGCACATGGATCTCATGCTCCGAATTAAGACCGGTTTTTTTGAAACAACCACCTTTCGTCTGGAGATCGGCGAAAAAGAATTACAGCTTGTTCCTATCAAGCCAGAGGAAACAGCAGAAATTGTGCTTGAAAAAGACAATATCCATTCTGTCACACTCAGGGAAAAAAGGCTTGCAGAGCTTGGAATACAAACACGAAATATGCTTTATTGGGGCATATTTGAAAAAGATATTCCTTTTGAACAAGTGGTATCGTACTTCAGAGAAAATTTAAATATACCCATTCTTTGCGAATATGAAGGCAGAAATACCTATGAAAAAACAAGCCTATGACCGCAAGCAGAAGGATTTTGTATTTTTATGAAACCCTTTAAATTATTATTGACGGATGGCTTAAAAGGAATTTCATTGGGGCGAACAAAATTCCCGTTACTAAGATGTGCAAATTGTCAAACAAAAATCTATATTATTCAAAAAAGGAGGAAATTAAGATGAACGCAAGAAAGATACTAGCGGTTCTACTATCCCTGCTGATGCTGCTTACCACAGGATCTGTAACCGCTTTCGCCGAAACTGGCGAACAGACCTCTGTTTTTCAGGATATGCCAGACAACTGGTCTACCACTGCACTGAACCGTGCAGTGGAAAATGGACTCTTAAAAGGCTCTAAGGTGAATGGCAAAACCCTGATTCTGCCGGATGCTCCCTTAACGAGAGCAGAAATGGCGGCCGTTGTCAACCGTGCCTTCGCTGTTGCGGCAACCACAGAGCTTAAAGATGTCATGGACGTCCCCTCTTCGGCTTGGTATGCCAAGGATATGGCAAAGGCCGTTCAAATGGGTACCTTTGTATTGGATGGGATGATGCGTCCCGAAAATAACATTACCCGTCAGGAAGCGTTTGCAGTCTTGGCAAGAGCCTTCAAGCTCACCTCAGCCGATACAGACTTTTTAGCATTACGCCAATATTCCGATACCTCGGATATTGCCGACTGGGCCAAAAATGCTTTGAGTGCTATGGCAGAGGAAGGCTATATTAAGGGCGGCCCCGACGGAAAGCTCAATCCAAACGCAAATATCACCAGAGCCGAATTTGCCGTGGTCATGAACAATTTAGTAAAACAATATATTGACACACCCGGCGAAGTAACCGAGGTGGTTGTCCAGGGCAATGTAATGGTGCGTGTACCCGGGGTTATTCTCAAGAGTGCCACCATTAAGGGCGATTTAATCATCGGTGACGGCGTAGGAAACGGTGAGGCAACCCTTGAAGACATTACCGTTGCAGGCAGAACCGTTGTCAGAGGAGGTGGCGTAAACTCCGTTATCGTGAGAGGAAATTCCTTCATTGGAAAGATTATTGTTTCCAGAGCCGACGGCAATGTGAGAATTGCCGTAGAGAGCGGTGCCGACGTTGATTATATTTATGTTGACGACGGTTCGGACGATGTAATCGTAACAGGTCATATAGGAACCTTAGAGGTTTCCGCAAATGACATTATTGTAAAGGTTACAGATGCGGTCATCGAAAACGGATTGCTTAGCGGAGAAAATTCCAAGCTTATTGTGGAAAAAAGCTCCTCCGTAGAAGTCATTACCGTTCGCGGAGCAAATACAGAGGTATCCGGCGAGGGTAAGGTAACAGCTGTAAAAGTAGAAGAAAGTGGAGACTTTGCTGATATTTCCACCCCGAATACCAAAATCGAAACCGCTCCTAACACCAACGGTGTGACCGGTGGCGGTGGAAATTCCATTGGAGCAGGTAGCAATAACACAAACAATAATGACGGCACAGGAATCGTTGTATCTAAGCCAAGCAGCGGTGGCGGCGGTGGCGGCGGCAGCCACCACATAGCAGTAGCCTCCATTACGGTTAACGGCGAAGGCGATGCTTCAACCATTACCCAATCAAGCGGTACCTTGCAAATGACAGCAAGCGTAGCACCTGCAAATGCTACCAATAAAAATGTTGTCTGGTCTGTAATCAACGGTACCGGTGAAGCAACCATTAGCGCCACAGGCTTATTGACTGCAATCAAAAACGGGACAGTAACCGTCAAAGCAACTGCAGCGGATGGTTCCGGAAAATTTGGCCAGAAAGAAATCACGATCACAAACCAAGAACCCACGATTTCCACCACCTCCACCATTCACAATGGAGATGAAAACCCCACCATCGTGGTAAACTTGGTGAATGATACCTTTACTGCAGATGCCGAGCTTCCAACCAATTGGACGGGCACCCTTGGTGCAACAGGGCTACATGGTAACAGCATAGCCAGAAACAGCGACACTCAGGTAACCTTCCAATTGAGCGGTACTGCAAGCGCAGGAGCTTTAACCCTACAAGCCAATGCATCTGCATTGACAGGTGGTGTGGCAAGCAATACCCTCACAATTACAGTGCCTGACGCTGATGCACCACAGCTGCTCAGCGCAGCCACTAACACAGAAGGAACGGAAATTCACCTCGCCTTTGATAAGGCTATGGCTGATCCCAATGGAAAACACGATCAGTTTGCAATAATGGTAAACGGCAGCATCAACCCTGCCACAGCAGTGGCAAGAAAAATTGGGGACAACAGCACCCTTGCGCTGACATTGACCAATGCTTTAACAGGCGGTGAAACCATTACCGCAGCCTACACCCAAGGCGATGTAGAAGCAGCTGACAGCGGAATATTAAGCACCTTCTCCGCCCAAGCCGTAACAAATCTGTTTGCAGCTACCTATTCCGTTACCTATCACGATAATGGAGCAACAAGCGGCACTGTACCAAGCGATGCCACAGGATATCACAATCTTGATGAAGTATCGGTTTTAGGAAATACAGGCAGCTTGGAAAAAACAGGCTTCACCTTTGCCGGTTGGAACACACAGGCAAACGGACAAGGCACAACCTATGCCACAAATGACAACTTCAGCATCAGCAGCAACACAACGCTGTATGCAATATGGGAGAGCAGTAATGCAGGCTTGACCAGTGTGGCTTCTCAAACAGACAACGCCCCAGCGGGAGGCGATGGAACCCAGACCAACACCCCTATCACTTGGGCAATCAATGTGAGCAATGGTAAAACCTCTTTGGCATTGGCAGACGTTGCGGTTGCCGACCACGCAGCCTTTGCACTATACTCCAATGCAGCCTTTACAACAGAAATTCAAGGAGCAAGCACCTTATCTCTTGAAATGGGCGGAACAACCGCTTATATCAAGGTAACGGCTGAGGACGGCATTGCAGTAAAATACTACGCCGTAACAATTACCAGAGCATTGCCGGCACAAAGTGGCGCACCAGCCTTCACCGGAGGAACCCCGGCAACCTACGATACACAACTCTCGGTAGGCACTGGATCACTTGGTATTCAAACCAATCTAACTTATTCCTGGTATCGTTCCGAGGATGCGGCTTATAATGATGGTACAGATACCTCTCTTGGCAGCGGAACAACCTATACTCCCGTTTCGGCTGACGTAGGCAAATACCTTATTGTTGTGGCACTCTCCGCTGATGCATCAGAAAACGGAATCGTTGCCACCTCCGCAGCCACAGCAAAAGCTTTGGGAACTGCCTTTACCGCTGACTATGCAGGCGCATTCCCTGCGGCAGCAACCTCCATCAACCTTACTGGCCTTGGCGCAAGCACAGCCAATCTTGAGGCAGCCGTAGCAATTGACGGAACAAATTATGCCGCATATGCAGACTTAATTGTTGACGTTGATGGCAAGGCTACCATTTCAGGTCTGACAGGCGTTACAGCCGCAACCAAGGTGAAGGTCGGAATCAAAGAAACCGCAACCCATCTGGCTGGAATGGAGAAAGAAATTACCGTTACGGAGGAAGTGTTCACTGATGCTTCTATCAGCCCCACAACAGGAGCCTTCGATAAAAACACAAATAATCAGGCTGATGTTGAAACAACGATTACATGGAACTCCGTAACAAGCGTAAGTGCAGTGAAAAACGGTACAACCACGTTGACTGAAACAACAGACTATGCCGTATCAGGCAACACTTTAACCATCAAAAAGGAATACTTGACAACATTGTCGGAAGGATCGACAAGTCTAACCGTTGAATTTAACGCAGGCAATGCAGCAACCCTCACCATCACCATCAGTGACACAACACCGGTAGCCCCCACAGGGGATTTGCTGGATGCAGCTGGTGCTTCTAACTTTACAGGCGTGCTTTATGCAAGAAGCGGCAGCATTTACTTTAACCAGGTTGACACTTCGGGCACATGGGGAACTGAAGTCCTGATCGGTACAGGCACAGAAGGCAGTCTGTCTTTTGACAGCTCAAACCACCCTCATGTGGCATACACTACCTCGGGCAGCATTGGTTACAGAATGTATGACGGTGATGACTGGAGCGACGAGGAGCTTCTTTCGAGCAATAACGGCGGCAGCTGCTTTAAGCCGGATATTGCTGTAGACAGCAACGGCTATGCCCATATCACCTATACGGATACAATGGGCAATACATATTGGTATCAAAATAAACCAGATATTATGTATGCAACAAATGCTACAGGCAGCTTTATCAAAGCTTTAATCTTTGATGGCTACTATGAAAACACAGGTGGTTCAGGCTATATTGGAAATTTCTTTGAATATGGTTCCTTTATTGCTTTGGATTCAAATGATGACTATTATATCATGACGGAGAAGAGAGATTTTTACAAGCCTGATATGCAGCTAGCAGATAATACATATTCTGTTGTTGTGAAAAAGAACCCCCTTGATGCTTCCAACCAAGACAGCATCGGCAGTGTTGCCGGAGCATCCTCCAATATCTATGGTATCTATGACTTAACCTTTAGCAACAACAAGCTTATAGCACTTTATAAGCACACCACCCTCAAAACGGCGGAATTGACAGATAACAGCGGAACAATTACCTTTGATAATATTTCAGAAATT
>JAQUSU010000046.1:5150-18592 GCA_028710085.1 Anaerotignum sp.
AGCCAAAGTCTTCAAACACAAATCCCTTTGAAGCCAAAGCAGCTGTTTTCAGAATTGACAAAGCATTTATGCTCCGATTTTCAGCCATCAAAATACTTAAACCAATTGTTGTCTGCCGGCAATTTTGACGAGTACCCCTTCACAATGCTAAAGATATTGGAAACCATCCCCCAATCCCCTATCCATCATCCCGAGGGCTGTGTTTGGAACCATGTTTCATTGGTGGTGGATTATGGAGCACAGGTGCGCCAACTAAGTCGTGATCCCATTGTTTTTATGTGGGCGGCTCTTTTGCACGATTTGGGGAAAGCAAAAACAACCAGAGAACGGCGGGGAAGAATAACCGCCTATGAGCATGACGCCGTTGGAATGGATATGGCGGTGGAGTTTTTGTCTGAACTAACAGAGGACCAGATTCTCATAAAACAGGTTAGCATGCTAGTCAAATATCATATGCATCCCTTGTATATTCTTAAAAAATTGCCTTTTGGAAATCTTCAGGCCATGAAGGCAGACACCGACGTGCGGGAAATTGCATTGCTTGGTTTTTGTGACCGCATGGGTCGAACCGGAAGCAACGGAGAGGAAGAAAACAGGATTATAAATGATTTTTTGAAAAAATGCGGCATTAAGAATTCCCCGTTAAGCCTATTTTCCCATATCAACCATCGATAGTCGAAAAAATGCAATGAAAGAAAACTCCTTCTTTTAACGGCTTCGCACAAAGCAGCTTTCCACAAAAAATAGGGTGTCGCCAAAGCCGACACCCTAGACCTTTTCCAGAAAACCGTATTTCTTTGTATTTTCTAATTTTTATCGGCTCCCGGTTTATGGCGATTTCCCGATTGCTTTTTCTTGTTTCGCCCTTCTCCGTCCATTGCACTTTCTGCCATCGTAGGCCCGCCGTGGGCTTTTTCTTTACGAATCCATTTTGGATCAAGCTGGCTGTCCTTTGCCATAAATTATCACCTCAAAGCAAGTATTTGCAAAACAGAAAATAACTATACAAACGGCTTAAAAAAATTACTTTATTCAAAAAATAGGCATAGGTTATGCTGTTACGCCTTTTAAAACCACAACGCTTACCCATAAAACTCCAAGGAACAAGAGGTTCATGGCTGTGAATATGGCAAGATACCTGCCTGTTTTGGCACCCCTTGTATACGCATACAGCTTGTAAGAAATAACGCTGGCCATGGAAGCAATCAATGTGCCCAAGCCCCCAAGGTTTACGCCAATCAATAACGCAGAATAATTTGCGGTAAACTTGGAAAGGAGCATTGATGCAGGCACATTGCTGATAACTTGGCTCAGCAAAATTGCCACCGTCACCTCTCGGGTATCAACCAACTTAGAAAGCGTGTCACTGACAACTGGAATGTTTTCCATGTTTCCGATAAATACAAACAAAAAAATAAAGGTAAGCAGCAGCCCATAATCCACCCAAAGCAGTATTTTCCTATCAAATATAACCGCGCCTGCCAAAACGACGGCAAGTGCAATGCCATATGGAAGAATGCGTAAAACAGCAAGCAAACATATGAAAAATAATACGCACCACAAAAGAGCCTTTTTTCTCCCCACAGCCTTCCCTTGTTGCTCTGTTGGAGGTTCAATCCTTTCCGGCTTAATAAAAAAAATAGCTGCCACAAGCAACAAAAAGGATATCCCTGACGGCATTGCCATTGTCCATAAAAACTGTCCCATTGTCATATTGGAAACAGAATACAAATATAGGTTTTGAGGATTTCCAAGGGGGGTTAGCATACTTCCCAAATTTGCAGCAATGGTTTGTAATACAATGACGGGAATCAATAGTTTCCCCTTTCTTGTCTGGGTTAACGTCATAATGCCAAGGGGTACAAAGGTAATTAGGGCAACATCATTGGTAATCAGCATACTTCCAAAAAAACAGACACCTACGAAAACAAACACCAACATACGGGTATTATGTACGAATTTCAATAAACGCTCAACAATAAAGCCAAAAACGCCCGCCTTTTGAAAGCCTGCCACCACCACCATCATGGAAAACAACAGGCTCAATACGCGGAAATCCAAGTATGCCAAATATTCTTTTGATGGGTGGACAAATAAGGCTGAAAACATTGCAACCGCAAAAGCCGCAAACAAAACAGGATCACCATATAAAAATGCGATTGATTTTCTGATTTTTTTCATATATTAATACTCCCAAATACAATGGTTTTGCTTGTCTCTCCAGAGAAAACGATTTCCCCTGAACAGACCCTTCCAAATCACTTCATCATTTTACGCCTGTTCTACATTTTTCACAATAATTTTACAAGAAAAAACTGCTTTTTCGAATTTTAGGAAAACAAATGAAGATTCATTTCGTGGACACCGTTAATTGGTAAATTATCTCGACCACCTGCACTGACTGCTTCCTTAATATGGATAAACATAATCGATTTCCGGTTTTTCCGTATTTTCCACTTGCTCCACTTTAATCATTGCTATCTGACTTCCGTCCGATTCGCCCTTTTCAATGGTGCCCTTCACCTTAATCCAAGCATCTAGTTGCATCTGGTCTGTATTTTCATCGCTGCATAAAAAACCTATGGTCTGCATATCGGCAGCACAACAAACCATCATCATTCTTGCCAATGCGAATTCATTGCCCTTAAATTGCTCATCCTTATATACAAAGCCTTCTACTTCAATTTTCTTGCCAATATATTTGTCCAAATTATCGTATAATTCCTCCATCCATTTTACATAATTATCGCTGTCTATCACAATCGTTCCATCAACCAATTGAAATTCATTTTCATTTGCCTCAAACGCACTGACATCAACCCCGTAAGTATCGGTATTACTTACCGTTTCACCGTCCGAATACTCCTCCACGCTTGTATCATAATATGGATCTCCCTCAAAATTTTCGCTCTTATCCACAAATGTGGTATTCGTGTCGGAATTTGCTGTATTTGACAAACCTCCATCCGCACTTAAGCTTCCATAGGATAAAGACGCCCCGTGAAAGCTCTGTATCGGCAGCAAAATCGCCATCAAAAGAGGCACGGCAAAAAACAAAAGGGAGCCAACACCCTTCTTCACTCTTTGAGGCTTGAACACCTCGGGAAGAAGAAACCCACAAATCAATGCCATGGCAACCACCGCAAACTTGATTACAGGCACATTTCTGGGATGAACGTATTTTAAAACCTCTCCAGAGCGTATTTTCTGGAAGAAAAACAACGCAAACCCCAGCATGATCACTGCCTTAATGGCAGCATCTATATTATAGCTTCTTGTTTTCAGCCACTTCACAATGCATCCCACCTAAATCAAAATAAATGTCAAAAAATACAGCAAAAAAAATGCCACAAAGGTAATCATTAGCGTAAGCTTTATCACAAAGGTTTTTCGAAAGCTTCCAAAGAGCATGAAAAGATTTTTAATATCCATCATCGGGCCAAACACAAGAAACCCCATAATGGAGCCGGTGGAAAAGCTATTCCAAAAGCTTCTTGCAATAAATGCATCGGAAGTGGAGCAAACGGAAAACAAAAAAGCCATTGCCATCATGACAACAAGAGATAAGCCATCTTTTGTCCCCAGCTCCAAAAAAACATCCATGGGCACGATAACTTGAATCAGGCTAGTTAAAAACGCCCCGATCACAAGAAATTTGCCTGCATTGAAAAACTCCTCCCCTGCGTGCAAAAACATCTGTCGCAGCTTTCCCCGAACGCCTTCCTTGCCACTTGTTTCCATGGTGCAGTAAACGCAGTCGCACGTCAAAGTGTTGGCTTCTTCCAGCAATGCAACCTTTGTTTCCGGGAAAATCATTAATAAAATTCCTACCACAAGGGCAATGACCAGCCCAAAATAAACTCTGAAAATTGCAATCTCCGGGTGCCCCGGAAAGGCGTAATAGGTTGATACAATGACAATGGGGTTAATAATTGGCGCGGCCAGCATAAACGTAATGGCAATGGGCAAGGCAACTCCTTTTTTTACCAAGCCTGTCATCACTGGCACAATGGCACATTCACAAACAGGCAAAAATAATCCGCCAAACATTGCCGTCAAAAACCCCAATCCGAATTTCTTCGGAAACAGCTTTACAATGGCTTCATTGGAGAAAAACACCTGAATGATTGACGACACAAACAGCCCCACCAGCATAAACGGAAAGGTTTGCATTAAAATACTGATAAATATCATATAAAAATCTTGAAATCCTGAAAAATCAAACTGAATTGCATTGGCATTTAACCCTCGCGCCACTGAAAAAAATAAATATACAAGGGCAAATAATAAAAATACGCCAACAAAAGCATTTGACGGCTTTAATCTTGATGCAGTTTCAGAAATAGCGTCCGCATAATCATTTTTCGCAGCCTCCGAGCATTCACCTTCAAACAACTCCACCGTAAAAAGCTCTGCTTTCTGGTTCAGCTCTTTGATCCGCTTTTCCGCATTTTGCAAAATTTTTCCTTGGGAATCTGCCACTTTGTTTAACACAATTCGATCCGCACAAGCAATTTGATTTTTCAGCATTTCCCCAAGATTATTCATATAAACTTCAAAGGTAGATGCATCCACAACGCATAATATATTTCCAAGAACGCACTTTTTTCTCACCACAGACTGTTCAAATAAAGTGAATATCCTTTGTGATTCATACATTCCGTTGTACTCAATAATTATTTTATCAGGCGAAAATTTATCCGCAATGCTCTCCAAATACTGCGCATCAAAATCCCTATCCTCTGCCAATGCATTGATAAAAATAATGTTCTCCTGTTGAATGGCACAATCCATGTCAATCTCGCCAGCTTCAAATTGCAAAACAACGATTTTTTCATGTGATTTCATTTTGTTTTGCAGCAAGAAATTGATATAGGTTGTCTTTCCGGAGTCCAAAAATCCGGTAATAATATCTACTCGTGTTTTCATTTTCGCTCCGCCTTAATTTGTGACAAAAAATAGTTTTTCAAGGGCATTGGTGTTTAGCTGACTGCCAATGATGCACACCTTCCCCGTATAATCCGGACTTATCTCGCTCATTTGTATCTCTTCGGGAACATAATCAAACTGAACCCACGCCCCATTTTCCACCTGCAAAATGCCCTTTCCTCTTAATACATCGCCAAAAGCATCCGCATTTTCCAAGCTGACAAGCATTTTCCTCAGCTCTTCCACAGAAAAAATCCGCGGTGTTTCCTTTCCCCATACCGTAAAAATCTCATCTGCATCGTGATGATGGTGTTCATGGGCACAGCAGTCGTGATGATGCTCCGTGGCATGATTGTGCCCACAATGACAACCTTCAGATTCCATCCCTCGCTGTAATAACTCTTTTATTTCATTTTCAAGAGCCTGCGTCCCATCCCCTTCGGCAATGGCAAGTATTTTTTCAGCACTGAGCTCCTCCCATGGCGTTGTTACAATGTTTGCCTTAGCATTGATTTTTTGAATCGTATTTACCGCCTTCTCCACCTTTTCTGGGGATGCTTTTTGCGTTTTGCTCAGTAGAATGGTCTTGGCATATTTGATTTGATTTTCAAAAAATTCTCCAAAATTGGCAAGATAAATGTCAAGCTTTAATACGTCCACTACGGTGATTAGCATATTAATATGTAGGCTTTCCCCCTGCTTTGCCGCCTCACAAGCCTTAATAATCTCAGACAGCTTGCCCACGCCAGAGGGCTCAATGATAATTCTTTCCGGTTTAAATTTTTCAATTACCTCTTGAATTGTTCTTTCAAAATCCCCCACCAGTGAACAGCAAATGCACCCTGAGTTCAATTCCCTTATTTCAATTCCCGATTTTTTGAATAAAATACCATCAATGCCAATTTGACCGAATTCATTTTCAATCAATACTACCTTTTCAGCCAAAAATTTTTCTTCCAATATTTTTTTGATGAACGTAGTTTTTCCGGAGCCTAAAAAGCCGGAAATGATATCTATTTTTGTCATTTTCCATGATCCCCTTCATTTTTTTTCTTACACTCGGGACAGTATCCAAAAAAAACCAGCTTATGACTGGTAATCTCAAACTCGGTTTCTTTTTCAAGGGCTTTTTCATATTCCTTGATTGGACAGTGATCCAAAGCAATGATTTTTCCGCAGGAAATACAAATAATATGGTGCTTATGTCCCATGCCGACTACTTCATAAACAGCCTTGTTATCGGTAATGTTACTCTTTTGTACCAGACCCTTTTCAACAAAAACATCCAGAATTCTATAAATTGTAGAAAGGCTCATGTTTTTTTCCTTTTCCATAAGCCCTACATAAATTTCTTCTACAGTTAGGGGTACATCAGAATCCGTCAACAGCCCAAAAACCAATTCTCGCTGTTTTGTTGCTTTAATGCCGTTCTTTTTGAATATTTCTGTGTAGCTTTTGCTCTCCATAGAATCACCTTCCAAAAAAATTTAGAATGATTTAATTTATTTCATTGCGAAATCTAAAAGAAATAGCAATATAAACCAGCAAATAGGCTATCGTTAAAAGAATGACAATAGCTGCACCTGAGGCAACATTTAGCACATACGATATCCATAGTCCGGCGAAACAAAATAAACTACCTATTATTATAGATAATATCATTCGTAATTTCAAGTTTTTCGCCAATAATCCCGCTATGGCAGTGGGTGCCGTAAAAAGCGCCAAAATCAGAATAATTCCAACAACGCGGATTAAAACCACCACCGATATTGCAATTAATACAAAGAGAAGATATTCCATAAACGCAGTCTTTATCCCTATAATAGAGGCAAATTCCTCATCAAACATATAGGCTTCCCAATAATTAAATAATATGGTAATCACAAGCACGACAATGAGGGTAAATATCGCCATAAAATAGAGATCCCCTCTGGTTACAGAAAGGATGCTCCCAAACAAATAGGAAGTTAGATCAGGGGGATAGCCGGGCATCATGGCAATAAATAAAATGCCAAGCGCCATCCCAAAAGACCAAAAAAGCCCAATCACAACATCCGAGCGTGTGCCGCCCCTTCTTTTGACATAGCCTATCCCCAAGGCTGCCAATACAGAAATGAAAAGCGCGCCGATAATCGGTTCAAAACCAAAAAGATACCCTAGTCCCACCCCACCATAGGAGGTATGGGCAATGCCACCGCTCATCATAATCAGCCTTTTTTCCACAATAATAACCCCGATAATGCCGCAGACGATACTGGCGAAAACGCTTGCAATCACTGCGTTTTGCACAAATTGGTATTGGAATAAAGATAATAGCATCTCACTTGTCCTCCTTCTTATTTCATACGCTATGCATCGCCCCATGCTTCAAAAAATCTATGGGGTATCCATACAAAGCCTTTGCTATTTCTTCATTCAGCTGGGTTCCACCATGATAAACCAGCCTGCTATTCATGCACGCCAAGGTTTTCACCTGGGAAGATACCGCAAGTAAGTCGTGTGTGACCATAATAATTGTCATGCTTTGATTCAACTCACTAAGCAAGGAAAAAATTTGTTCTGCTGAGCTTGCATCTACACTTGCCGTTGGTTCATCCAAAAGCAAAAGCTTGGGTTCCACCGCCAATGCCCTTGCAATCAGCATTCTTTGGAATTCTCCGCCGCTCAACTGGGAAATCATTCGGTCCTTTAGCTTATAAATACCCACTCTGTTAAGGTATTCGTCAGCCTTTTCCTTATCCTTTTGCGTATATTGATGAAACAGCGTAAAGGAAGGCTTCAGCATCCCCGTCTGAACAACCTGACGAACCGTAATGGGAAAAGCCTTGTCCAGCGTCGAAATTTGGGGGACATAACCAATGAGTTTTTCGCTTTTTCCCGGTTTTTTCCCATAAACGGAAATTTCCCCGCATGACGGCATCACCAAGCCCAAAATTGCTTTGAGTAAGGTGGTTTTGCCACCGCCGTTTGGGCCGATAATCCCCAAATAATCCCCCTCCAAAACATCAAGAGAAACACCTGCAATTGCAGGTGTTTCTCTATACTTCACCGTCAGATTTTTAATGCTAACCGCATTTTTACAATCCCCAGCACCATTTGTTGCATAAATCATTGCATAACCTCCGACATAACTTCTGCCATGTTTTTAAGATTTTCTATATAATTCGCTGCAAGGGGTGCCAGCTGTACTGTCTTCCCGCCAATTTCTTCAGCAAAGGCTTCTGCCTGTGTGCTGGAAATCTCTGCCTGATAGAAAATCGCTTTAATATTTTCTTGTTTTGCCAAATCAATCATATCTTGCAGGCTTTGAGGGGTTGCTTCCTTCCCGTCCTCCTCCAACGCGTACATCTGAAGTCCATAATCATCAGCAAGATAACCGAAAGCGGGATGGAACACGATAAACTTCTTATTCTGAACGCCTTCCAATGCCGTCTGAATTTCACCATCCAAATCCTCAAGCTGCTCTATGTATGCTTGGGCATTCTCATCATATTGAGCTTTGTTTGCAGGATCAATTTCCGCCATTTCACCAGCGATAGCCTGAACCATTACAATTGCACGTTTTGGGGAAAGCCAAATATGAGGATCTCTTTCTCCGGGGGCAATTTCCCGATCAGGATACACCTGCGAAACAGCATCCTGAAGGCTGACAATCTTCATTCCTTCTATTTCCGTGGCTTTCGGCATGATGTTTGCTTCTTCTGTAGGCACACCGATGGAAAAGTACAATTGAGCATTACTAAATTGCTCCATCTCCTTAGGTGTTGGCTCATAATTTCCGGGGCTGCTTCCCGGGGGAACCATAACAACCACATCCGCCATATCCCCGCATACTGCCTTTACAAAGGTTTCCTCCGGAACAATGGATACCGCTACCATGGGTTTTGGGGTTGTTTCTACGGCGGTATTTGTATCGGTTTCTTTATCTGCGCAGCCTGCCAGCATGAAAGGAACCATGATCAACGCTAAAATACTGAATAAACTTAATTTTTTCATTTTTTTGTAATCCTCCCTTTAGAATTATCATTATTGCAAATGCAAATTATTCGCATTTGCAAAGTTGATTATAATGAAATAATGTTAACCTGTCAAGTATTTTCCAAATAAAATCTTTCGCTATTTTCTCTAAACATTTTGTTAATATGCCCAATTTACCCAATTTTTAACAAAAATAATATATATTTTCCTGAGAATCCAATAAAAAAAGCCGACTCCTTATGAAAATCGGCTTTAGTGTGTCGATAAAGTCAAGACATTGAGGGCTTTGCCCTCAAACACCTACAAGGGTATTACCCTTGACCCCTTAAAAGCCGCATAAATATACGGTTTCAATAAAAGTTTTTGGTCTTGCTTTTTACAAAAAGCAAGCAGGTTTGGGCGGTGCCCAAAGTTTTTCGACAGTCTGAAGCCGATTCCTTATGAAAATCGGCTTCTTCTATTTCAAAAAGTTTTAATCAAAATAAGAGAGAATATACTCACCAATTAGGTTACATCTGTCCTTTGGGTTGGGCATAAAAGCGGAGGCAATGGCAATTACCATCTGCTTTTGGGGGATGCAACAGATTACATTTCCACCATCCCCCATGGCTGCGAAAGCCAGAAGCTGCCCAAAAGCAAGCTGCCACCACAAATAAGCATAGCTATTTTCATTTGCCCTAGCGGAAGCTGCGATCCATTCCTTGGGCACAATTTGCTTTTGGTTCCACGAACCATGGTTGAGATACAGCAGTCCAAACCGTGCCATATCGTCCGGTGTCAAGGTAATTCCCCAACCCCCTGTTGTAATCCCCTGAGGGTCATTTGCCCAGCCCTTCAAATCCTTCCCGAAAAGGGTGTCAAAATTCATTTCCGATGGAGTTAAGAGATACGGCGCAATGACAGACATACCAATTGGTTCAAACAGAACCTCATTTGCAAATTCGCAGGTGCTTTTACCCGTGGCTCGGGTGAGAATGGCGGAAAGCAGATGGGCTCCTTCTGTGGAATATTTGAACGCACCGATTTTCCCGTTTTCATCTATCATTTCCAATGCAAATTTCACCCAATCCGCCGACATGGAAAACGCCTCCAACGGCTCCTGAAAGGCTTCAAAGGAATAGGGAACCGTCATGTTCAAAAGATTTTCAATCGTCACTGCTTCGCGGTTTCCGTTATAGTCTTTGAATTGATAATCGGGGAAAAATGACATCACCCTTTGCTTTACAGATTCAATATACCCCTGCTTTATTGCAATCCCCACCAATGCTGATAGAATGCTCTTTGTCAGGGATGCAACATGAACGGGAGCTTTCATATCATAGCCTTGAAACGCTTGACGATAAGCAATACGGTTATCTTTTATGATAACAACCCCCATTATGTTCGTGTATTCGCTGCTAATTACGCAAGTGAGCTTTTCCCGGGCACTTTCGCCCAGCGTTTTATTACTAATTTCTTCAAAATCCATAGTCCGTTTTTTCTGCGCAGTTTTCTCCTTTTTTCAAGTACACCGATGTCAAAAAGAGCATAATATGATATAAAATTTTTTGCAAGAACTTTTTTAAAATATACTTGGGAAATTTAAAATTCCTTCTGCACAAGCAACCCTTATGATTTGCTTTTCCAGTCACCCAACATAAGGATTCCGTTTTTCTATTTCGTCTTTTGCAAATAGCCTTGCAGCTTTTCCAGCGTTTCCAGGCTGATTAAGTGCTCTATCTTGCAGGCATCTTTTTCGGAAACCTTCCCGTCTACGCCAAAAACTTCAATTAAAATGCCTTTGATAACCAAATTGCGTTTTCGTACTTGAATTGCCTTTGCTTTTCCCAAATCAGTAAGCAATAAAGATCCATGAGCATCTTTTTCAAGTAAACCAAATTTTATAAGCTTTTTAACCGTTTGAGACACTGTGGCTTTCGTTACGCCAAGCCTGTCAGAAAGCCCCGTTACTCTTGCCTCGCCCCTTTCGTTCAGCTCTAAAATTGTCTTTAAATAATCTTCCAAGGAGGGCGTAATCTTCATCTCAACCACCATACTTTTCAATGGTTTAAGGTAAAGAGCATCATGTAATTGAATCCCAAATCAATATAATCAGTTTTCAAAAATCCATATTCACCAAGCATTTTTTCAAGCTCCTCCGGAGAAATTCGTAAATGCACCGGCGGCCCAAAGGGGCTACTTTCTTTTTTGCATTCAATTACCGTAAGCTTTCCTTGGGGCTTTAAAACCCGACGTACTTCGGGAAACAAGTTTGTTTCTTCCGCTGAAAAATCAATGATATGCAAAACAGTGGCAATCAAGCAAGCATCCACACAACTGTCCGCCATGGCAATTTGCCTGCGGATATCAGAAACCACCGGATGTATATTTTTAATGCCCTGGTTCTGGGCTTCATTGCAAACATGATTCAAGGTTTCCTGATAACGCTCTAATGCATAGATACATCCCGTTTCCCCCACAATTTTTGCCCCATAAATGGAGTAATCTCCAGCACCGCAGCCTAAATCCAAAAGGGCATCTCCTTTTTGCAACGCTAATTTTTCAAATACAAGGCTTGAATCATGCTTAAAAAAGCTGCTTGGCCCACGATGAAAGCGATTATGTCCACAATCATGAAGCTGTTCTAACCCATTTTCACTCACGGCTTTCTCCTCCTTTTTATAGATAGTACATAAAAGACTCAACCTTTATCAAATCATTCTCGTTTTTGTTGCCATCAAAGGTCAGATTTAAAACAGGCTTTGCATTCAAATCTGCATAGTCTTTTTGCAGCATACCCAATGCGATTGCTGTATTTTCGTAAATAGATGCCGCAGTAATTACCCCATCAATGCTACAAGAACAACCCAGCTGCTTTGCCAGTCTGAATCTACCGTGGGCCCCTGAATAATACCCCAAGGTGCGATCTGCAATTTGAATGAGGTGCTTCGGCTCCACCTCGAAGGGGCTCCAATTTCCCAATTCACGGGAAACAAGAAGCATATTGTTTTTCATAGTATCCAGCCTTTCCTCCATAAGGGAAGTTTTTTCGCCTTTGTTTTGATCGGCATAATCTTTCCATAGCATCCACATTGCCTCACTATATGGGCTGTATACCACACGATGCCCCTTGCTTTCCAGTTCACGAAATGTGCCATTGTTGAGTAGTTCGTCAAAGAGAATGCTTATTTCTCCAACAGCCAAAATGGTTTTGCGGAAGCTTTCTGCCTGCAACTCCTTGGATATTTCTCGGGCAATAGGCACTAAATTTTCCAAATCAAGCTTTTCTTCCCGCACAAGCCCCAGAATTTTTTCGAAATGCTTTTTCCTGGATTTTTGCGGTGCGCTCCAAATTATATCGCCGGCAAGTAAGGCGAAAGCTACCTCATTGAAGCTTTCTTCCTCCCCACAGAGCACATCCTCCAGAAATGGCGATACCACATTCACCTCCTTGAAACCCTCTTCATCCAGCTTTGTACGAAGCAGTCGACCATATTGTCCGTCCGTTTCCGCACCCTCATTTTGTGGAATGAGAAACGCCACAGAATCGGGCTTATCCGCCTTGTTTAAAGCAGTGAATACATTTCCAAGTAACGCTGCCAAGGAAAAATATTCCTCTGTTATGGTAAATTTACGGCCTGCTTCTATGGAAGCTCTGGTGGAAGTGGGCAAGGCTTTTGCGTGAATTCCTCTTTTCATGAGGGTTTCTTGTAGAATTTCAGAATATGGATACAGGTAAGGCAAATATACAACAGCTTTATCGTCAAGATCGTTTAAGCTTAACTTTAGCTCCACTTCCTTGTGGGTAAGCTTTTCAGCATAAACCTTCACCGCGGAAGCCTGCTTCACCTCCATGTTTTTCAGGCTGTTGAGAAACGCCTCTACACGGGTAATAATGCCCACACTGGAGGAATGCTCATCAATTTCAATATGCAAATAGGGCTTGCCCTTCATCTCCTCCCTAAAATAATGAGACAGGATAGAATCGGGCCCACATCCATGATGGGTGAGAAAAATTGCATATAAATTGGGATGTCTGCGAATCAACTGGGCAGGCTCAAGAATATGCTGCCCAAAGGGCCAGAACATATTGGGATGCTCCTTTGAAATATTCCCCTCCGGCAAATCATAAAAGGGAAATACCTTATAGCCCATCCCTGTCAGCTTATCGGGGATACCCATATTCAACACTGGGTCAGCCACGCCATATATTTTTGAAATCATCACAAATCCAACCTCATCGGGCTTCAATTGACTCATAATTTTTTCGCTGTTTTCTTCCAAACGCTCCTCAAAACGGTTTGCCGCTTCCAACCCTTTTTCCAAAGCCTTTCTTGTCTGCTGGGGAGATTTTCCAAGCTGTTCCCCAACTTTCAGAAAGCTTTTCATAATGGATTCCTTCCCCATATGAAAGGTCATGGAGGGGGAGAGCAATGAAATGCCCTTTTTGTCAAGCTCCATGGCGCGGTTCATTACCTTAAACGCAAGCTGCATAAAGGCACAACCGTAGTTTTTCCTGCTTTGGGAGCCGGGATGGTCAACGGTAACCAAATCAG
>JAQUSU010000047.1 GCA_028710085.1 Anaerotignum sp.
AGGTTTTGCTGAAGGATGATTTTATTGAATACCTTGACATGGATGACTATGTTGCAAAAACCTATGCAAAGTCCGTCAGCGAAACACCAAGATTAGGGGAGGATACCCCGCAGGAGGCGCGCAGACGGGAAATATCCTATCTGAACCAAAAATGGTTTATGCAAACGCTGTTAGACCGAATGGATCGAACCAGTATGTATAGTGGCTTAGAAGCAAGGGTTCCCTTTGCAGACCATAGGCTCATTGAATACGTTTGGAATGTGCCTTGGGATATGAAAACAAGAAATGATGTGGTAAAGTCCTTGTTAAGAGAATGCGGCGTTGGGCTTATTCCTGACGAGGTTTTGTTCAGACGGAAATCACCTTACCCTAAAATTTATGATAAAAACTACGAAAATCTGCTGGCTTCCATGGTTTTGGAAATTATGGAGGACTCCACCTCGCCTGTTTTGCAATTTTTAGACGCCAAGAAGGTGGAAACCTATATCACTAGCCCGTCCGATTATGGAAAACCGTGGTATGGACAGCTGATGGCAGGCCCCCAGATGTTGGCATATGTGGTTCAAATTAATTACTGGATGAAAAAATGGGATATCAAAATTGTGTGATTTTATTGTTTAGACAGAAATTATTATATGAAGATATTAAAAAGAAGAAGATGTCCCGATGACACCTTCCCTAAACTTTAAAAGTTCGTAAAAATGCGGCACAATTCTGTGTTTTCTCAGCCTTGTGCCGCATTGCATTATCATAATTCATTAAGCATTCCTGAAAAATTTATTTTTTTTCCTCATGAGGACAGCAGAAGGTTCATTGCCTTGCGCGGATTTTTCTAGGCACGCCATATAGTTTTGGTCGGCCATTTGCCAATTTATAACACGCATCCAATCATCAATATATTCACTTCTTAAATTATAATGCTTTAGAAAATATGCATGCTCCCATATATCGAGATTCAAAATAGGACAATAATTTTGGAGCAAAGGACTGTTTTGATTTGGCAATGTAACGATTTTTAATTTTCCATTATCATAAATCAGCCAAGTGTAGCCGGAACCAAATATCCTCATAGCCTCTGCTTTGAAAATACGATAAAAGGTTTCCATATTTCCAAACTGTGCTTCAATCATATCTATTATTCTGCCCTCAGTCTTAATTTCCATTGGATTTTGCATCCCGTGAAAAAACATACGATGGTTGAATACGCCTCCGCCGTTGTTTTGTATGGGTATTCGCAAGTTGTCCGTCAAATAGACTGAGCTTTTAATCAAGTCTTCGAGTGGCAGAGCTTGAAGCTCGGGAAAATCCTTTATTGTATTATTTAAGTTGTCAATATAGGCTTGTAAGTAGTTATCATGATGAATTACCATGGTTTTAGCATCGATGAATGGCTCTAGCGCATCATATGCATAGGGAAGGGGTAAATTTACAAAAGGGTACTTATCATTTTCCATATTCTCTCCTCACAATTCATTTTATTTTAATGGTATTCAAGAAAAACTTATCTTATGCAAAAAATCCGTACCCCTTTATCTGAAAAACAAAAAACCTGTGGAGGCCAAATGCCCAAACAGGTTTTTCGTATGCCTAAGAATTTAAATCGCTCTTATTTCCCAGTAAATACACTTACTTAAATCACATTTTCAATGGTTAATGTCTTTTTCATTTCAGGATTCTGGTTTTGTCCGCTGAGCATATTCCTGATAATCCTCGTTCCAACTTTGGTAGGCTTCTTCGTTTTTATGGTCGGGCAAATCATAGATGCCATCCAAATAATTTCCAAACCATTGGGAAAGCTTTATGGAACCAATTAAATTCATATGCCCTTGGTCATAGTAATCCACGGCAGGGTCCAAGTTCAATTGACTTCTGATTTCTTCTTGATCACAGTCCAAATAATCAACACCCATTTCCTTTGCAAATTCCTCCATTGCCAAGCTCTGCTCATAACTCCAAGACATTTTGGGTAAATGAAGGACTAAAACAGGAATATTCTTGTCCTTACAAAGCTGTATGGTTTTTTCCATATAGCCCTTTGTATCCTCGTCAAATGCGGGTGCGGGTGTGCCGGAAGGCTCCATGAAATTTTCTGGATACGCCTGCGGCTCACCGCCACGAAGATAAACATTGCCCTTTTTAAAGGAATGTTCCATCAAAGGGATTGGCTTTGCCTCTGCCCAGTCAATTTCCTTCCATCTTTCGTGATAACGAAACAAGGGGAACATGTAGGATAGTAAGGTTTGCCGATCATCCGCCGCCGTAACCTCACTTACAATTTGAAATTTGTATTTGGAAAGCTTCATTCCATCCAAGCCTCGCCGCAAATCTCCTTCTCGTTCCACATAGTCATACGCCTGAAAGATATTATCACACGAAAGCACCACTAATTCAGGACTTTGATATTCCAGGGATTCCCCTAAAAGCCCATAAGTAACAACGGGTGCCTGTAATGCCGATGCCCGAATATAGCTTGTAAAGCCTTCCTGCTCCCACATTACCATTGGAGATACCCCTCTTAAAATCGGGCTGCTTCCCATAAATAAAACGTCAATGGAGTCCTTTGATTCGTCGTAAAAAGCATGAATTTCATCGGATTCATCATCTGGACGCCGCAAATAATCTGACGTATTGGAAAAAATCATTGAAAAAACAACAAAAAAAGCAACGCATCTTGTCACGATTTTGAAACATCCTTTCATATTAAAACCCCCTATAAATAAAGTCGGAGGCGTTATAATTCAAACCATATACGCCAAACATAATTAACAAGAAAATTGCCGCCAAATAAATGATCCAACGGAACAGCAGGTTTTGCTTGGATAAAGCTTCGCGTATTTGCACCCCTGATTCTTGCAGCAAGCTAATCGTAAGGAGCACAAGGGAGGCAAACAGTAATACCCATAAATCCTGTGTATCAAGCCCCAGCTTTAATAATCCGCCGTTCATCAAAACCTCAGTGTTCCAATTTTTCACCATGGAATGCATCAAATATGCAGAAGCGCTCACACCGGGGGCTCTGGTAATGATTTTACCCAATGCTACCAAAATAAACGTACGCAAAACCTGAAACAAATGCCAGCTAAAGCAATCCGTTCGAATATGAAGCTTTTCAATCAGCTTTTTTAAGGGCTGGTCAAATAAAATGCCCAAAACAATTAAGGTTCCGTTGTAAAAACCAAAGGCGATATATTTCCATTCCGCCCCATGCCAAATACCAATGAGGAAAAAGATAATAAACTGAGGAATTAATACGGGCAACAGCTTTCCAATGTAATTTCCTAAAACTTGTCGTCCTTTTTTTCCTACCTTCATAAAAAATTTAGACAAGGATAGGGGATAAAATACATAATCCCGAAACCATGCACCCAAGGAAATATGCCATCTGCGCCAAAAATCAGGGATGCTGGTTGCCAAATAGGGGCGAAGAAAGTTCTTTTCTAACTGAATCCCCAAAACCTGCGCCGCACCGGTTGCAATATCAATGCCGCCGGAAAAGTCTCCATAAAGCTGAATGCAGTAGACGAAAGCAGCCACTGCAACATAAGTTCCACCAAAGGTTTCAGGATACCCGAAAACCATATCCACAATCACCTTGGCACGATCTGCAATAATTAGCTTCTTAAAAGCACCCCAAAGCATTAGTTGTACGCCGAATTTTGCTTTTTCAAAGGAAAAAGAATTGGGGCGGTAAAGCTGCTCCGCTAAATCGTTATATCTGCCGATGGGTCCTTGCACAATTTGCGGGAAAAAGGAAATAAATAGTGCAAGCTTTGCCAAATTACGCTCTGGCTCATATTTTTCCCGATAAACATCAATCAAATACGCTACAGACTGAAAGGTGTAAAAAGAAATCCCCAAAGGCAATAAAAAGCTGTGTATTGGCATCTCAATGCCAAGGGAAAGACGCTCAAACAGCGCGTTCAGATTGCTCCCAACAAAGGTAGAATATTTCAGTACCGCCAAAATACCAAGGTTAAAAAGCATTGCAGGAATCAAAACCCTGCGTTTTCTTTTTGTAAAATTGGCTTTCCAGTTTTTTTTCTGTTCTTTATCCAAATCTGCCTTTGCCGCAGCAAAGTCTGCCTTATTTTTTGCAGACATATCTCCAAGCTTAACCGCAGCAAAATATATGGTTATTGTGGTTGCAAGTAAGTAGATAAAATATCTTGGCCCTGCAAAAAAATAAAAAATATAATTCGCAATCAAAAGCGTTACCCATCGGTAACGCTTCGGGGTCAGGAAATATGAAGTGGCAACCAGTAGCAGGAAAACCACAAATTGTACCGAAGTAAAAGACATAACCCAATCTCCTTAAAAATCAATCTTCCTGTAATTTTACCACCAAAGCCATAATTGCTTCAACAGAATTGAAATTCTCAGGAATAATATCCTCTGCGCCTATCTCAATTTCATAAGCCTCACACAATTCCCCAACCAGAGAAACAATGTCAAAAGAGTCCAACTCGCCGCTGTCCACCAATTCCTTGTTCTCCTCAAAATCAACGTCCGGTCTTAATTCTGCTAAAATTTTTAATAATGTCTCCATATCTTCCTTATCCTTTCTATTATGTGGTTTTTATCATTACAGGAGCTACCCTACCATCAGGTAGAAACCCGAACTTTTCATACATTCCTAAAGCGGGAGGGTTATCCGTTCTTACCCAAAGAAGGAACTTCTTCACATCCTTTTGGGCAAAAATCCAGTCCTTAACCAATCCCTCTCCAACCCCTAAGCCTCGTGCCTGGGGCATCACTGCAATATGCCAAAGCATAGAGCCTTGTTTCATCTCTCCAAAATGCAAAAATCCAAGAAGCTTTTGATTTTGTAGCGAAACCAATACCTTTTGGTTCAAAATATCTCTAAGCAGCTCATCTTTTGTGGGCAATGCGGAGGAAAAAGGTTCAAAGCTTTCGTTCATCAAGTAAAAAATATCCTCAAGCATATTTTCTGAAGCAAAGGCTATGCTTCGTTCTTCTGGAATGATATTTTTTGCCATCAAATACATTCGCTTTCGTTCTAAATACGGCTTCAATCCAGCTTTTTCCCAGCTATCTTTAGAAGGAATACGTTCCTTGGAAGCCAAAAGCACTTCCTCCAGTATAATCGGTTCTGTAAGCGTAGGCAATACCTCTGGGTTTTTTTCCTTGTCCAAAAAATAATAAAGTTTATAAAATTTTTCTTCCTTAAGAAAAAAATATACACCGCCGTTAAAGTCCCATCGACTGATTTTCTCCTTTTGAACCAGCAAAAGTGCATCTTCCTCAGAAAAAAAGAAATTTGTACGCTGTCCTGTTGAAAGTCTTTTTGCGATTTCCTGCCAAAAAGCTTGTCCATCAATCATCTTTTTTATCATAATACTCCTTTAGACGTAGTCTGTCTATCTTTCCGTTTAAAGTATGAGGCATTTCTTCTAATAAAATCATAATGTTGGGAAACATATACTTTGGCACCTTATCCCGCAATTTTTTTAGAAGATAGCTTTGGGTTGCCTCCTTGCCGCAATAGAATAAAACGATTTTTTGACTTTCGATATCGTAAATACAAGCGCCGCTTTCCACCAAATCAATAGAGTTTACCGCTGCTTCAATCTCTCCTAGCTCAATACGGTGGCCCATATGCTTAATTTGATGGTCTTTTCTTGCCAAGAAAACGATTTCGCCGTATTCGTTATATTTTGCCACATCTCCTGTTTTATATATCTTTTCAGGATAATGGGGATTCAGGGGATTTTGAATAAAAGCCTCATCTGTTTTTTCAGGGTTATTGTAATACCCGGGCGCAAGGCATCTGCCGCGGATACAAAGCTCTCCCGTTTCACCTTCCTTTGCCAAACGATCTCCATTAAGAATAAATATATCCGTATTTCGGCAGGGGAATCCGATGGGTAATGGCTCGTCATCGGCAAATTCTCTGTCCACAATATAATAGGTACAATCCACTGTCGCCTCTGTTGGCCCATATATATTTGCAAATTGCGCATTGGGATATTTTTTTCGCCACATATTATACTGCTTTGTTGGCATAATTTCTCCGCAAAAAGCAATTTTTTTCAAGGATTGGGGCGCGATTTTTTCCAAAGCCCCTGTATTTGCAACAATTGAAAATGCAGAGGGTACCCAATCTACATAATTTACCTTTTTCTCATCTACATATTCCATCAGCTTCATAGGAAAGGAAAATAACTGCTTGGGTATGATCTCCATAGCTGCGCCTGTTTTTAAAACGGCATAAATATCCTTAATAGAAGAATCAAAATAGAAGGGCGCTTGGTTGCCAATGATTTCTTTTTCCGTAATCTCAAAGGTTTCCGTATACCATTCCGTCAAGTTTACAACGGAATGATGGGTGATAATCACGCCCTTGGGGATTCCTGTGGAACCGGAAGTAAATAGGGCATAAAGAGGGTCTGCATCAATGGCAGTTTTTCGAATCTTTAATAAAGCATCTTCTTCTGCCTTGGTATGGGAAATCTCCTCAAGTATAATTGTTTCCCCAGTATAATCCAAATATTCCGCTGTTTTTTTGCTCTTTTCATCAACCAAAAGCACTTGGGGCTGTAAGGTTTGAAATATGGAAAGAATACGTTCCTTTGGCATTGTGGAATCTATGGGTGTATAAAAATTCCCACTATAAACACAGCCCAAAAAAGCGGTTACAGAAGCCGGCGTTTTTTCCATCATAACCGCGATGGGCGCATTCCTTTTTTCATACCGCAACAAAAACGTTCCCACACTCTTGCTTAAATCCATTAAGGCTTGAAAGGAAAGAGCTTCTTCCTTTCCCGCAAAGGCTATTTTTTCGGGCAATCGAGCCGCTGTTGCCTCTAAATATTCTAAAATATTTCGTATCATGTTTTCTCCTCGATCCGTATAAGGATTTTCCTTGCCAAATAATAGGATTAACTCGATTTTGAGTATAGCATTTTGATTATTACTCGTCAAGGCGAGAGGAGAAAACCATAAATATTTCAGCTCTTTTATGGAAAATCAAAATGCTTTGTAGGCTCATCAAATTTATTATGTTCAAAAGGAAAGCAGAGCAAGTTTTTATTAATCATATTTTTTCTTTTTCATTGCCTTGCGGAATCCCCTTTTTTCTGCTATGATTTAAAAATGTAAAATTTTAATAATATTTGTTCAAAGGAGTTGTAGATACTATGTCAATTGAAAAGGTAAGGGCGTATTTAAATGAAATGAATTGCCCTCATAAAGTTTTAGAATTTGATACTTCCAGCGCCACCGTTGAATTGGCAGCGCAAGCGGTTGGGGTCATTCCTGCACGCATTTCAAAAACCCTTTGTTTGATGTCAAAAGAGGGGCCTATTGTTATCGCAGTTGCAGGGGATGCCAAAATTGATAATAGAAAATTTAAGGATTCCTTTGGATTAAAGGCAAAAATGCTTTCGCCTGAGGAAACACTGGAAGCCACAGGACATGCCATAGGAGGCGTGTGCCCCTTTGCTTTGCCCGAAGGTACAAAGGCTTATGCCGATATTTCAATGAAACGGTTTGAAACTGTTTTTCCCGCCGCAGGCAGCAGCAACTCAGCGATTGAATTGACCTGTGATGAAATATTTCACTTTGGAAAATGCATTGAATGGGTAGATATTTGCAAGGGATGGGAAGAAGAATAGAGGTGTATCAATGAAAATTTCAACCAAAGGGCGTTACGGAATTCGCTTAATGCTTTCTTTGGCCGTTAATTATGAAAAGGGAACTCTTTCCTTAAAGGCCATTGCCAAGGAACAGCAAATTTCTGAAAAATATTTGGAACAAATTATCAATCCTCTTATGAAGGCGGACTTGGTAAAAAGCTTTCGGGGCGCGCAAGGCGGATATATGCTTTCTCGCCACCCCAAAGAAATTACAGCCGGAGAAATTTTGCGGGTGCTAGAAGGCTCACTTTCTCCGGTATATTGTGTAGACACACCCACATGCCCGAATTCAGATTACTGCATTTCGCTTACTTTGTGGAAAAGAATGAAGGAGGCGTTGGATGAAGTGGTCGATCACACAACGCTAGAGAGTATGGGGCTGGAATACTTGGAAAAAGAAGTGGGAAATCAAGGTAAGAATACGGAATAAACCAATGTTCCTTTCGAAAAAGTCCGATTTTCTGGGCTTTTTTTTGTTTTTATGAAAAAATATGATTAAAATGGAAAGCAATAAAAAAATCCTCGCTTTTTGTAAGATTTTTGTTGCAAATCCCTGAAATTTTAGAGTTTCGAAACTTAAATGAGCATTCACAAAACGGTAAATTGGTTTTTGAATATTGCAAGGTGTTCCGGATTTTTAAATTAAAAATGAAATAAAAGTAGGGAACGGCTGGATTTTGTAGATTTTTAAAAATTTTTCATATATAATAATATTAATATATTTCTTTTTAGTGATTCTTTGCTTTATGATACGTTTTGAATGATATTTAGGAGGGCTTAGATGAATTTAACTGATTTAAAGTATGTAATTGAGATTGACAAATGCGGTTCCATATCCCTAGCGGCAAAAAATTTGTATGTTGCTCAGTCAAATTTAAGTCGTGCGGTGAAAGAGCTTGAGCAGGAATTTGATATTGTTATTTTTAAACGTACTCCAAAAGGCGTAATCACTACACGAGAAGGGCAGCGTTTTTTGCGTCATGCAAAGGAAATTCAATATCAGATAAACAATTTAACCAGCGCATATTCTGATGTTAACGATCGAGGTGTAAGCTTAAAAATTTCTGTGCCGAGAGCAAGCTATATTTCCGAAGTTTTTACCAATTTCTTGAATACGTTAATCGATGAGGAGAATATTCGTATTCACTATTGTGAAACAAATTCTAGCAGAACAATACAAAATGTTTTGGATTATCATTACGATATAGGTATTATTCGTTATAATGTTATGCACGAAGGCTACTATTTGTCGTTGTTTAAACTGAAGGATTTAGCCTATAGACTAATATTAGAGTTTGATTATTTGCTCTTAACATCGAAAAACAGTATTATTGCAGATAAGTATATTCGAGCTGATTCTGATTTGGAAGGATGCATAGAAGTAGTTCATGGGGATGAAAGGCTTCCCTCAGGGGATTATATTGATTTAACGGAAAATGACAGAGAGGAACGTTTTCAAAAAAAGGTAATTTATATTTATGAAAGAAGCAGTCAATTCGAAATTCTTTCTTCCGTACCGAATACCTATATGTGGGTATCTCCTGTGCCCGACGAAACCCTTGAAAAATATGGTTTGGTACAAATGCGTTGTGGAGCCTATGCCAAATATATGAAGGATGTTTTGGTGTTCAAAGAAAATCATGTGACTAAGAAATTCGAAAAACAATTAATTGATATGCTTAGAGAAAAAACCCGCGAATTTGGGTGTTATTTGTAATTTTATATTACGAATTTAAGAGAGAATAAATGGTTTGAGAAGGAAGCAAGCTCATAAACAACTGTAAATATGATTTTTAACAGAGCGGAAAAAGGTTCACATAAAAGAGTGTGAATCTTTTTTTTAATTTCAAAGCTTGCTTTGAATGAAAAATGAAAGTAAAAACTCTGAAAAATGTTAGCAATCGAGTTTGCTAGTTTTTTTTTGTAAATAACCCATTTGGTTTCAAAATAATAAAAAAAGCAAAAATAAATAAGATGGTTACTATTTTGTAAGGAGGTTTTTAAGCAAATTAATGGAAGTCATTTATCAATTGTATAAATGAATGTACAAATAAGCTAGTTTTGAGATGTAAAAAGCAAGCATTATTTGTTTATTTGAACGTAAGTTCTTTTTGGGGATAATTATTGACCATATAAAAAATGATATAGGCTATTCGCTAAAAAGGTATATAGCATTTTGAATTTTTTTATTGATAAAATTGCAATTGGGTGCTAGTATTAGCAGCAAGAAGAAAAAACGCACAACACCAAAGAGTGTATTTTTAATCAAATTATAAGATGTGCACAATTTGGCAATTTTTTCTTTTAATTAGCTCTCTGTGTCAACTTAAATACCCCCATCTAAATTTTATATTTTACATACAAAAAATAGATGGGGGGACACGGCAACTCGTGCAGGAACGATCTGCACTCTAAGATAAAAATACAGGAAACTAAAAACTAAACTATTGTTAAGGGGGATTAAAAATGTCACCAGAAAAGAAAAAAGAGGCAACTACTGCAACAAAAAGACCTGAAATTGTAAACAACGTTGAAACCTTAAAGCACAGAATTGCAGAGGTAAAAGAGGCTCAGAGAAAATTTGCTACGTACACACAAGAACAGGTAGATAAAATTTTCTTGGCAGCAGCAACCGCGGCAAACAAGAACAGAATTCCTTTGGCACGATTAGCAGTTGAAGAAACAAAGATGGGTATTGTTGAGGATAAGGTTATTAAAAACCATTTTGCAGCTGAATATGTTTATAATGCATATAAAGATTCTCAAACATGTGGCATTTTTGAAGAAGACCCTGTTTTTGGTATTAAGAAAATTTATGAGCCCATCGGCGTTATCGCAGCGGTTGTTCCTACAACAAACCCTACTTCCACAACAATTTTTAAATGTTTGATCTGTTTAAAGACGAGAAATGGTATGATTGTTTCTCCTCACCCTACAGCAAAAAGATGTACCATCGAATCAGTTAAGGTTATTTTAAATGCAGCTGTTGAAGCTGGTGCTCCCGCTGGTATTCTTGCTTGGATTGACGAACCTTCCATCGAGATGTCTGTTGAAGTTATGAAGGATGCTGATATGGTATTGGCAACCGGTGGTCCTGCAATGGTTAAGTCTGCTTACTCCTCCGGTAAACCAGCTGTTGGTGTAGGAAATGGTAACTGCCCTGCATTGATTGATGATTCTGCAGATATCCTTATGGCAGTTAACTCTATAATCCATTCTAAGTCATTTGATAATGGTACAATTTGTGCTTCTGAACAGTCTGTGACAATCTTGGATAGTGTCTATGACAAGTGCAAAAAAGAATTTATGGAAAGAGGTTGCTATTTCTTAAATGAAGAAGAAAAAGAAAAAGCACGGAAAAATATTTTAAACGCGGCTGGCAATATTAATGCACAGGTTGTTGGTCGTAGCCCATATCAGATTGCTCAATTGGGTGGATTTGAGTGTCCGAAAGATACTAAAGTTCTCATCGCTGAAGTTACGGAGTTAGATGTTTCAAAAGAGCCCTTCGCTCATGAAAAACTCTCTCCTCAGCTGGCTATGTATCGTGCAAGCTCCTTCGATGAGGGCTTAGAAATTGTAAATAGATTGGTTGTCGACGGCGGTGTTGGTCATACATCCGTACTGTATGCAGACCCTGTTAAGGCTCCTGAAAAAATTAAACGTTTTGAAGAAAAAATGAAGACTTGTCGTATTTTAATTAACACTCCTTCCTCACAGGGTGGCATTGGTGACCTATATAACTTTAGACTGCTTCCATCCCTTACTTTGGGATGCGGTTCTTGGGCTGGCAATGCTGTATCAGGTAATGTTGGTATCAAGGAATTGGTCAATATCAAAATTGTGGCTGAGAGGAGAGAAAATATGCTGTGGCTTAGAACTCCTGAAAAGGTTTACTTTAAGAAGGGTTGTACACCTGTTGCATTAAAGGAATTGAAGGAAGTATATAACAGAAAGAAAGCATTTGTTGTAACCGATGGTTTCTTATATAAGAATGGCTATACAAAGCCTATTACAGACCAATTGAGTGAAATGGGAATTACCAGTCATGTATTTTTTGATGTTGCTCCAGATCCGACTTTGCCTTGTGCAATCGCTGGTGCTGCTGCAATGAAGGAATTTGGCCCCGACGTAGTTATTGCTATCGGTGGCGGTTCTGCAATGGATGCTGCGAAGATGATGTGGGTAATGTATGAACATCCTGAAGCTGACTTTGCTGACTTGGCAATGCGTTTCATGGATATCCGCAAAAGAGTATTCGTATTCCCTAAGATGGGCGTAAAAGCAATCATGGTTGCTATCGCTACATCTTCCGGTACTGGTTCCGAAGTTACACCATTTGCAATCATTACAGATCCTTCTACACAGACAAAATACTCTATCGCAGACTATGAAATCATGCCTACGATGGCGATCAGTGATGCAGATATGATGATGGATCAGCCAAAGGGCTTAACATCTTCCTCCGGTATTGACGTATTAACACATGCGCTTGAATCATATGTTTCCATGTTAGCTACGGATTATACGGATGGTTTTGCATTGACAGCAGCAAAACTGGTATTTGAGTATTTGCCTAGAGCATACAAATATGGTCGTGATGATATAGAAGCTCGTGAAAAAATGGCGAACGCTTCTACACTTGCTGCTCTTGCGTTTTCAAATGCTTTCTTGGGCGTATGCCACTCCATGGCGCATAAGCTTGGTGGACACCACCATGTACAGCACGGTGTTGCAAATGCGCTGTTAATCACAGAAGCAATTAAATATAACGCTGCAGAGGTTCCCAAAAAGATGGGTACATTCCCTCAATACAAATATCCTCATACAAGAGCTCGTTATGCTGAAATGGCTACATACTTGGGACTCCCCGGCAAAACTGATGCGGAAAAAGTGGATAGCTTGATTGCGAAGATTGAAGATCTGAAGGCTACTATTGGTATCGCAAAATCCATTAAGGCTCATGGAGTTGACGAGAAGAAATTCTTGGATAGTCTAGATGTTATGTGCGAAGAAGCATTCGATGATCAGTGCACAGGTTCTAACCCTAGATATCCTCTGATGAGTGAAATCAGAGAAATGTATTTGGCAGCATATTACGGTAAATAATCAACATACCCTCATATTTATAAAAAGGGATTGCATAGAAATATGCGATCCCTTTTTATCTGTTTTTTGAGAAGCATTTGCCATGCGCAAAAAAATGTATATAATAGGTAGAAAGAAGTAAAAAAAGAAGCGGATTACAAGTTTTGAGGTTGTAATCCGCTTCTTAAAATCAATGGTTATTGCTGTTTTCCCTTTAATTTATTAGCGATTTCTATGTGAATTCGTTTGTTTTTGATTTTGGCGCTTTTCATTCCGGTTAAAACGTCTTGTACATACTCCTTAGGAATATCCACAAAAGTATAATCGTCAAAAAGGTCAATGGCTCCTAAGACTTTTCCGGGAACCCCGGTTTCGTTTGCAATGGCACCTACAATATCCTTTGCACGGATTTTATTTTTCTTTCCGGCATTGATAAACAAGCGAACCATTTTTTCATCGTCTCTGCCATAGATTTCTGTTCCGCCTAAATTAATGTCATCTAAAACATCCAATTCATCAACATTGACGTCTGCAAGGTGATTTTTCAGTAAAGCCGCTGCAATATCAATGGCGGTAAAGTCATCATCTACTAAGCGTTCAACCAAATTAACGTATTTTGTCAAATGACCTTCATTAACAATATCTTTTACTTTATCTAAAAAGATATTGGTTTTCATTTCTTCTACGTCGCTTAACGTAGGCAATTTTTGCTGAGCGATTTTTGTTTTTGTATAGCGCATAATATCCCGAAGCTTATAGATTTCTTTGCCAACGCAAAACGTAAATGCTTTTCCGGGTTTTCCTGCACGGCCAGTACGTCCGATGCGGTGAACATAATATTCTTCATCCTGAGGAACGTCATAGTTAAATACCACGTCTATATCATCAACATCGATGCCTCTTGCTGCAACGTCTGTTGCAACCAAAATTTCAATGGTACCGTTACGGAATTTTTGCATAACCTTATCACGCTGAGGCTGCTTCAAATCGCCGTGAAGACCTTCTGCAAAATAGCCACGGCCTTGTAAAAGCTCTACCAAATCATCCACACGTTTTTTGGTATTACAAAATACCATTGACAAATGAGGATCGAACACATCAATAATACGAGTCAATGCATCCAGCTTTGTTTTTTCTTTTACATCAAAGTATGCCTGCTCAATATTTGGAACGGTTAATTCTTTGCGAACCACCTTGACAAATTCAGGATTTTTCAAAAATCTTTTTGTAATATCCAAAATTTCGGGGGATAGGGTTGCAGAAAACAGCAGTGTTTGATGATCTTCGGGGATTTTGGTTAATATCAATTCAATATCTTCCCGAAAGCCCATATCCAGCATTTCATCGGCTTCGTCTAAAACCATCATTTGCACGGTTTCCATCTTTAAAGTACGACGGCGCATATGATCCATTACACGGCCGGGTGTACCAATGACTACATGTGCGCCTTTTTTTAACGCAGCAATTTGTCTGTCGATTGGTTGTCCGCCATAAATTGGCAAAACCCGAATATTATCTTTATATTTCAAAAGTTTTCTGAATTCTTCACTAACCTGAATTGCTAATTCTCTGGTTGGGCAGAGAATTAATGCCTGTAAACGTCTATCGTCGGGGTTTACACGTTCTAAGCAGGGGATACCAAACGCTGCCGTTTTTCCGGTGCCTGTTTGAGATTGACCGATAACGTCCCTACCTTCTTTTACAACGCTGATTGCCATAGATTGAATTGGTGTTGCTTCTTCAAAGCCCATATCCAATACCGCTTGGCAGATTTCGGGTGATAAGCCCATGTCTTGAAATTTTAAATGCTCCATTCTTTGTTTCCTTTCTTCTTTTCCGAGCCGAAGAGAACCACAAAAAAGGAAATTGCTTGCCAGAGGTTTCCCTCCACGTTTTCTTTCGACTACATTATTATAATTTTAAGTGCTTTCGCAAATGGTATACTCTTGTGTTTCTCATAATATACCTGTTTTAAATCCCTTTTAAAGCACTGTTTTTCCTTCAGGTTTCAAAAAAAACCATACGCTCTATAATAACAGGGAAAAATAGTAATTGCAAGGGGCAATTGTCTGTTATATAATGAATTGTTACTAATTTACAAGAAACGCTCAGAAATAGGAGGAATTTTGATAATGCAGATATTAGAAGCTATTGTTTTAGGCTTAATTCAAGGGCTAACAGAGTTTTTGCCGGTAAGTAGCTCCGGGCACTTAGTGCTGTTTGAGAACCTTTTTGGCATACATGAGGCAACGCAAGCATTTACTATTTTGCTGCATGTGGCAACATTAATTGCGGTATTTATTTATTATTGGAAAGATATTTGGGCTTTGATCTGCCATCCCTTTCAGCGAACAACCGCACTTTTAATTGCCGGTACAATTCCAACTGTTATCATTGCATTATTGTTTAATGATACCTTTGATACTATTTTCGGCGCAGGAAAATTTATTGGTTTTAATTTTATTTTTACCGGTTTTATCCTTCTTTATGCGGATAGCCGCAAAGAAGGAAGAAAGAAAATACGCAATATGTCTATTTTTGATTCTTTGATCGTTGGTGTGTTGCAGGGGGTGGCAATTTTACCTGCGGTTTCCCGTTCCGGTATGACTATTAGCGCCTGCTTGGCGAGAAAAATAGATCGTGAAAATGCTGCAAGGTTTTCTTTCCTATTGTCTATTCCTGCAATACTGGGGGGAATGGTGCTCACAATAAAGGATATGATAACTGGTGATGTGGTGTTAACTGAGGCTTTTGGGGTTATGCCTATGATAGCTGGATTTGTTACAGCGGCAGTTTCAGGCTATTTTGCCATTCGCTTTATGGTGGATATTATTAAAAAGGGCAAGCTAAAATGGTTTTCTGTTTATGTATTTATTTTAGGTGGCATATTGATTGCAGATCAGTTTTTTTTACATATGATAATAAAATAGTATAATTTATATCTACCTTAAGGAATGATTGCTTCTGGAAAAACAAATGGGGAATTTGAAAAAGGCATCGTCTTTTGATATATTTAATATATTAGATAAATAGCGGAAGGAGGGGGCATATGATCCTTAAACAAATTTTTTTGGAGGAATCGATACTTGGGCTGCATGGGAATGTAGAGTTTATTTTTCGGATTATCATTGCTTGTATTTGCGGCGGAATTGTTGGATATGAGAGAACCAGACGACGAAAAGAAGCGGGAATCCGTACACATGTTATTGTTGCGGTGGGTTCTACATTGATGATGATTGTTTCTAAATACGGTTTTTATGATGTAATTTCTACCTCTGGGATAAGTGTTGACGTCTCAAGGATTGCTGCAAATGTCATAACAGGGATATCTTTTTTGGGTGCGGGCGTAATTTTTGTGAAAAATATTTCAATTAAGGGGCTGACAACTGCCGCCGGTCTTTGGGCAACGGCTGGAGTTGGCTTGGCGATTGGCGCAGGGATGTATTCCATAGGTGTTTTTACCACAATTTTCATACCCCTTATTCAAATTCTGCTTCACAGTAGTTTAAATAAACAGGAATTCAATCACGATGATACGGTTTTAATTACCTTTTATCATATTCCTTCCCAAATCGATTCTATAAAAAAAGAGTTGGGCAAAAGAAATATTGAAATTTTGCATATGGAGCTGGAGAAAAATCCGGATGGAACCGCTACTGTAGTATTGGATGTCACAAGAGATACAATGGTTACTTGCACAGATTTAACTGGCTTTTTGGCAGAGAATCCCCTCGTAAAGAGCTTTAAAATCTAAGAAAAAAGAATGAATTTTATAAAAGGCTGCATAATAACCCAAGACAGGATAACCTAGTTTTGGGTTTCTTTTTTTGAAAAAATAATTCCATTTAGGAGGCTTGGGGATGGATATCTATATTAAACCCACTGAAAAGGCGCAAGTGGTAGAAAGAAAGCTCGTTTATTTAAAGGATATTGCTGAGGTTTATATTGGCGGGCAAACAAAGGGCGATATTGAATCAATCGTTGTTTTTCAAATACCAAAGGATAAAGATGCAACCTATCTTTTATCCGTTTTGGATATTATACAGGCCATCAATTATCATTACCCTGATGCAACGGTTTCAAACGTTGGGGAAATGGATATCTTAGTGGAGTATCATCAAAAAGCAAAAAGGGAAAATAAAGGGTTGCAATTGCTAAAAGTTTTGGCAATCTGCATTATTTTATTCGCTGGGGCATCAACTACAATCATGTGTTTTCACACAGACACACAGGTTCCATTAATTTTTCAAAACTATTATTATATGTTTTTTGGAGAGAATGTGGACATGCCTAAAATTTTAGCGATACCTTATTCCATTGGTTTAGCAGTTGGCGTATTCGTATTCTTTAACCATTTTTCGAAGATTAAAATTACCGATGATCCCACGCCAATTGAGATTGAAATGACTACCTATGAAAAAGAAACGAACACTAGCGTTGTGGACAAGCTGAATAAGAAGCGTGCCAAGGAGGGCAAAGAAAAATGATAGCGAAGATCTTAATGATTATCATTGGTTTCACCTCAGGGGCAGGAATTTCTGCGGGCGTATTTGCCTTTATTGCGGCGATTGGCCTTGTGCCTCGTATGGCACAAAGAAGTAAAACAGAAAAATATATTCCTTTATATGAGGATATGATTTTGTTAGGTGGACTTTTTGCTGCAACGAGTATGTTTGTTGACTATCGCCTTCCAAAAAGCCCGATTTTGGCAGGGGGATTTGCCCTTGCCATTGGTGTTTTTACAGGTGTTTTGGCCATGGCTTTGACCGAGGTTTTAAATGTAATGCCAATTTTAATGCGGCGCGTCAGAATTACAAAAGGGCTTCCGTGGATAATATTAAGCTTTGCATTAGGCAAAGTGCTAGGTTCGTTATTATATTTTCTGGTGGATGGTTTTTATGTGCTTTAAGCTGCTATTTTTTTTCAAGAATAGATTTCTTTGAAATAATTTTTGAGAGAGTCGCTTTTTCATAGAGTATGAACTTTCATAATACTATAGGGTATTTTTTTTAGTTACTTGAAAATACTAGTTTTGAGAAATGACAAAAAATATTCAAACTACAAAGGAGGTAATACGATGGACACAAGTAATCGTGCCAAGCAGGAGTATGACCAAATGGTTAAAAAGGCTTCACCCAACAGTCCGATTTTCACGAATTGTGTGAAGGCTTTTTTTTCCGGCGGGCTCATCTGTGGTTTTGGGCAATTATTATTAGAATATTTCAGTAAAACAAATTCCAAAGACGATGCAGCATTAATGCTTTCCGTTACATTAGTTGCAATTTCTGCTGTTTTAACAGGCTTTGGCTTGTATGAAAAGCTGGGGAAGCAATGTGGCGCAGGGACAATTATTCCCATAACGGGTTTTGCAAATTCCGTTGTTTCTCCGGCAATTGAATTTAAAAAGGAGGGCTTAATATTTGGTACTGGGGCAAAAATGTTTATTTTGGCGGGACCTGTTATTGTATACGGAACATTAACCTCCATGATTGTGGGAATCATATATTATTTTTTAGGTAGGTGAGAAAAGAATGGGCGTAAAAAAAATTGGAAAACAAACAGTACGATTGAACGAGGG
>JAQUSU010000048.1 GCA_028710085.1 Anaerotignum sp.
TTAGTATCGGTGGTCTCGGTGTTGTTTTTGGTGCAGGCCTTGGCATCGCCGGTGAAGTTTTTAAAGTAGAAGAAGATCCTAAAATCACTCAGATTTTAGAGGTTCTTCCCGGCGCAAACTGCGGTGGCTGCGGGTTCCCCGGTTGTGCAGGTCTTGCCAGTGCAATTGCTGCGGGAAACGCGCCCGTAAACGGTTGTCCCGTTGGCGGTGCTGCTGTTGCGGCAAAAGTTGGTGCAATCATGGGTGTTGAGGCTTCCTCCTCCGACCCTCTTGCAGCTTTCGTTAAGTGCGGTGGTACTTGCGAAAAAGCAAAAGAAAAATATGATTATTCCGGTATTGACGATTGTAATATGGCTGTTCAACTGGCTGGCGGCGGCTCCAAAAGCTGCTCTTATGGCTGTCTTGGCCTTGGAAGCTGCGTGAAGGCATGTGCCTTTGACGCAATCCATATCGTTGATGGAATTGCAGTGGTAGATAAAGATAAATGTGTTGCTTGTGGTAAATGTGTAGCTGCATGCCCTAAGCATCTCATTGAGCTTCTTCCCGCAAAGAAGAAGGTTAAAGTTCAGTGTTCCTCCAAGGACATTGGCAAAAACGTAATGCAGGTTTGCTCCACTGGATGTATTGCATGTAAAATTTGCGAAAAGAATTGTCCTTTTGACGCAATTCATGTCATTGACAATCTGGCCGTGATTGATTACGATAAATGTAAATCCTGTGGTATCTGTGCGAACAAGTGTCCTAAGGGCGTTATCACAGGAAAAAGACCTACACCTCCCGCCCAGGCTGCTCCTAAAGCAGAGGCACCTGCAAAGGAAGAAGCGAAAGCTGAATAATTTTGTATGTTTAAGGACACATTCCAAGGAATGTGTCCTTTTTTAATTATTTTTACATCTTGCGCTCTTTACCCCCTTTCATAAATATGATATAATGTAAAATGTTGAGTAACAGAATGATTTTTTATGCCGTTCTCAATTTATTTTTTAACTCAAAAGTTACTAAGGAGGCCAATTATTTTGAGAGGGCAAACGCGAAGTGTATGGGTTATGGTTTTGTTTATATTGGCCGGCGTTGTTTTAGGGGGATTTATCGGAAGCGTTTTTGCTGGCGTTCCTGCTTTAAGTTGGCTATCCTATGGCAGCACGTTTGGGCTTTCCTCCCCACTGGTTGTGGATATCGGCGTACTAACCTTGCAGTTTGCTTTAACCATCCGTTTTACCGTTGCGGGAATTATTGGCATTATCATTGCATTATTAGTATACCGTAAATTGTAATTACATAGCCGCTTGTCGGCTTTTTTTTGTCGATTTTACAGGACACAAAAATATAGCTTTTGTGAAAAGACCAGCGTTTTTTATTGAAAAGAACGTTAAAAAGATGTATTATAAAGATTGAGGCTTTATTAAACTTTGCTTAACGCAGCAAATGACATCTGTAATCAATACAGAGTGCTTTATATGAAAGGGGCATAAAAATGTTTTCGAAAGATATGGGTATCGACCTCGGTACCGCTAATACATTAGTATATATGAAGGAAAAGGGAATTGTTGTAAATGAACCCTCTGTTGTTGCCATCAATACGCAAACCAAAGAGGTTCTTGCCGTTGGAAATGAAGCAAAAGAAATGATTGGTCGTACACCGGGCAATATTGTTGCAATCCGTCCTATGAAGGATGGTGTCATTGCTGACTTTGACGTAACACAAGCAATGCTGCGTTATTTTATCAATAAAGCCTACGTTCGTTCTATGTTTGGGCCAAAGCCACGCATTGTAATTTGTGTGCCCTCGGGTGTCACGGAGGTTGAAAAAAGAGCGGTTTTGGAGGCGGCAATCGCAGCCGGCTCTAAGGATAAAGACACTTACCTGATTGAAGAACCCATGGCTGCATCCATTGGCGCAGGGCTGCCCATTGCTGAGCCCACAGGCAGCATGGTTGTGGATATTGGCGGCGGCACCAGTGAGGTGGCTGTTATTTCCCTTGGAGGCATCGTAACCAGCACCTCCTTACGCGTAGCCGGGGATGCCTTAGACAATGCCATCGTAAATTATATCAAAAAAGAATTTAACCTTGCCATCGGCGACCGTACAGCGGAAGAAATTAAAATTACCATTGGTTCGACCTTCCCTATGGAAAAAGAGGAGTTCATGGAAATTCGCGGGCGAGACTTAATCAATGGTTTGCCTAAAACCGTTGAAGTTACCTCCGTTCAAGTTCGTGAGGCACTGTCTGAGCCTGTGAACTCGATTATTGAAACAATTAAGCAAACACTGGAGGCAACCCCACCTGAGCTTGCTTCTGATATTATGGAATTTGGCATTACCCTTACCGGCGGCGGTGCTTTGTTAAGAGGGTTGGATCAACTGATTAACGCCGAAACCGGAATGCCCGTTCATGTGGCAAACGAACCCTTAAATTGCGTTGCCTTGGGGACAGGCCTTGTTTTGGAGCATATTGACACCTTGAAATCCGTGCTGATCTCTCCCAGAAAAGCACTCTTTTAACTTTAAAAAAGGGGCTATCTTTAACCTTGAAGGAGCGTTAAACTTTGATTCAATTTTGGGAAGAACATAAAAAAAAGATTATTGCCATTGTTGCAATTGCCATTGTTGCGATTGCTTTATTTGCCGGCGGAAAAAACTTAAATGCCTCTGCGCTGGAAAGTGTCATAGGTTTTGTTGTTACGCCCTTTCAAGATTTAACAACAGGGATCGAAAGCTGGGTGGACAGCACGGCTGATTCCGCCAAAGATAAAACTTCACTTTTAGAGGAAAATGCACAGCTCAAGGAGGACTTGGCAAAGCTGCAAGACGAAAACAAGCGTCTGGAGCAATATGAAAATGAAAATGAAACACTATCCTCTTTGCTGAAAATTTCTCAGAAATATCCGGATTATAAAAGTACGGGAACGAAAATTATCGCAAAAAACCCAGGTGTTTGGTACAATACCTTCACAATCAATAAAGGAACCGACGATGCTGTATCCGCAAATATGATTTTAATTGCCCCCGGCGGCATTGTGGGGAAAATTCTTGAAAGCGGTGCGACTTATTCCAAAGCCCAGTCCATACTAGACAGCAGAAGCGCTGTGCCCGCCATGAGCATTCGTACGGGAGATTTGGGCGTTGTAAAGGGTGATTATACCCTGATGAACGACGGTCTTTGCAAAATGGAGTATATTGACGGCGAAGCGCAAGTTGCAGTGGGGGATGAAATTGTTACCTCCCAGCTTTCTGATGTTTATCCCGAAGGCCTTTCCATCGGGAAGGTAACAAAAATAGAAACCGACACCAACGGTCTGACAAAATATGCGATTATTGAACCCTTTGTAGATTTAAAGCATTTGGATACTCTTTTGGTTATTGATAAAAACACACTGGAGGAAGCCCCTTGAGAATCATCGTTACTACTGTTTTGGTGTTGATTAATTTCATACTGCAAACCACCTTGTTTCAACACCTTGCAATTCAGAGCATTTTCCCCAATACCGCTTTGATTATCGCGGTGTCCTATGCTCTTTTGCGGGGCAGTAAAGAGGGCTGCATTGTGGGCATTTTGACAGGGCTACTATTCGATGTTTTTTTTGGCACTGCAATGGGATATTATACGCTATTATTTTTTGCAATCAGCTACTTTACCGGGAGGAGTCAGAAAAATTTTTATCGCGAAAATTACCTACTGCCCATTATTTTTTGCACAATGGCAGCAGGAATGTATGAAACCTTCCAATTTATAACGGAGCTGATTTTGCGTAAAGACGGGAATATCCTTTTTTTCATTATAAAAATTTTAATCCCCACCATTGTTTATACAGCAGTTGTTACTGTGCCAATTTATCGCGTGTTATTTGGCCTAAATGAATGGTTGGAGCTAAAAGAAAAATATAAATATCGTTTGTTTTAAAATTTTGAAAACTTCGTTTCACTGGACATAATTTCCCACCACTGAAAAAAATGCAGAACTACCGTCTGTTTCCAATAGGAGGAACCGATGAGACGTAATTTAGAACATTATTTAAACCATTTTTTTGATTTATGTAAAAGTCGAATTTTTGTAATGCTTTGCGCAATTTTTTTCCTTTTTTTCATATTATTATTGCGTTTATTCTCGCTGCAAATTATTCACGGTGCAGAATATGACGAATCTATTACCGCAAGTGTTTCAAAAACCATTAATGTGCCTGCACCCCGCGGAAATATCTATGATCGCTACGGCATCCCTTTGGCCACCAATAGCGTGGCATATTCCGTTCAAATTGACGACAGTATTACCCTTGATTTAACAAATTACAAGGAAAGTTTGTTTTTACAGCTAACGCAAGCCTTGTGGGAACAAGGGGCAAGCCCCTATGATACCTTGCCGATTTCTTCTTCCGTGCCCTATTCCTTTACCTTTGAAGGGACTGAACGAGAGAACAAAAAATCCGAAAAAAGCTGGAAGGAATCCTTGCATTTTCCCGATGACATGATGGATGCCACAGCCAGTGAAAGCCTTGACTATTTATTTGAAAAATATCATGCCCCAGCTTCGTATACAACGGAACAAAAAAGGGCATATGTTTCTTATTCAATTTCTCTAAGTGATAAAAATTTGATGGCATTGACCTTGGCAATAAAACTAACAGAATTCGGCGAAACCATGGCGGACGAGCTTCCCTTGGGAAGAGAATATCCTTACACCCTTCAATTTAACGATAGCCAGACCAAAGAAGAAAGCTGGAAGGCAAGCGTGGGGATGACGGAGGAGGAGCTAAAGTATGATTCCCTTCAAACACTGGATTATTTAAGGGATTTTTTCGGCCTGCCGGAAGGTTTGCCAACAGATGTTGCGAGAAATACCCTAGGAATTCGTTACTCTCTTTATTTGCAGCGGTATCAACAGTATAAATCCGTTACCGTTGCCACAAATATTAGCGAAAAAACCTTGGCTTATGTTGAGGAAAACCAAGATATTTTTCCAGATGTTCTTGTTGATACTGTTTCATTGCGAGAATATCCTGAGGGTGAATATTTCTCCCATATTCTTGGCTATATTCGCCAAATGACCGAAGCCGACTACCCATTGTATCAAGATGATGTGGATGCTGATGGCAACCCGATTTATTCCCAAACGGACGTGGTTGGTCAAACAGGCATTGAAAAGCTTTATGAACGCCAGCTCAATGGCACCGACGGTAAGGTTTCCATCGAGGTTGATAATCAGGGTCGCCGTATGAGTGTCATCGATTCCACGGAACCAACCTCCGGGAAGGATATTTTCCTGACGCTAGACAGCAAGCTGCAAAAGGTTGCTTATGACACCTTGGAAGCTGAGCTTCGCAAAGCCGTCATCAAAAATCTAACCTCTTACAGTAAAAATTCAGTGTCGATTACGGATATGTTTACTGCCATGATTAAGGCAAACCACATTTCCGCCACCAAGCTTATGAAGGCAACGGGGGGCATTCAAAAAGAAGTGTTCGACCAATTTTTGGCTGAAAATACGGATTTTTCAAAGGACGCTGAAGATGCTGTCCTAAAAGTACAAACCTACCTGCTTGACAGCTTGGTACGAGGAACCTTCACCTCAAAAGAGGCCCTTTTGGTGGCAATAGAGCAAGGTACAGTCATTGCTACTGATGAAGAGCGCTCAGACCTCCAAAATGGCCACATCTCCCCTTTGGCAATGGTTTTAAATAAACTGGACAATGGTGATTTCAGTCCCGCGGATACCGCATTAGATCCCTGCACAGGCTCTGTATTCGTAACTAAAATAGGAAGCGGCGAGGTTTTAGCCAGCGTTTCCTATCCTTCCTATGATAATAATGAGCTTGTAAATACCTTTAATAACGCCTACTATAACGACCTTTTGCAAGACGGAAATACCCCTTTGGTAAATCGACCGTTAAAGCAGAAAAAGGCACCCGGCTCCACCTTTAAAATGGTTACTGCCTTGGCAGGCCTGGAATCAGGGGCCATTACCACCAATACCTATATTCGGGACTTAGGAATATTTAAGGATGCAGGAAAGCCCTATGCCCGTTGCTGGCTTTACAGCAATAACGGCGGAAGCCATGGTATTTTGGATGTGTCAGATGCATTAGAAGTGTCCTGCAACTACTTTTTCTACGAGGTTGCCTATCGTATGGGAAATGCAACGGAAGGCACCACAGAGGAAGGCATTACTACCTTGAACGAATATATGGCTGCCTTTGGCTTAAACACCCTGACGGGCCTAGAATTGGATGAGTATGCACCTACCATGGCCTCTCCCTACTATAAGGAACGCATCGTAAAAACCATTAATCCCGATGCAACAACCAGCCAAACCCGTTGGACAGACGGTGATACCATCCGTGCTGCCATTGGGCAATCGGTAAACAGCTATACCCCTGCACAAATAACAAAATATGTATCAACCCTTGCAAATGGCGGAACTTTATACCGTCTGCATATGATTAGCCATCTCCAAAATCCCGATGGCTCACTCTATTATCGTGTAGATGAAGCCGTTGAAAATGTAAAGGAATTTCAAGAGGAAAATTTGCAGAAGGTATACCAAGGTATGTATCTGGTTACAGCAGGAACGCGTGGTACCCTACGAAATTCATTTGCGGGTTTCCCCGTAAAAATAGCTGCAAAATCTGGCACTGCCGAGGAAGATAAAACAAGAAGCTCCCATACATGGCTAGTTTGTTTTGCTCCCTATGATGACCCGCAAATTGCCATCACCATTATGATTCCCTTTGGTGAAGGCAGCGGTACACCCGCACCGGAGATTGCAAAGGCTATCATTACCGAATATCTGGGGTTGGATTATACGCCCGAAAATACCAATTTACAAACTGTTTTGACACAATGATACAGGAGGGTATTATGAATTTAGAAAATTATGTTATTTTTAAAGGAACGAAAGACGGCGTAACCGTACTTTTTCAAGATGATGTGCCATTTGAGGTTCTTTGTGAACAGCTGGAGAAAAAGGTGCAAGAAGCCGGAAAATTTTTTGATAATGTGAAAACCTCCTTGGCATTTAAGGGCCGTACCTTTTCGGACGAGGAAGAACAGGAATTGCTTCGCATTATCACTGACCATACCACCATGGAAATTTCTTTTTTGAAAACAGAAAACAACGAATTGGTGCAATTGACAAGCCTGTTGGAAAAACAGATGGAACCATATAATCTAACGAAGTTTCATAAAGGGTCTCTAAGAAACGGGCAGAAAATTGAGTTCGACGGTAGTGTGGTGTTAATCGGTGATGTCAACCCAGGCGCAGAAGTCAAAGCAACGGGAAACATTATCATTTTGGGTCAATTAAAAGGGATGGCGCATGCAGGCTGCGAGGGTATGACAGACGCTTTTGTTGCCGCCATTTATATGGCACCCGTTCAGCTAAGAATCGGAGACATTATAACCAGGTTCCCAGATGAAAATAAACGCGGGGCAAAGGCTCCGGAATACGCTTTTGTACAAGAAGGGCAAATTTTCGTCATGCCATTGTCGTAAAATAGAAAACTTTTTCTGTTTTTACTAAAAAAAATGGATGCAAATCTTGCTACTTTTTGTTAATATAGTAATATATACGTAGCACCCAATATTATTTATTTTTGGGGAAAGAAAATTGACTTCTGGATTAGGAGGAACATAGATGAGTGAAGTAATCGTAATTACCAGTGGCAAGGGCGGTGTAGGAAAAACAACTACAAGCGCAAACCTTGGCTGCGGTTTGGCGGTACTAGGGAAAAGAGTTGCATTAGTTGATGCTGATATTGGTCTGCGCAACCTTGATGTTGTTATGGGCTTGGAAAATAGAATTGTTTATGATCTTGTAGACGTTGTAGAGGGGAACTGCCGATTAAAGCAAGCCTTAATTAAGGACAAGCGTTATGATGGGCTTTTCCTTTTGCCTGCTGCCCAAACAAGAGATAAGGATGCAGTTTCTCCCGAACAAATGCAAAAGCTTTGTGAAAACTTAAAAGAAGAAGGCTTTGATTTTATCATAATCGACTGTCCGGCAGGGATTGAACAGGGCTTTAAAAACGCCATTGCAGGCGCTGACAGGGCATTTGTTGTTACAACGCCCGAGGTTTCCGCCGTGCGTGATGCCGACCGAATTATCGGTCTTTTGGAGGCCAACGGCTTAAATAACCCCATGCTTATTCTCAATCGTTTGCGCATTGATTTGGTGCAGCGCGGCGAAATGATGAATATTGAAGATGTTACGGAAATTCTGGCGATTGATATTCTCGGTGTTGTGCCGGATGATGAAACAATTGTAATTGCGACAAACAAAGGGGAACCGGCTGTTTCCAATTTAGAATCCCGTGCCGGACAAGCCTATCGGAACATTGTGCAGCGTATTTTGGGGCAAGAAGTACCCTTTATGTCCCTTGAGGAAGAGCCCGTAAGCTTTTTTGAAAAGTTAAAAGAGCTTTTCCGTCATTAAACCTCACAACCCAGACGAAAGGATGTGTCCCGATGGATTTCTTTAGCTTCTTTAAGAAGAAAAATACGCCAGCTTCTGGCAGTGTAGCAAGAGATAGATTAAAGCTTGTTTTGGTTCACGATAGAGTAAATTGCTCCTCTCAGGTTCTTGAAATGTTGAAAACTGACATCATTAAAGTAATCTCCAACTATATGGAAATAGATGAAGAAGAACTGGATATCCAAATTACACAAACCCAGTCCGAAGAAAACAACGGAACAGTTCCTGTACTGTATGCAAATATCCCTATCAAAAGCATGCGTAAGATGCAAGATTAAAATAAAACGGGTGAGCCGAGAAAAGAGTGGCAATATTGTCACCCTCTCGGCTTTCCTTGTTTCAGCAATACGGGTGATTTTTATCCCGGTCGGAGGAATTTGACCCATGGAATGGAAAAAATATTTTCAAAATTATGATTTAATGCTTTTAGGCGCTGTTGGCATCCTCACCCTATTTGGTCTTGTTTTCATTGCCAGCGCAACCCATGTGAATCTTGGGGAAAGCACGTCTTTTGTAGTAAAGCAAGGGGCATTTTTTATTGTAGGCATTATTCTAATGGTTTTTGCGGCAAACATAGATTATGAATACTTTGCTCAGTTTCATATTCCTATTTATTGCATTAATCTTCTCTTGCTGCTTGCCGTACTTTTCATCGGCACAGGCGCAAAAGGTGCAGTGCGCTGGATTGCCATCGGCCCCTTAACCATACAGCCATCTGAATTTTCCAAAATTATCATGATTTTTTGTATGGCACAAATCATCAAAATGAATTACAATAAAATAAATAATATATTATTTTTGGCTTTTCTTTGCGTATATATTATGGTGCCGATTGTGTTAATTCAAAAGCAGCCCGCCCTTTCTGCCAGTATGGTTTTGATTGCAATTTTTTGCATTCAGCTTTTTGTGGCAGGGCTTGATTATACTTTTATTCGAAATGTAGGCATTATTACCATCCCTGTAATTGCTTTTATCCTATGGGACGTAGCAAGGGAAAATCCATTGATTATGGATAAAATTTTTGAGCCCCATCAGTTTAATCGTATTCTCTCGTTTGTAGATCCCAAAAGGGATGCCAGCCTTTATTACCAAACGGAAAAATCCATCAGCGCCATTGGCTCAGGCCAGCTTACAGGGCAAGGCCTTTTCAGTGGTACTTTAAACCAATTAAGCTACCTTCCCGAGCCGCATAACGACTTTATTTTCTCTGTCATCGGCGAAGAATTTGGCTTTATTGGTTGTATATTTGTTTTAGGAGTCTTGCTTTTTATTGTATTTCGTTGTATAGTTATAGCAATATCATCCAGAAATTTATTTAGTCAGCTGCTCGTTACGGGAATCGCGGGAATGTTTGCGTTTCAAACCTTTGTAAACGCAGGCGTTGCTTTAGGGATTTTACCAAATACGGGTATGTCCTTACCATTTGTAAGTTACGGCGGTAGTTCCATGTGGACCAATATGGTTGCTATTGGCTTAGTGTTAAACATAAGAAAAAAAGAAACAAAATCATTGTTTGAGGGAGGATTGTTATGAATATCGGTTTGATCGCCCATGATAATAAAAAGAAATTAATGGAAAATCTTTGTATTGCTTACCGGCATATTCTTTGTAAACATGACATTTATGCAACAAGCACTACCGGTCGTTTGGTTGAAGAGGCTGCAAATTTGAATGCCCATAAGTATCTTTCCAGCCGTTTAGGTGGGCAGCAGCAAATGGGTGCGCAAATTGTAAACAACGATATTGATGTAATGATATTTTTAAGAGACCCTGGTTCTCCACAGGATTATGAATCGGAGGTTACCTCCATATTCCGTCTTTGTGATATGCACAATATCCCCCTTGCCACAAATTTGGCAACCGCGGAAGTGCTTTTGCTTGCATTAGATAGAGGCGATTTGGACTGGAGAAATGTGGTGAGATAGTATTATGTATGACATGCATTTTAACGGTACCGCTTTTGCAGTATTATTAGGCTATTATATAATCATTAACCTAGTAATTTATGCAACGATGGCCTTTGATAAGAAGGCTGCCATCAATCATAAACGGCGGGTTCCCGAAAAAAATTTCTATATCATGGCAATACTGGGCGGTGGTCTGGGTGGGTTGCTTGGGCAAATAATAAAGCATCATAAAACCCGTCATTTGGATTTTATTTTTGTTTTTACTTTAACCGGATTATTGCATATCCTTCTCATTTACATCATTATGGGAAAGTTTATTGTTACCTTTGGCTAGGGCTCAATTTATAGCAAAAATATAGCGGAAATACTTGGTTTCATCCCCAGTATTTCCGCTTTTTTCAACCACACACTATTAAGCTTTCATGGCTTTTATTCCCGTTCTTGCCACCACTCAACAATCTTAAATTTTACTTTCGGCGTAATTTCATCCTGCTCCATTGCAGTAACAATTAAAAATTCTTCTTCCGTCAAGGCATTTTCCAATCTTTCATGGCTCTCCTGCGTGGAAAACCCCCAAGACGCATCCACATAGCACATTTGAGGGTATAATACACACCACCAATTATGCCCCTGGGCCTCGCCAATTTCTATGCGCAAGGCATCATAAATCCCTGCGGGAAAAATATAATCATCGTAGCGCTTAAAAGGAAAGTCCTCCCGCACAACAGAAACACTTACGGGATAATCATAGCCTTGGGCAAGCACCTCTGCCTGGGCTGTTTTACAAATTTCCTTTTTGACTCCATCTAAGGCGGCTAAGGTTTCTTCTTTGCTTTGGCAGGTGGACAATAGCTCGCCGTACTCTTGCAAAACCTTGTCCCTTACCTTTAATTTCAGCGCCTGATCCTCATCGGAGTCACTGTTTGCCAACACATGAAAGCGTACCACCTTTGCAGAAATCCCGTTTTGGATCATCTCGGAATATCCCTTTGTCCATTGGGCACCAAAGCCGGCGCTAAAGGCAATTCCTATGACAACTGCCCCACACCAATACCATTTTTCTTTTTTCCATAATGCTTTTACGATTCCCATAAATCGATATACTTTCATATCCTCACCCTTTTTTCTTTGTTATAAGGATGATTTCCATTTTTATCATATTTTAATCAGCGAATTCTTCCCGTATCACTAATTTTCAATTCCGGTTCCACTGAAATTGTTACCTCGCTCCAAAAATCCCCAGAGTAATCAGGATTTTCTTGGCGCAAGCGCTCCGCAAAACCAAGAAATTCCGCTGTTTTTTGATCTTGCGCCATTTTCATTGTGTGTTCTACTTCCTTTTTTATAATTTCTGTAAAAAGCTCTTCCAATTTCTTTGCGCCCTCCTCCGTAAATGCATCGGAATCTCCATTTCCTAAAAGATTACCATGCAATTTCAAACGGATGCGGCAGGTTGTTTTACCACCGTCTTTTGAATCAAATTCATACTTCACTCGGCTACCCACAATTTTCAGTGGGATTCTTTTTTCATCCTCCTCCGCCACCAAAACTGCGCCCTTGGCCTCTCCCAGCAAAAACAAATATCCCTGCTCCTCCTTATCGTTTAAGAAAGCTGCCAATTCCATGTTCGCTAAGGCAACGCCTCCGCCCATGTGCAGCCCATCCTTTGCCATTTCAATTCTCGGTAAAATGCAAGAGCCCTTCTGCTGTTTCAGCTCTGTAAAAAAGGTATCCATGTCTAACCCCTTGGTTACGCCAACCTCTTTTGCCGAATTTTTATAAAATTCCCAAAGAAAAAGACCAGTTCCGTCATCCTCCTCCATCATTGCCTGTATGCAATCTTCAGCCGTTGCTTCCGTGGCTAAAACCGTAACCTTTTTGGATATTTCCTGACTGCGCTTTAACTCCTCTACGATAGAGGTCAGCAAGACTTTATCCTCTAAAATTTTTTTCCCAAACACAATCATTTTCAGCTGTCCCAATTCCGTTTTCCGTGAATTATTGCTATCATTGCTGGCAATGGCATCTGCTAGGGTGTTTCCCTTGCAAACCATTTTCACAGGATCCTTTTCATTTGTCTTTGCCGGTGCAAACGTAATGAGATAGCCCGTTTCCCCCTTGTCAATGCCCATGGTTAACATATATTCCCTGTCCTCAGGGTCCCTTTTATCCCAGCATCCAGTTGTTAAAAAAAGAGGCAGTAGCATTAAAATAAGCCATTTCCATTTATTCATTTTTTGCCCCTCCCTTTGATTGCGTCAATACCAAACGTAACAAGGGGCAAAAGAACGAAAAATATGCCATTAAGCCATGGCGAAACCCTTAGCCTTGCCGCGTAAACCTCCGCCATATCCCTGGGAAATATTGCCCCAATAAATATAAGGGGAAACCATAAAATGATCCACCGATTTCCCTGTTGCTTTTTACTTTTAAACACCCGTGTGCAAAGCTCCATGCCGAAAAATAAAATCATAGCTACATAGAGAAACACCGTGACCATCCAAAGCCATAGTAAAAATAAATCCTGTCGCCCTAAAAAAATCCCAGAAAAGCTGACTCTCTCCATCATTTGCAGGGTTGGCAGCATTTTTTCAGATAAAACCTCTGCCCCGTAAACAGCCAAGGATAGAAAAACGATTACACTAAGGACGGCTGTGGCCAGCAAAGAGGTTAGGAAAATACGTCTGCAAAAATGCCTTCTTTTTTGCAAATAAGGAAACACAAAAAGAAATACAATTAGCCCTTGAAACAGTTGACCAAAAAAGGGCACCCCTTTTCTAAGTTCCTCCATATTGGGCATTTGTATTGGCAAAACCCGATGATATCCAGTGGAAATTGCCACAAATATTAGTACAAATAGTAATGGTACAAATACAAGAAAAAATAATATCTCCGCTGCTCTTGCGCTGCATTCTGTGCCATTTAAGGCTGTCATAGCGCATAAAGCGAGGGTAAGCAAAATAATCAGCCACAAGGGGGTACTGGGCAGCATGGAGGAGGTAATAATCTCGCAAAATAAGCGAAGCTCCATGGCGCCGTCAAATGCCAGCTTGCCTCCCAAGGCAAAGGCAACCACGGTGCCCAATACTCTGCCAAAAGAGCTTTTGTACCACTCCACCGCCGTATAGGTAGGGTGCCTCTCCCCCAAGTATGCTAAAAAAACAGCAATCACGGCGGAAGCAATGCCCCAAAGTATGGTTACAAGCCAACAACTGTTTCCAGCGGAAATTGCGGCTTCACTGGGCAAAAATAAAACGGCGGTGCTAAAATAATATAACAAAAGCATGGACTGCAGTTGCCTTACAGAAATCTTTTGATTTTCAGCAAACATTATTATTCCCCTCCCTTTCTCCCTCTTGCAGATGGCTTTGTAAAGATGGGGCGCCGCTTCATTTTACGCAAGGGCAAACGAAATACGGTGTCCTCCCAATCTACGTCATCATTGACGGATGCAGAGCAAAACGGGTACATAAAGGGGATTCCATAGGAGGTTAGGCTGCACAAATGGGCAAGCACCAGCAATAAGGCAATCCAAAGTCCAAATAGGCCAAAAATTGCCGATAAAAAAATCGCTAAATATTTGCTGAGCCGTAACCCGGAAACCAAAGAAATATTTGGAATGACAAAGGTGCAAATCCCCGTTAGCGCCGAAACAATCACAACAGAGGGGCTGACAATCCCCGCCTCCACTGCCGCTGACCCAATAATGATACCGCCAACAATGCCAATGGTAGAGCTTACGGGAGATGGCAATCGAATCCCCGCTTCCCTGAGGAGTTCAAACGCCAGCTCCATGATGACAACCTCCCCCACCACAGAAAAAGGGATGTTTTGCCTTGTAGTTGCAATTTTTATTGCCAACGCTGTGGGGATTAATTCCGGATGATATACCGTTAAAGCGATATAAAGTCCCGGCAAGGCAATGGCAACCACCGCCGCCACATAACGAATGGCACGAATAAAGCTCATAATCTCCCAGCGGTCGTAATAATCCTCCGCAGCTTGAAAAAATACGTTCAGCGTTACAGGTAGCATGACGACCACAGGTGTATTATCAATAACCAGAACAATTCTGCCCTCCAATAAGGCTGAGGCGGCTTTATCCGGCCGTTCCGTCATTTGCAATTGGGGAAAGGGTGACATCCAGCGTTTTTCCAAAAGCTGCTCAATATACCCACTGTCCAAAACGCCGTCCAAGCTCATGGTGTCTAGCTGTTTTTCAACCATTTTCAAGGTTTCCGGCCGCACCAAATCCTCCATATACATCAAAGCAACATCGGTCTTACTTCTTGTGCCGATTTTTTTCCGCTTAAGCTTAAGCTTCGTATCCCGAAGGCGACGGCGAATCAACACAATATTGGTTGCCATTACCTCCAAAAATGCATCCTTCGGCCCTAGTACAACCACCTCCGTCTGTGCCTGGCTTACGCCTCTGGAGGGAAAGCCCTTGGTGGAGGCCTGCAAAGCAAATTCATTGCCTTCCATAAAAAGGGCGGTATCCCCTAACAAAACTGCATCGAATGCCTGATCCAGCTCCGTAATTTTGCTCAGCTCGCCTATGGCAATAATGTCCTCCATTAAAACCTCTAATAAGCCGTTTTCGTTGCATTCCTTATATCGACCCATTAAATTGGTCATAATAAAATTTTCTATGGTACTACCGTCCACAATATTATCGGTATAAATCATAAAGATTCTTGTTTTGCCGCTTCCAACAACAAATTCTCGCATCACCACATCGCCGCAATCTCGAAACGCTTCTTTGATGGCAATGATATTTTCCGACAGATTTTTTGAAATCTGCATTTATTCCACCGCCTTTCCTTTTGCTTATTTTTCCATAGAACGGTAAAACTATACAAAAGGATGGTGTTATTCCCCATTTCTTTTTTTGCATTGCAATAAAAATGCTGATTTTTCACAAAAAAAACGCCCAGAAGTTATTTGGACGTTTTGCCGTTTTCTATTTTTTCCTAGGGAAGCACTAATTGAATCAGCGTTTCCTTAGCTTTACAATATTCCCATCTACCGTTAGGCCTTCAATGCTTCTTAAAAAGCTTGAAATTCGACTATAGCCATAATCGCTTAGATTAAAATTCTTGTACTTGCCTTTCAATTTATCATGGATGATGGAGAGATTTTGAACAGTTCCGCCGCTGCTTTTTATCATTTGAATAATTTCCGTGCTCAAAGCTTGAATATCAATATCGTTTTTCATGCTTACATAGTAAGCCCCCTCGTTTTCAACGATATGCACCTTATCCAGCTCTTCACGGACAAAAACGCTCAACTTGCTATATCCATAATTTCTCACATCAAACTCAGAAAACAGCTTGCCCAGTCTGGAACCAATTTCCCCCAGACCGATACATTCCGATTCGTTAACCATATTTACAATCGCCTCTTGAATCTGATGGATAGCGGTTACATTGGATTTTGCGCCATTTGATGAACCTTGTGTGATATTTTGAACATGCTCTGCCTTACTTTCCCCTAAATTCATTTCCTCCGATGCAATCAAATCCAAATGAATAAATTTATTGCAGGCCTTCGTCAACGCAGTGGGTGTCTTGGATTCTCCCATCCCGATTACAAACATATTGGCCTCTCTTAAACGCATAGCAAGTCTTGTAAAATCGCTATCGCTGGACACGATACAAAAAATATCCGTTTTTTGTGTATGCAAAACATCCATGGCATCAATCACGATTGCCATATCAACTGCATTTTTCCCCTTGGTATACTCAAATTGCTGTATGGGCTGAATGGAATATTCCAATAGGATTTCCTTTTTCCACCCAGAGGTTCTTTCCCAATTTCCATAAATTCGTCTTATGGAAACCGTACCGTAGCCATTTAGCTCCTCAAAAATACTTTTCACATAGCGGGAGCTAACATTATCCATATCAATCAGCAGAGCGATATTTTTATCGTTCAGCGCAATCCCCTCCTTTATTTATCAAACAAAAAATCTTTCTACTATTATACCAAAAAATATTGTAATTTAAAATTTTTTTATAAACACAAAAACGCCCATAATGGCTATGGACGTCTTGTTATTTCGTTTATTATTCTTGTTCTGCGCTGCCACTGCTAATTAAGCTGGAATTTTTAAACGCAAACACCTGCATATCATATGAGTAAACTATTTTTTCCAAGGCAATTTTCTTTTGTGTTACACCCAATTGTGACTGTTTCAAAGTCAGCTCTGTAATATTTCCTACCTGATAATTTACTTCGGAAGTTTTTAAGTCTGCCTGTGCTTGGGTTAAATCTGCAACTGCCTGATTATAATTTGACTCTGCCTGCTGCAGTGCTACATATGCATTACGGATGGCAATTCCCTTATCTTCCTTCGCCGCTTTTAAAGTTCTCTGGGCGGATTCATAGGCATATTTCTTGCTTTTATTGCTGGAATTATCCGATTCCGCCAAATAGTTTTTTGTAAACTTTGCATCCTCAACGGCTTGCTCCTTCAATAAAATAGAATAATCGCTATTGATGGAAGCATTGATAAAAGACTCCATTGAAACAGAGAGAACATAAGGCTCAAATTCCACATTATATTCCACGGTATATGCTTTATCCACTGATTCTCCCATTAAATCGTTCAAGCTGGTATACATTTGCTCCAGGGTCTTTTCCAGCTGGTAAACATCCACCTTGCTTTCTTCGTAATCCGCTTTCAGCTGATCCAGCTTATACTGGCTAATCATGCCCAATTCATACTTTTTTTGACCTTGTTCGTATAAGGTTTTTTTGATTTCGCTTGTTTCTTTCAATAATTCCAAGTTATTCTCATTTTGCACGATAGAGGAAAATGTGCTTTTTAAAGTTGCTTCCAACATGAGATTTGTAATTTTGGTGGTATACTTATTTTTTGTCAAACTGCTATTGGTCGTATAAATGGAAGAAGAATAAGCGTAAACCGCATCATCCACCCATTGTTGATAGTCATAGGTTGGGTTGGCGAAAGAGCCGACCCTATCCCATACATCACCCTTTACATCTTGCAAATAATCGGTTGCCTTCGCCAAATCTCTCAAATCTACGCTATGGCTCTTTGCTTTTTCCAACGCTTCTTTATAGGTTAAAACAGGAACCGTCTGTTCCAATTGGGTTGAAACCGCCTCTGTGCCAGAATTCGTATCCGCGCCATATGCAGTTACACCAGAAAGAGCTACGATCAGCGCCAATGCTAACGCACCTTTTGTGCTCCCTAATATTTTTTTCATGGTATTTCCTCCTCGAAAATTTATTGCTTTTATAATAAAACTAATTATACCATAGTTTTTAAAAAATACCAGTACATTAAGGATTTCTTAATCAATTCTTATGTGGTTTTTATTATTCTCCTGCCATTTACGCAAAAAGAAAGAGGCAGACATTGTCTGCCCCTTTCGGGAGCTTGAAAGCAAAGCACTCAAGCTTATTTTTTCAGTTACGATTGAATTAGTTCAATGTAGCTGTCTTTGTTGCAGCATCCCAAGATACGTTTGTTACGCCCAAAGCTGTGCCTAAATCTCTCAAAGGCAAGTATGTTCTGCCGTTTGTGATTTCAGGAGCTGCGGATGTAGGGATAGGAGAACCGTTTACATATACTGTCTTCTGACCAACAGTCATGGAGATAATTCTCTGTGCAAACATAATTGTTACTGTCTTTGTTTCAGCGTTCCACAATACGTTGTTTGTGTCAACACCAAGTGCACTAGATAC
>JAQUSU010000049.1:0-3283 GCA_028710085.1 Anaerotignum sp.
ACCATCAGTTTTATATCTAAGCACCCATTCCTCAACAGAAGTTTCGGACACTTTAAATCTTCTGGCTATACTTGGATAACTTCCTTCCCCATTCAGGTAAGCCTTAACTGCATCAACTTTTTTCTCTAAGCTAATATTATATTTGGACATAGAAAAGCTTCCTTCACGATTAACAGTGTTTTTTTATTTCACTGTCTCTCATAAAAGGAGCATACCAAAGTTACCAACTGGGTAAGGCTTAAATTTGCTGCAATGAATTTAAAAAAGATGGCAACATGGAGGTTCAAATCTCCGTACGCATTTATAAAAATCACATTAAATAAGTTTAAAAGTCAGAAAACCCCCATATTTCTGTTTGAAATATGGGGGTTTTTCGACAGTCTAAAATGGCAAGTACCCAGAAAGGATACTTGCCATTTTCTTTTAACACCTTTTACCCAGCAATCTGCTCCTTATAGGTATCATAAATATCCAAGGAAGTGCCACTCATTAATAAATGATATTCCTCCCAAGCTAAATCATAATCATAGGCAGCTTGCAGCTTCGCCAGCTCAGCCTGCTCAAATTGAAGCTCCAAGCCTTGTATTTCAACAGCGGATACTAAGCCCAGCTTGGCAGATTTTTGCTGCTGCTCCCACTGGGTTTTTGCCTTATCATAGGTATCCTTTTGCAATTGGTAAGCCGTTGCTGCTTTATTGATACTATCCAGCTTTTTCTTTAAATCGTTGGCTATGGCAACCTCCTGGGTTTCCATAGCGACCTTAGCAATATCCATATCTGTTTCACTCATTTTGATTTGCCCTGAATACAAAGTATAATCCTTGGTTTTTTCCTCAGCCTGCTGATAATCACGGCGCAAAGTCTTTAATTGATAATTCTTGTCCGTAGCTTCCTTCAGCAATTCCTCGCTATATTCCGGCGCATATTCAATCACCCTTGTGAGTTCAGGCGCTTCAACTTCCAGAGGATCATCAATGGGTCTGCCCATCAAATCGTTCATTTGACGTTTCAATAGGGTTAGGCCATTCTTTGCATCATCAATATCCTTACTGTTTTGAGATACCGCCAGCTTTGCCTGTACCAAGTCCGTATCTGTGCTAAAGCCTAAGGCAGCTTTCTTCTCCTCAATTGCATAAAGGCGTTCCATTAATTCCAGCTTTTCCTCAAGCAGCCCAAGCCCCTGCTCCACTTGTACGGTTTTTTCAACCAATAGCTGAGTAACCAGCAGAGCCTGATTCTTCCAATCCTCCTGGGTCTTATTCAAGTCCATCTTTGTATTTTTTAAATCCTCCTGCTGATCCTCCAGGGTATCCCGCTGGGCATCCGCAATGCTGTCGGTCATATCCTCCATGCCACTGGCAATCTTCGCGCTGCCGGAAAGCAAACCACTACTGACGGTTCCCAAAACGTGTTCCGTTGCTCCTGCCGTTGGATCAACTGCGATAACACTGCTAATTGTAGAACTTCCCGAGGATGCCGCCTGACCCGCCAATCTTCTGGCATCGGCTGCATCATCCTGCGCATCCGCCAAATCATCTAACCCATCATCAATGGCATCCAAGCCGGAAAGAATTTTTTTATAATTCAACGCCAAGGTGGTTTGAAGTCGGTTATTTTTTAATACTTCCTTTTGAATTTCCTCCAAGGTCAGTGGTACTACCACAGGCTCCTCTAGGGTTTCAGCCTGTGAAGTATCCTCCTTTTGGGTTGTGACTTGGGCAAAAGCAGGTACTGCCATGCTAAAAGTCAGAAGGCTTGCCAAAAGTAAAGCCCCGCACTTTTGATATTTTAATTTTGCCATCTCTATGCTCTCCTTCCAAAAATTACCGGCCCATTGCCTGAATTTCTGTTTCCTCAGGTATTGCCTGTTGTTTTTTCTCAAAATGTTTCACCTTTATGAGCCAAACCAAACAGCTTAAAATCAAGCAGCCACCACTGATACAGCCTAATATCATCATTTCATCATGAATTGCTTCAAACCCACAGCCCATAAAAGCCACATCTCGGTACCCAATGACAAAATGGGTTAAGGGAAATACTTGCGCCAGCTTTTGATAAAAGCTTGTAAATGACATGGTTGGCCATGTAAACCCGCTGAGCACCAAGCTTGGTGAGGTAAATACCAATGATAAAGAGGTTGCAAACACAGGGTTTGGCATAATTGCTGAAAAAAGCTGCCCCATAGCGATAACGGCTAATAGGAACAAGCTGCTATATCCAAACCAAACATCAAAGCTTCCTCTCATAGGAATTGCGAATTTATTCACCATAAGCCAGGAGCAAGCCGCCCAAGTGCCCATGGAAATAATATAATAAACCAAGGTTTTTATAATTACCTGAAAAATTGGATTTACTTTTTTGATTTCCCCAAGCTTGTCGCTTTCCTTTTCACGGGCAAGGGAAATAGCCGCAAAATAAATCAAAACCTGCTGCACGGTTGCAATCACAAAACCAAAGGTCAAGAAATAGCCAAAGTTATTGGTGGGGTTATACCACTGACGGATAGAATATCCTACAGGGTTCATTTTTGCCAAGGCATCATTCACGGTATAGCCCTTTGCTACCAAACCTTTTACGGCTGTCTGGGCGGAAATGGTTCCCAAAATTTCAGCACCCCTCAAATTTATGGTGCTTCCGTAGCCCATATTTACAGCGGAAGAGCCAAGAAGAACCTCTGCCTGCCGTCCTTGCAACAAATTCTGTGTGAAATCCGCAGGAAAAATGATGCAGCCAACAATTTCTCCGTCCTTCATGGCCGTTTCTACCTGATCCTCATTTTCATAATAGCCCACAACATCGAAGAAGGATGACTGCTGAAATGCTTCAACTACTTCTCTTGTTTTTGCGCTGTAGCTGTAATCTACAACGCCCATCTTCAAATGGGAAAAGCTCCCGTTCTCAAAGCTAATTCCGCAAATACAAGTTGCAAAAATAGGAATCAAAATCATGATAATTAAGGTACGAGGACGCTTCAACAGATAAAGCCATTCTCGAAAAAATAAACGAAACGCTGCAATCATGCTTGAACAACCTCCTTTTTGGTCAATTTGGGCTGTTCCTTCCTTCTTACGCGATAAACCTTCCATGAAAATGCAAGCACACTCAGTACAAAGGCTCCCATTGCAAGATATAAAAGCATATCCCTGCTGTAGACAATACTTTCGGTTTCAAACCCCACCCCCATCAAAACAATGCTTCGGGCAGGAGAGAGAAAATGGGTCGGCGGCAAAAACTGGGCTGCCTTCACTAAAACCTCTGGCATTTCCGAAAGGGGCCACGAAAA
>JAQUSU010000049.1:3383-17859 GCA_028710085.1 Anaerotignum sp.
ACGCCAATCAAAACCTCTGCCTGCTGTCCAAGCTGCAAGGAACGTGTATAATCCACAGGAATCACAACAACGCCGAGCACCTTTTCCTCTTCCATAAGCTGAAGGGCCTCGTCTTGATCTGTAACCACATAAGGCACTTGAAAACGATCGCTTTCATCAAAAGCATCAATTAAGGCTCTTGTTTGCACAGAGGAATTTTGATCTACCACTGCCAAAGGAATATTGTGCACAATATGACCGCTAAAAGCTTGGCAAACAACAATGCTTAAAGCAAGGGGGGCAATCAGAAACATCAAAAGCATGCGCTTGTCATGCCAAAGCATCATAATTTCTCTGCCAAATCCCTTAAAAAAAGTCTTTATCATTGTGCCTCACCCACTTCATCCAGGTTGACGCTTACAAGCATACCAGGGTAAAGCATAATGTCCTCTTCCCCGGAAAGGGCAATTTTCACTTTATATGTAACGACGTCTTGGTCATTCAGCTCATTCGTGGATTTTTTGATAGCAAAATCGGGATTTTTGCTTACATTCACAATCGTTCCGCTGAAAACCGTATCCGGATAGGTTTTACTTGTCAAAGGAACGGTTTGCCCGATTTTCAGCTTGCCCACCTCATACTCGTCTACGTTTGCATTAATCCAACGATCGTCATAATCCGTGAGGGTTATAATGGTTGTTCCGCTGCCTACCAATTCTCCCACGGAGGAGGAAACCATGGTAACGGTGCCATTGCATGGTGCATATTGTGCTGTCTGGCTTAAGTTTAAGTTTACCTCAGCAACCACGCCCTGGGCAGCCTCATACTGAGAGGTTGCTGCCTGCACATCCAGCCTTGCAGCATCCAGCTGTGTTGTCAGCTTATCCATGGTATCTTGGGCAATTGCCTCCATTTCAAATAATTCCTGATACTTGGCATATTCCCCTTCCAATAGGGCAACATTCGCCTCTGCCTTTTCCTTCACAGCCTTTGCCGCATTAACGGTGCCTGTGGCCTGCGTTTGCTTCACCAAGATATCTCTCTGATCTGAGGAAAAAAGTAAATCTCCCTTGGCTATCTCCTGCCCTTCTTCCACGGGGATTTCCATCAAATATCCGGGAATTTTCGCACGAATATAAACTTCCTTACATTCAACCGTGCCGGTAACAATATTGGGCTCAACTGTAGCCAGTGTAGCCTCCTCTTCGTTGGCTGCACAGCCACTCGCTGCCAAACAGCCTGCCACCAATAGGGTAAGTAAAATTCTTTTTTTGTTCAGCATACTCTTTCAAGCTCCTTTACTTTTCCAAAAAAATCAAGTTAACAATATATTGAAAATGGGACGAATAATTAGCATTGCAAAATCCGTCATTTCCTTCTTCGACATGGGCAAGCCCTCTATAAGCCATTGCTTTACCATGCCCATGGCACCGCAAGCAATAAATTGATGAATATATTCTTCTTTCACGGGATCAAATTCCATTCCCATTTCTTCCTTCACCTGCATCCCCTTTCGCTTCATGATTTCTGTCAGCTTTCTTGCAAAACGGTCGCTTCTGGGGTTTAACAAAAGACAGCGACACAACCTTTGATTATCTGCAATAAAGCTGCAAATCTGCCCGACAACAGGATACTCCCACTCTTCCCCGTGCTTTATCTCAATTTGCTCCAGCATACGAGAAAAGCCTGCGGCAATTTCATTTTCCAACTCGTCCAGCAGTTCAAACACATCGTTGTAATGCAAATAAAAGGTTGCCCTGTTTAAATCGGCACGGCTTGTAATATCCTTTGCCGTGATTTTGCCAAAAGGTATTTCATCCATCAATTCCATCAGAGCATCTCGCATCATATTTTTTGTTCTTTTTATCCTTCGATCAACCTTTTCCTCTTTCATGGTACTCATCCTTTCCAACAGTCTTGTTTTATTCGTTAAGACCATCTCATTCTTACCATGCTTTTCCTGTTTGGTATTATAGCACGATAAATAAAGATAATCAACAATTTTCGTTTAATTAAAAAATTTTAATTTAATCCAATTTTGAACGTCTTTTTCCCTATAATTCAACAAACTCCCATAGTCAGCAAACTGCTTTTTATAAAAATACAAAGGAAATTTTCTGCAATTTAAATTTATTATCCCCACTAAAATGTAATTTCTTAAAATTTGAGCAAAAAAGTCGTTGGCACATATTTGCACCAACGACTATAATTCCGTTTTATTGCAATTTGTTTTCCAACAGAGCCTCTAAAACGCGAAAAAGTTCTCGCACATCAATTGCCTTTCCAATATGACCATTCATTCCTGCATCAAGACTCTTCTGCACATCCTCCTCTGAAGAATTTGCGCTAAGGGCAATCATCGGAACCGTTGCTGCATCCTTTCGCACCAAGGAACGAATCATGGCTGCCGCTTCAAACCCGTTTAAGACAGGCATTCGAATATCCATTAAAATAGCATCATAATATCCAACAGGGGATTTTCTAAATAACTCTACACATACCTTCCCATTCTCTGCATGCTCCACAGCGCAGCCCATTTTTTCCAATATGGCCTTGCAAATTTGCGCATTGATAGGGTGATCCTCACACAATAAAATTTTTTTTCCCACCAAAGCGTCCCCCCGCTGGAGAGCATCCAACCTTGTGTTTATTTCAGGGGGATCTTCACAGATTCCCATTTCAATTTGCACAACATACTCTGTTCCCTTGCCTAATTGACTTGTGCAATGGATATTGCCCCCCATAAGCGTCACTAGCTGCTTAACTATGGCAAGGCCTAACCCAGTGCCCTCTCCTTGGTCATTTATGTTCTCTTGCTCAAAAGGCTCAAACATTTTCTTTTGAAACTCTCGGCTCATACCGATTCCTGTGTCCTGCACAATAAAGATCACATTCAGACGGTTTGCGCAAAAAACATCCACATAAATGAAAAAGTCAACCTCGCCTCCCTCGGGCGTAAATTTTATGGCATTGTTGATTAGATTAATAAAAATTTGTTGCAGACGCAGCTTGTCAAATATTACCGCCCGTTTAAAGCCTATTTTCATCTGTGCCTGGAAAGTAACGCCTTTCTCTTTTGCCCTCTGCTGTATTACGTTTTCAATTTCCTGGATAAAATCCTCAAAATAATAGGGCTTAGGGTGCAATTTAATTTTATTATTTTCAATCGCACTCATATCTAACGTATCATTGATAAGCCTAAGTAAATACTTACTGGTTTGATACGTTTTTTCATGGTATTCCTTAGACTTTTCCAACTCACCACAATGCATACCCAAAGACGACATTCCAATCACAGCATGAATGGGCGTGCGCATATCATGGCTCATATGGGATAAAAATTCAGATTTCGCTTTGTTTGTTGTCAGTAAAATCTCATTTTCCCTGTTTTTAATTTGATATAAAACAAAAATTATGAAATATGCCGCTAAAATGAAGCCCATCAGCATTACGACAGTTGCAAACTGAACGGGGTTAGTATAGAGCATATCAAAAAAACCACCCTGCGTTGAAGCATTCAATTCCACTCGAATGATTTCCCGCAGCTTTTCATTGGAAATACTCGCCAAGCCCTTACTTATAATGGAAAACAAAATAGGGTCAGCTTCTTTTGAAATCCCTACGGAAAGCTGCTGGGCAAGCCCTTGTACGGTTCTAAACTGTAGCGTGCGGTATTTTGGAATGGATAAAAAATATTCTGCTTCATAGGTATTAACATAAGTGCAACATACCGTTTGATTATTTACAGCTTTAATGCATTCCCTTGCCGTATCAAAATATATAATTTTCACATCGTCAGACATCTGTTTTTCCAAAATTCGAGACATATAATATCCGCTTGGCAAAGCAAGGGATCGACATTCCTCACAATTGCATTTCGTTACCAGCACATAATCAGCGCTTAAATAGGGCGCCGTAATATAGGCATTATACTCATTTGCCAATTGATAACTATAGGTCACGCTGGCTAAAACATCATAATCCCCGCTGTTAAACATCTCCCTTTTTTGATTGTGCTTATCCACCTTAGTATATTCAAATTTCAGCCCCGTGGCTTTGGAAACCTCCTCCAATACGTCAATACTAATACCGCAAAAAGTTCCGTCCTCTCCCACGGTTTCAAAAGGAGTCCTTGCTAAATCACATAAAACTTGCGCAGTGGGATGGGCCGCTAAGTATTCCCCTTCCTCTTTTGATAACACGACAGATTGTCCACTAGAAAAATCGTAGTATTTATGATGTAAATCGTTATCAAAATTAGGCGCTGTCGTCTTGATTTTTTCTATCGCATCATTAAGCCCGTTTAGAACCTTTTCGTTGCCCTTCGTTGTAGCATAATATACATTGGTGGAGTCAAATTTTGCAATAACACGGTAATTGGGGCAATTTTGATTGCTGCTGATGAGGGCGGCATCCACTTTTTTCGTGCGAATGGCATCATACATTTCTTCCTTGGTATCAAAAGTAACAGTATGCACAGAAAAATGATTTTTCACGCAATACTTCAGAAATCCGCCGTTTCTGGCAAAGTCCTTTTGCAGTCCCACAGTCATGCCCTCAAAACCTTGAAAATCTTCATAGGCAAGGGTTGTATTCTCCATATCCGTAACCAACATAGACATACCAATCCCCGAAGGGTTATTGGGATAATCATATATTTTCTCTCTCTCAGGAGTTTTTTGCATCAGACCCAAAATATCAATTTCCCCATCTTTCAACATTTGCTGGCATTCGCTAAAGGATGCAGATGTTACAAATTCGTATTTCCAACCTGTATATTGGGAAATGGCTTGCAGATAATCATAGCTATAGCCTGAATAAGTTCCGTCATCGTCTATGTTTTGAAAGTATGGAAATTCATAAAAGCCCACCCGAATTCTATCTTGTTTTTCCTCCCCAAATACAAAATTGGAAAAAGCAAAAAAGGCCATTACGCATAGTAAAATTGTTAAAAAAGCTTTCCCCTTCGTTTTCATTTGCAAGCCCCTCCCCCTTTCCTTCATATTTTCAACAAACCCCTCCTGCAAATCTATAGACATGATTTTTAGCCGAGTATATGCTGTTGAATAAAATCAAGAAATCCATCGCCCCGGGTTTTTTATAGAAAGTATTTTTGGGTATAAGCCTCCACTGGCATTCTTACAACACACTTTGCATTTTAAATTCATTCGCCATAAATATTATGATAGAAATCTGTTTCACAAAGAAAAAGTCAAGTATTTACGCCCGTAATTTTTCTTTAAAATCTTCCGTTTAGAAACGACCTCAAAAAAACAAATTCACTTCAAAACAAGCTCCATGGCGTACGCCCACATATCTTTCATAAACTTCATGGTAAAAACCAAGAAATCGTTGAAACTGAAACTCCCATTACTTTTCCTGGTAACAATTAGCAATATTAATATTATTATATTATTCTATTTTTATACAAAAATCAACATCTCTTTGAGTTTATTTGAATTACATTATTCTAAAATAGATGTAACTTTTAAAAGCTCTTCCTTTTTTGCTTGGATAAATTTTTATCTGATTAGCCACCGCTCGTTATCAAATATGACAGAAATTGACGATTTAAAATAAATAAGCTTCCCATCCTTCATTACCTGTACTTTTTTTTCATTTTACGCACTATCATTTCCCTTTACAATATTATGATATTAATAAACCATATTAAGGTGGTGCTTCTATGGCAATTAAAATATATATAGATCAAGGACATAGCCGCGGCGTAAATGCGGGTGCGGAAGGCTTTGGGTTATACGAGCAGGATGTTGTTTGGCAAGTGGGAATGTATTTGGCAGACCTTTTGAATAATACCCCAGGATATGAAGCCAGGGTTTCCCGCCCAACTATTGATACAGTCTTGGGATATAATAATGCAACCAGCCTTGCCGCCAGAGTTGCTGATGCAAACGCTTGGGGCGCTGATTATTTTATCAGTATTCATGCCAATGCCTCAACCAACCCCAGCTATAACGGCAGCGAGGTCTATGTTTACAGCGATTTATCCAAATCCCTTCCTCTGGCTGAAGCCATACTGCAACAGCTTGTGGCAGAAATGGGAACGAAAAATAATGGGGTCTTGTTAAACCCTAGGCTTTACGTTCTCAGAAGAACACAAATGCCCTCCCTTTTGGTGGAGCTGGCATATATTACAAACGCCGCAGATGCCGAAAAGCTGCGCAACAATCAGTTTGACTTTGCCCAGGCAATTTATGATGGAATAAGGATCGAGTTAGGCTAAGGAAGCAAATTTTTCACACCTACCTATTTTTTCGAAAATACAGGCAAACCATTTTTTGTATCCTAAGCCCGTTTTGCAGGGAAAGTCATTCCTAAGGAAGCGCTGATTTAATGGAAGGTGCGCAGATGGTCGAGGAAATTTTTCGATTGGCAAGAAAAAAAACACAGCAATAGCAGCGCTATTGCGAGGCTTTTTGACGCCGTCCAAGTGGAAAATTTACCGATTAGATGAGCACATGGAATTAATCAGCGTTTCCCTAACAAACGGGCTTTTTTTTCTGCCATTGCCAATTAGAAAAATAAGCATATATGGTGCAAAAGCATGAATATAATATAGTAAACCGTTGAAATGAGAATGGATATGAAGCCAATACCTTGGAAACCAAAAAAAATTAAATTAATTTCAAAGAAAACAGGGCTGTTTGTATTGCTTTTGTGCCTGTGCTCTGCCTTGTTTTGTAATTTTTTACCCAAGAAAAAGCAAGAACCTACACGAATGGTCATGGGCGGTTTGCTCGCTACACAATGTATAGACTACGAGGACTTCTTGGCAAGCTCCACGACGGATTTTGAAACCTTTTTTCGACCCTCCAAGCTGCCTGTTTTAAACACACGCATCCCCACTATGGATTTTTTCGATCCATATTACGAGAAAAAACCTGAGGAAATCTCCCTACCTGATGTTCTTTTAGATACCCCCGAAAACACAATTTTAAATTTTTATAGCGTTTTGCGTGATGCAGCAAACCCCATTGAGGGAAAATCCGCCGGGTGTGGCACCATTGGTTTTGACAAAATCCCCTACCCTGTTTCTTATCAATTTCTTTCCGACGAATACCAGCAAAGCTTGCCCTACGAGGCTTATTTAAAAACCTATGAAAATATATTACATATCAATTTAATCAAATATCATCAGATACCGTTGGAAAAGGCTCAAGAAAACAAAACACGGTATTTTGTGGAGCTGGAAACCATAGAGGGAACAGAGAAAGAAATGGGCGTTTTTGCCTATTATTATGGCTATGTAGATATGGAAAAGAAAGGGAGTCAGTATAAAATCACTAATATTTACTATTTTGGCGAAAACTTTTTATGTGCGCCCTATCATGGCTGGTATTGGGATGCAGAAACAAATGTAGCAGTCCGTTATGGGGATTGGTGCAAGCTAATCAAGGGGGATCCTCAAAAAATACAGACAGATGATATCGTCCGCATCCTTTTTGACGGAACTGACGGCTATCAATATTGTATCGTTTTTTTCCAATTAACAAACGACACCGACCTGGAGGTTGCCCAATACCGCAAGCTTCCAGTGGGCTCATGGAAGCCAATTACCATAACAGTTGAGGATTGCTTGGAAAATAACAAGAAGTTTTCCCATTAAAAACATACAAAAGCCCCGATATGAAGTATCATCGGGGCTTTTTCTCTTTTGTATTTTTAAATAACCTTTGTTCTGTTAAGAATATGCAAAAGCCTTGTCATCTCATCAGGATGAGGACTTTGGGAAGATCATTACAAAATAATACTTGGTATGAATACGGGAACGTATACAATCAAGAAGAAAATGATAATCAAACCAACCAGGTACGGAACAACGGCCCTTGAAATCCTCTCAATTGGCATACCCGTAATACTGGATGCAACAAACAAATTGATTGCAACAGGTGGCGTAATCATACCGATGGCAATGCCTACAGTAAAGAGAATGCCAAAGTGAATCAAGTTTACATCCAATGCCTTCATCAACGGCAAAAATACAGGTGTTAAGATGATAACCGCCGAGGATGTTTCCATAAATACCCCTGCAATTAAGACAATCACAGAAACCAAAAACATAATTACAAGTTTATTGCTAGAAACGGATAATACCCCTGTAGCAATCGTTTCGGGAATTTTCCAATTTGCCAAAACCCAGCCAAAAACACCGCTGCAACCGATAATAATCATAATAATCGCCGAGGTTTTTATGCTTCCCACCATAATTTTATATAAGGATTTCCATGTCAAATCCTTATACACAAAAGCGGATACAATGAGGGCATATACAACGGCAATGACCGCTGCCTCCGAAGGTGTGAAATATCCCGAAAAAATACCGCCCAAAATAATCAAAGGCATAAGCAAGCCCCAAATGGAGCGTTTTAAGGTTGCCCAAACATTTCTCAACGAAAAGGGCGTTCCCTTGGGATAATCAAATTTATAGGCCTGCCATAAGGAAATTGCAATGAGCATAAGACCCATCAAAACCCCTGGCAAAAAGCCATTTTGGAACAGCTTTGTTACACTTTGCTCCGCTACTACGGCATATAAAACCATAGGAACGGAAGGAGGAATAACAACGCCAATGGTACCTGCAGAGGCAATCAAAGCCGCCGAGGACTCTGGATTGTAGCCTCTCTCCTCCAATTCAGGAATTAAGGTTGCACCAACTGCAGCTGTTGTAGCTGCACCGGAACCTGAAATTGCGGCAAAAAACATACCTGCCACCACGGAAACAATGGAAAGACCACCACGAATGCCGCCAACCAAGGATTCTGCAAAGGCAACCAAACGCTTACTGATTGCACCGCTTGCCAATAAATCTCCCGCAAAGATGAAAAACGGAATAGCAATCAGGGAAAAGGAATCGGAGGCCGCAAACATTCTTTGCACAATGACCAGTCTGTCCACACCACCGGCAAACAGCACTGCAACAGCGGCAAGGCCGATGGAAAAGGCCACAGGAACGCCAATGGCTAAGCACAGAAAAAATACACCGAATAAAATCAGACTCATTATTTTTCCTCCCCCTTTCCAAAAATTTCACCAAAAATACCATTGATGGCATGGATCTCCATAATGCTGCAGCCCAAAGGTATCACAAAGTACATATACCTCATAGGAACATGCAAAGCTGCAGATTTTTGCGTCCCCATCAAGCCCATATAGCGAAAACCATGGTAAATGGCAAGGGCAAAGAAAAAACCACAAAGAACATGAACCAATATTTTCGTAATTTTTTTCAGGCTCTCCGGCAATCGGTCTTGAAGAACCGAAATGGCAATATTACTGCCTGATTTATAAACACAGCCCGCCCCAAGCAAGGAGGCCCAGATCAAAAAGTATCTGGCCATTTCCTCGCTCCAAGACAGTGCTGTAAAAAATACACGGCAGATAATTTGAACAAACGTAACCACTACCATTGCGCCCAGAAGGGCTACGCAAATTGTCAAACAAACCTTGTTAATGGTGTCGCTAAGCTTTCTAATAAATGTTATGACTGACATATCAGTAGCCCTCCTTCAGCTTAAGCAATATATTACTTGCTCAATACATCTTGAATCTGTGCAATCAAATCTGCATACTGTTCGCCATATTTGTCATATGTAGGCTGAACTGCTGCTTTAAAGGAGTCAATATCAGGATCTTCCACTACTTCTACGCCATTTGCCTTGATGTCCTCCAACTGGCTTGCTTCGTTATCAGCAACCCACTGACGTTCGTATTCTGCAGCTTCTTGTGCAGCTTCCTTGAAAGCAGCCTGTACATCTTCGGGCAATTCATTAAATTTCTGTAAGCTCATTGTGATGATTGCGGATGCATAAGCATGGCGAGTCATCGTTAAGTATTTCTGAGATTCCCATAATTTGAAGGAATGAATAACGTTTACAGGGTTTTCCTGTCCGTCGATGGTGTGCTGCTGCAAAGCGGTCAATGCTTCAGACCAAGCCATAGGTACTGCATTTACACCCAAGGATTCAAAAGTAGAGATATAAACCTCATTTTCCATAACGCGAACCTTTAAACCGGCAACATCTGCAGCGGTTGTAACAGGCTTCACATTATTTGTTAAGTTTCTGAAGCCTCTTTCTGCATAAGCCAAGCCCTTCAGGTTTGCACCTTCAAATTTGCCCAACAGACCCTGTCCGATTTCACCGTCCAAAACCTTATAAGCGGAGGCATTGTCGGGGAACAGGAACGGCATATCCAATACGCCCATTTCAGGAACAAAGTTTACAAAAGGTCCGCTGGTGATGATACCCATATCCAGTGTACCCATCTGCATACCCTCAAGCATTGTTCTTTCATCTCCCAAAGAGCCGTTGGGATAGATTTCAATTTCATATGCTCCATTTGTTTTTTCTGCAACCAATTCCTTGAATTTTTCTGCTGCAATCTGGAAGCTATCCTGCTCATTTACCGTGGTACCTAACTTAATAACTACTGGTTCTGTTGCTGCTGCATCATTTCCTTCTGCTGCGGGTTGAGTTGTGCTACCGCCACAAGCGCTCAAAGCTACAACAAGTGCGGTTGTCATGGCAACCATTGACAAAAAACGTTTCATACTTTTTACCCCTTCCTAGATATAAATAGTTTATTTTTTTGAATCCCTTGATTTCCCCTTCGCCTTTGCAAAGATTGATTGCAAAAATTCCTGAAAGAAGCCGAAAAAGCGAATTGGGAAAAGAAGAGTTTTCATTTTCCATAAGACCTTACCAAAAGCTTCATTTTTCTGCTCTTATTTGAATACGGCACCCGTGTTAGCGCTGGTTACCATGTCTCTGTATCTTCTCAGGTAGCCATTGGGTACTTCTTTTACAATTGGTTTAAAGTCAGCCTTTCTTCTTTCGATTTCAGCTGCATCCACCAAAAGCTCCAGCTTGTTGTTGGGAATATCAATGCTGATGATATCACCGTCTTGAATAATCCCAATCACACCGCCAGCAGCAGCCTCGGGAGAAACATGCCCAATGGATGCACCTTTGGAAGCACCAGAAAATCTGCCGTCTGTAATCAGCGCAACGCTATTTCCCAAGCCCTTGCCTACTAAGGAAGCCGTAGGTGCCAGCATTTCTCTCATACCGGGGCCACCCTTAGGGCCTTCATAGCGAATAACCACAACATCACCGGCAACAACCGTATCATTCAAAATTGCTTCGATAGTCTCTTCTTCACTGTTAAATACCTTTGCAGGACCTTTATGAACCATCATTTCAGGCAATACTGCGCCTTTTTTTACAACCGCGCCGTCGGGGCCAATATTTCCCCATAAAATTGCCAAGCCACCATCGGCAGAATATGCCGTTTCCTTGGTACGAATTACATTTGTATCCAAAATTCTTGCGTTTTGGATGTTTTCTGCTACGGTCTTACCTGTACAGGTAATCACGCTGGTATCGAAGAGACCACTCTTTGCCAGTTCCTTAATTACGGCACTGATTCCGCCTGCTTCGTCCAGATCAACCAAGCAGTCTACACCTGCAGGGCTTAATTTTACCAAATGAGGTGTTTCCTTACTGATTCTGTTGATTTCTTCAAAATCAACCTTCAAATCTGCCGCATGGGCAATGGCAGGTAAGTGCAAAATTGTATTTGTAGAGCAACCCAAAGCCATGTCTGCGTGTAAAGCGTTGTTAATGGATTTTTCCGTTACAATATCTCTAGGACAAATATTCTTCTCCAAAAGCTCCATAATTTTCATGCCGGCTTCCTTCGCCAAACGGATACGTGCCCCACTGATTGCTGGGATTGTGCCGTTTCCAGGTAAGCCTAAGCCAATTACCTCTGTCATACAGTTCATGGAGTTTGCGGTAAACATCCCTGCACAGGAGCCGCAACCGGGACAAGCATTATTTTCCACGTCATCTAAAACTTCCTGGGTAATGCCTTCTTTTCCAATGGCACCTACCACCTCAAACGCATTTGAGAGGGTGATTTTTTTACCATCCATGGTTCTACCGGGTAACATGGGGCCACCACTTACAAAAATACTGGGAATATTCAATCTCAATGCCGCCATCAGCATACCGGGTACGATTTTATCGCAGTTGGGAACAAAAACCAAGGCGTCAAAGGGATGGGCCATTGCCATAATTTCAACGGAATCGGCAATATGCTCTCTACTGATGAGGGAATATTTCATACCGCTGTGTCCCATGGCAATTCCATCACAAACGCCAATTGCAGGGAACTTGAGGGGTGTGCCTCCCGCCATGCGAATTCCCGCCTCCACAGCATCTGCAACTTTATCCAGATGAATATGCCCTGGAATAATATCATTCTGTGCGCAAACTACGCCGATCATGGGTCTTCTGATTTCCTCATCCGTCAGTCCAAGGGCTTTAAATAAAGACCTATGGGGAATTTTGGTTGGTCCTGTTTTCATTGCGTCACTTCTCATTTTACAATCCTCCTTTGTGTATCAATGTGCATCAATAAATTGCCTAAGATTTGTGCATTTTTATTGTTTGTCCGCCAAAATCGGTCAGACAACTTTAATCTTCTTAAAAAAATTATATGCTTTTTTTATGGATTGTCAATATAAAAAATATCTATTTTTCAGTTTTGTGAAAAAATTCGTAGACAGAGTAAAATGAATAATGTTATAATTGGTCATACAACTGGAGGGTTTGAGCGAAAAAAGAAACGATATCCGTAAAAACCCCTTCCAAATGATTTTTGACTTTTAATTTGTATTATTTTTTGTCATAAATTCACATATGCGAAAAAACACTGATCTTTCAGATATTAAATTTAGCGGTCTGTTTTTTTGTGAGCAAACATAAAATAAGGAGGAAAAAGCATGAAGGATGAGTTTATTCCTGCCTCTCGGATTGTTGCAAATGAGCTGAGCGACATGATTTTTTTACAAAAGCTTTATCAACCCAATGAAAAACTGCCCAATGAGCATGAGCTTTCTGCCCAATTAGGGGTAAGCCGCGCAACACTGCGTGAGGCAATTAAGCTTTTGGCAGGAAAAGGAATTTTAACCATCAAACGGGGCAGCGGCACCTTTGTTTCCGCCCCAGAGGAACAAGCGGCGGATGTTTTTGGCCTGACCTATTTAAAGGATAAGGTAAAGCTGGTAAACAGCTGGTTTGAATTTCGCTTGATTTTGGAGCCTTCTTGCATCCGCCTTGCCATTCAAAACGGCACGCAGGCGGAGCTGCAGGTAATTATTGACTCTGCCAACCGTATGACCGCCTTAAAAGAAAAAGGCGAAATTCCAAAAGTAGAGCTGATTAAAGAGGATCAGCTTTTCCATATTGCCATTGCCACCGCCACCCATAATGACATTATTCAGCTCATTATGCCCTCCCTTGCCATGGCAGTCAAGGATTCCATCATCACGGCAACCCAAATTGGCACGGATGTGAAAAGCATTGATAACGCCTTAACGTACCATGCAAAAATTGCAGAGTTTATCGAAATGCGAGATGCTGACGGCGCGGCTATGGCGATGCACTATCATCTCTCCAAAGGCATTCGGGATTTAAATGATTCCCAAAAGGGAGACACCTTGGAAAATGCATGGCTGCTTTAAATGCGCCAGTGATTTTTTCAAAAAAGGCTTTTGAAACCCAAATTTTAGGGTGTAAGTCAAGAGTAGCCCTCTTGGCTTATTAAAAAAAATAATTTCCACACAAAAAAGTATTGACAGAAAAACAATTTTCTGTTAGAGTACACATTAAATTGTATTAAAATAAATGCAACGAAAAGGAATAGTAGGTTTTTTGATACCTTCAGAGAACTGCCGGTTGGTGCGAGGCAGTGGTACGAAAAAAGCCGAACTCGCCTTGGAGCAGGACACTGAAAAGACTTTGGTCGGTAGGTGTTCCCGGTGTTTTCCACCGTTACACGGAAAAGGATATGCTTGTATCCTAAAAAGTGCGTCCTTTTTTTTGGACGAATAAGAGTGGTACCGTGGAAGCTAAACCTTTCACCTCTTTGCAAATCTGCAATCAGGTGAAGGGTTTTTTTATTGAAAAAATATAATTTTTTCACGCTTATCAGTCTTTTTAACACTGCTTCTAGGGGGGCAAAAAAATGCAAAGCAGCTTCTTTTCTTATTGCAGTATATAACAATTTGGGAAAGAGAAGATTAGGAGGAAGATAGAATATGAAAAATTTTGAAAAGTACAGAGCTTACGAAACCGTCCAAATGGCAGACAGAACTTGGCCAGGCAACCGTCTGACCAAGGCGCCTATGTGGTGCAGCGTTGACCTTCGAGACGGCAATCAGGCATTGGAGAACCCCATGGGTTTAGAGCGAAAATTGGAGTTCTTTGATTTTCTTGTGAAAACAGGCTTTAAGGAAATTGAAATTGGGTTTCCTGCAGCTTCGGAAACAGAATATGAATTTACAAGAACATTGATTGAAAATAACTTAATCCCCGAGGATGTTACAGTTCAGGTTTTAACCCAATCCCGTGGGCATATCATTCAAAAAACCTTTGAGGCGTTAAAGGGTGCGAAAAATGCCATTGTGCAT
>JAQUSU010000004.1:0-4485 GCA_028710085.1 Anaerotignum sp.
TCTTGGGGTGTACAAAACGTAACCGTTTATGTTTTAGCGTAACCGAAGATAATTATATACGATAAAATTAACCACGATACAAAAGACCAAGTCAATGACTTGGTCTTTTTCTCTTATCTATCCCTAAATAAAACCTATGCGTTTTTAATCTTCAAGATTATTTTCATCAAATAATGGAGATGTAAAAAATTCTCCAATACCTATTTCTAAACCCAAACACATTTCATGTATTATTCGAAGTTTCACGGAATCATAGGAACAGTTTATAACATTACCTATCGTTGAACGAGGAACACCACTTTTCTTAAATAATTCATATTGGGTCATTCCTTTGGATATTAAAATTTCTTCTAATCTTTTACTAATCGCTTCGTTTAATCTCATAAGCCCCTCTGTCCCTATAGCTATAAGACCTTGGGCGCCGCCCAAACCCGCTTGCTTTTTGTAAAAAGCAAGACCAAAAACTTTTATACAAATCTCATGTTCATGCAGTTTGTAATGGGTCAAGGTGCAATGGCAAAGAAGTGCCATCTGTCCAAAGGACAGCTTTGCGCAGCAAAGTGCTGAGGTGAAACCCTTGTGGGTGTTGAGGGTAAAACCCTAAAGGTTTTGACTTTTTCAACAGTCTGAGGTATTCGCAATAGCTGCAAATACCTCTTTTCTTATTTAATATCATTTTCTTACAAATCAATAATTTCCGCATTCTGCACCGCTTCCTCCAGAAGCCTGTCCAGCTCTGTCAATCGGAGTTCGGATTTCTCAATAAAACTCAATCTGGGCTTTGTTACGGGGTGCTTTGCCACAAAAACGGTACAGCAATCCTCATAAGGTCTTGCGGAAATTTCAAAGGTGCCGATTTTTTGCGCAAGATCTACGATTTCCTGCTTGTCCATCCCAGCCAAAGGCCGCAATACAGGCAATTCGCAAACTGCATTAATGGCAACAATCCCCTGCATGGTCTGGCTGGCAACCTGTCCAACGCTATCCCCTGTGATTAATGCCATGGCTTCATCCTTTTTCGCAATCATTTCCCCTGCGCGCATCATGGCACGTTTTAAATGAATGGTCAGCTTATCATGGGCAACGTTGTCCAATAAATAGAGCTGTAATTCCGTAAAAGGCACGACATACAAACGGAATTCTCCCGTAAAATCGGCAATTCTTTTCGCCAAATCAATGACCTTTTCTTTCGCCCATTCACTGGTATAAGGGGGGCTGTGGAAATAAACGCCCTCCACCTCAACGCCACGCTTCGCCATCATCCAAGTTGCCACAGGGCTATCGATTCCGCCGGAAAGCAGGCTAACTCCCTTGCCTGAGCTGCCATAAGGCAAGCCGCCATAGGTTTTTATCATCTTGGAATGGATATAAACGCTGTTTCTGATTTCAATATTTAAAACCACCTCGGGGTGATGCACATCCACCCTTAAATTGGGCATATGCTCCAATAAATACTCCCCAACTGCGCTGTTTACCGCCATAGAAGGCATTGTAAAGCCTTGATTCGCCCTTCTGGTTTTCACCTTAAAGGATACCTCTTGATCGCCATACAGCTCCATCATATGCTGATAGGACTCCTGTAAAATCGTTTCAAAAGTCATATCCGCCAACCTTATGCCGGGGCATACGGCTACCAAGCCAAAAATCGGCTCCACATGGGGAATGAGTAAATCATAGTCCAGCTCGCCGTCCCGATCCTCCACAATCAATCTGCCCGGATCTCTTACCACATAGAATTTCCCCAAAGGGTCAATATTTCTGCGGATTGCCGAAATCAGACGGTTAATAAAAATATATCGATTATTGCCTCTCATGGCAATTTCGCCGTATTTTATAATCAAAACCTTCTCTGCCATAACAATCTCCTTTTATCTGTTATATTTTCTCAAAAACGGCACCGATTTTTCTAATGCCTCCAAGCAGGCTTGGATTTCCTCCATGGTATTATAGCGGCAAAAGCTAAAGCGGATTGCCCCCTCTATTTCCGAAAAGGGCATCCCCATTGCCGTTAATACAGGGCTTCCTACTTTTTTCTTACTATCACATGCAGAGCCTGCGGAAACAAAAATGCCCTTACTTTCCAAATCATGGAGCAAAACCTCACTGCGCAAGCCTTTGAAGGTAACATTTAAAACATAAGGGCTTCCACCTTCCAAGCCATCCCCATTGATTTGGGTGTTTGGCATGGCTAAAATCCCCTCAGCCAATGCCTTTTTTAGGTCTGAAACATGGGCAATGCTTTCTTGCATATGGTTAAAGGCTTCCTCTGCGGCAACGCCTAAAGCCGCCACAGCAGGGCCGTTTTCCGTGCCTGCTCTTTGCCCCTTTTGCTGACCGCCACCAAGAATAAAGGGCTTCACCTTGGTGCCCTTTCTCATATACAGCATGCCCACGCCCTTAGGCCCATGAATTTTGTGTCCGCTCATGGTTAAGAGGTCAAGCTTCATTTTCTCCACATCAATGGGGTATTTCCCAAAGGCCTGTACCGCATCCACATGAAAGAGGGTGCGTGGGTTTTTCTCTTTGATGAGCTTGCCGATTGCCACTGCATCTTGCACAACGCCTGTTTCGTTGTTCACCAAAATGATACTCACCAAAACCGTATCGGGACGGATTGCCCCTGCCAATTCCTCCAAGGAAATATGCCCCTTGGCATCCACGGAGAGCCAAGTTACCTCACACCCGTCCTCCTCCAAGGCCTTCATTGGATTTTTTACGGCAGGATGCTCAATTTGGGTGGTAATAAAATGTCTGCCTTGACGGCGATTGGCCGCCGCTGTGCCAAAAATTGCCCAGTTATCCCCTTCTGTGCCGCCGCTGGTGAAAAATACCTCGTCCTCTTTACAATGAATGCCACGGGCCAAAATCTGCGCCGTATGGCGGATTTCCTTTTCCACAGCCAACCCCATCACACTTATGGAGGCAGGGTTTCCGAACTGCTCCAAAAGCATATTCGTCATTTTTTCCGCCACAGCCGGCAAAGCCCTCGTGGTAGCGGCATTATCCAAATAAATCATTCCTCTTCCTCCTAACCTAATTCGTAAAGCAAAATCGCGATGGCAGTCATGCCTGCCGTTTCTGTGCGCAAAATCCTTTTACCAAGGGTTACAGGTAATATTCCTGCATCGATGGCTGCTTGTATTTCTTCTTCCGAAAATCCACCCTCAGGGCCGATAAAAACGCCGATTTCCGCCCCAGAAAAGCCTTCCACAAAGGAGCGTATCCCTCGGTGTTCCTCTTTTTCATAGGGAATGATTGCCCCTGACAAGGCTTTTGCCTCTGCTATGGCTTGGGAAAAACGCAACACCTTAGGCGCAATTTCGGGAATCTTGCCCCTTCCACTTTGCTTTGCGGCGGCTTCGGCAATTTTTTGCCAACGCTCCAACTTTTTTTCCTCTTTTTTATCCAGCTTCACAATGCATCGCTCCGTAGAAACGGCGACAATGCGCTCTACGCCTAATTCCACACATTTTTGGATAATGAACTCCATTTTATCCGCCTTAGGCAAGCCTTGGTAAAGGGTAATTTTCGTTTTTGGCTCCGATTGGCAAGGCTCGCTGGTGATGATCTCCGCTATAACGCCCTCGTCCAAGGAAGCAATGCGACAAAAATAATCCGTTCCCCTGCCGTCTGAAAGGGTGATTTCTTCCCCCTCACGGGCACGGAGTACAGTTTTGATATGCTTTGCATCTTCCCCCATAACATGGATGAGGTTTTCTTTTATTTGATGGGCTTCTACAAAAAATTTTGGCATGTCGTCTTATCCCTCATATCGGGCCGCAATGGCTACCCAACCTTTTTTCTCCTTCACTTCCATGACAGCATAACCGCCACGTTCCAACGCAGAAAGCACATCCTCTTTTCGCTCAATGATAATACCGCTGCAAAGGAAAATGCCGCCGTCCTTGATGTAATGGGGCACCTTTTTCGTCAGCGCAATAATGACATCGGCAACAATATTCGCCTCCACCATATCATATTTTTTGCCGCTATATTTTTCATGAAGAGCTTCATCCTCCAAAATATTTCCTGCACAAACATGATATTTTTCTCTGGGAATGTCGTTTCTGTCGCTGTTTTCATAAGCAATCTCCATGGCATTGGGGTCAATATCCACAGCATCCGCTTCCTTTGCTTCTAATAAAAGGGAAGCGATGGACAAAATGCCGCTGCCACAGCCGATATCCAAAACCATATCGTCTTTTTTCAAATAAGTTTCGATTAATTCCATACACAGCTGGGTAGTTTCGTGGGTTCCTGTACCGAAAATGTGGCCAGGGTCGATTTTTAAAATCACCTTGTCTGTGGGCTCCGTTAATTCCTCCCAAGAGGGCTTAATCATGATTTTTTCGCCCACGGGAAAGGGCTTGAAGTATTTCTTCCAATTATTCGCCCAATCCTCCTCCTGCACGTTTTTCATGGTCATTTCCAAGGTGCCTAAATCCAGCTCCTTTTCCTGTACCTTCGTTACGGCCAAGGCACTCT
>JAQUSU010000004.1:4585-22284 GCA_028710085.1 Anaerotignum sp.
GGAAAGGGCTTGAAGTATTTCTTCCAATTATTCGCCCAATCCTCCTCCTGCACGTTTTTCATGGTCATTTCCAAGGTGCCTAAATCCAGCTCCTTTTCCTGTACCTTCGTTACGGCCAAGGCACTCTTGATTTGCGCCAGCTGCTCCCTACCATACAGATTGTCCCGCAAAAAGAAAGTGATTCCCGTTTCCAGCTTTTGCTTTTCCTCTACCAATTCATCGGCAATATAGTCCCAATCTCTGTTTGGGGAATCCAAAAATTGTTGAAAATCTGCCTCATCGCTAATCATTAAGCCTGTCAGACCACATTCATATAATACGCCCGCCACAGGCTCCAGACCCGTTTGGCTTACTCGTACAAAAACCTCAATCCATTCCATGGTTCTTCTCCTTTATTAAGCATTTTCTGCTATTTTAATTTGCATAAACAAAAAACCGCTGGGACGCACTCTCATAAAGAAGCAAGTTCTTTTACTTCCTTACGGGAGAGCATCAAGCGGCCCTTTTCCCAGTCAGTCGCCGCAATCGCGTCAGACCTGCGGAATCGCTGATTTATGAAAGGTGTGCAGATGATCGAGAGAATTTTTTGACTGACAAGAAAAAAAATGCAGCAATAGCAACAAGCTATTGCGAGGCTTTTTGACGCCGTCAGGTGAAAAATGAACCGACCAGCTGTGCATCTGTAATGAATCCGCGTTCCCTAATCCTCAAACATTTCACATACCTCACGATAGCTGTCAGGGGTACCAATATCGTAGCATTCCTCAGTGAATAGATAGGCATACACTTCCTTTTGGCGATACAGCCATGCAGGAAAGTTCCCCGGTGCATCAGGCTTATTCCCCTCCGCCAAATAGGTGGCAAAAAGAGGTACGGTTTCCTTCTTATATAAATATGTGGCAAACACAACGGTATTGGACTTAGGGTGTTGGGGTTTTTCCTCAATATCCAAAACCATGCCGTTTTCATCCAAAAGGGCAATGCCGAATTGGGATAAAGATGCCTCATCCTCCCAAGCCTTCACGCAAACACAATCGCGATCCTTCTCATGGAAAAAATCAACATAATCCTTCAGGGAATAGGTAAAGAAATTATCCCCAGCAATCACCATCAGCTCGTCCGTAATTTTCTTTTCCCTAATAACAAAGGAAATATCGCCAATGGCCCCTCGTTTGTTGCTGTCATCCGTTGTTCCATCATCCAAAATGGAAACGGGAATCTTGCTGTGTACCGCTTTTGCCCAGTCTAAAAACTGTTCATAAAAACGGCTGTTGGTTACCACATAAATTTCATCCAAGCCGTCAACGCAGTTCATTTCATCAATAATATAATCAATAATAGGCTTTTTATTGATCGGAAGCAAAGCCTTAGACTTATGCAAAGTTAGAGGGTAGAGCCTTGTCGCATAGCCTGCCGCCAAAATAATGGCTTTCATATTTGCGCCTCCTTTGTTTACTCCACATTTTCCCCAAAAAAATCATCTATAATTTGTTGAAATACCTTTGGTAATGGTGCCGTGAGTGTCTTTCCCTTTAAATAGCCTAAAGAACCGCCTATATTGGAAAAAACAAGCCTTGCGCCATGCAAAAATTGATTCGACAGCCCAAAGCTCTGTCTGAACTCTTGATTTACCTTGGGATCTCCATACTTTCGGTCACCCACAACCGCATGTTTCATGTCTTGCATATGGGCGCGGATTTGATGGGTTTTCCCTGTAATTAACTGAATTTCCAAAAGGGTATAGCCATTGCTATATGCCACAGGGCGGTAACGGGTAATGCTTTCCTTACCGTCAGTACCTGCCTCATCTGAAACACGCACCTGATTTTTCCCCTCATCCTTGGATAAAAAGGAGGAAATTTCACCTGCCTCCTTTATTTCACCCACAACCATCGTAAGGTAATACTTGTCCACCTGTTTTTCCCGAATGGCTTCATTCAAGCCCTGCACGCCCTTTAGGGTTTTTCCCGCCAAAACAATGCCGCTGGTATTCCGATCCAAGCGGTTGCATAAGGCAGGGGTAAAGGTACTCTCAAGGGAGGGTGTATACTGTCCATTTTGGTAAAGGTAAAACAGCACTTGGTCAATCAGCGTATCCTTATCCTCGCTTTTTTCAGGATGGGTCAAAAGTCCCGCGGGCTTTGCCACCGCTAAAACATCGTCATCCTCATAGATTACGGCAAAATGGCGCACAGCCTCGGGAACAATTTTTTCCTCCATAAAGGAAGCCATGGTTTCCTCGGAAAGATACAGGGAAAGGGAGTCACCCGCTTGAAGCAACTCATTACCCTCCGCTTTTTTTCCGTTATATTTGATACGCTTTTTCCGAAGCAGCTTATAAATAAAGGCTTTGGACGCCTTATTCATATATTTTAGCAGGAATTTATCCAGCCTTTGATTTTCTTCGTTTTTGGTAATTTTGATTTCTTTCAAAATTCTCTCCTTTAGCTATGAATCCAAGCAAGATATGCACTGATAAAGTTATCAATTTCCCCATCCATCACTGCACCCACATTGCCTGTTTCCTCGCTTGTACGATGATCCTTCACCATAGTATAGGGCATAAAAACATAAGAACGAATCTGGCTACCCCAGCCAATTTCCTTAATATCCCCTCTGATTTCAGCAAGCTTTTGCAGCTGTTCCTCAATCTTTACGGCAAGGAGCTTACTTTTGAGCATTTTAAAGGCTCTATCCTTATTGCTAAACTGGCTTCTTTCATCCTGGCACTGAACCACAATTCCCGTTGGGAAGTGGGTAATACGAATGGCCGAGGAGGTTTTATTAATATGCTGACCGCCTGCACCGCTGGCACGGTAGGTATCAATACGGATGTCATCGGTCTTTACTTCGATTTCGCTATCGTTTTCAATTTCGGGCATAACATCGCAAGAGGCAAAGGACGTATGTCGTCTGCCAGAGCTATCAAAGGGTGAAACACGAACCAAGCGGTGGATGCCCTTTTCGGATTTCAAATAGCCATAGGCATTTTCGCCGTTTACCTGAATGGTAACAGATTTTAAGCCTGCTTCTTCACCGTCCAACATATCCAGAATTTCCACTTCATAGCCCACTTTTGCCGCCCATTTACTATACATACGCAACAGCATATTTGTCCAGTCGCAGGCCTCTGTGCCGCCAGTACCTGCATGAAGGGTAACAATGGCATTATTTCGGTCATATTCCCCATCAAGCATGGTGGCGATATGCAACTCCTCATATTCATTTTCCAAGGTGTTGCGCATTGCCTTTACTTCTTCATAAACGCTATCATCTTGTTCCTCAATGCCCATTTCGATTAGGGTGAGGATATCTTCATAGGTAGTAACCAATGTTTCAAATTTAGCAACCTTCGTTTTCAGCGCTTTAAGCTGCTGCAAGGTTTTTTGGCTTTTTTCCAAGTTCCCCCAAAATTCAGGGTCAGCGGATAGCTCTTCTAATTCAGCGATCTTCTCCTTTGCGCCAGCGACGTCAAAGTGAAGCCCCCATTTCCTCTAATTTTTCGTCGTAAGCAGAAAGCCCCAGACGGATCTGTTCTAATTCGAACATTTAAAAATCAACTCCTTTAAAATAAAAAAAAATTATAGTTATGTGAAAATGAAAAAATCAAGTGCAAAGTCAAGTGCAAAGTCAAGTTCTCGGGACTCTGTCCCGAACCTTGCAAGCCTTTGAAAAGGCTTGACCTAAACTTTTTTACGCAAAAATTATATTTTTGCCAGTACGTCTATTTGCTCTAAAACCGCATGTATATGTGGTTTTCAATAAAAGTTTTTGCCCTTGCTTTTTTCAAAAAGCAAGTGGGTGTGGGTAAAACCCACGACCTTGACCTTCAAGTTTCCAAATTTAGTTTTCGGCTTTTTGAAAGACGATATAATTCCCGGAAAACGACGCTTCAAATTCCTTAATGGAGACCCGATGCGCCGGCCAATTGCAATCCAAAAAGCAAGACGGGTGGTGCACCAAAAAGGCAACGGGATTTCCCTCATTATCTACCTCACAGCCATAGGCAACCACTAAATGACCGCCCATTTCATAGGGCTTCCCATTTTCGTCGGGTTTTCCACCGGCAAATCTGGGGGATACAGAAATAATGCAAGGCTTTCCCGCGGAAATTTCCGCCACAATATCCAAAGCATTTTTTTCTCGATGGGCAATGGCCAAAAGTCCGTATTCCTCAGCCATTTTGGCTAACCCCTGATGAATCCAGCCAACACCAGGCTTATAGGCCTCCTGCAAAAGTCCCTTGTGTATCATTGCCCCTTGTCCTTCACAAGAAGGCTTTCCTTCTTGCTGCAAAAACCCGTCAACAACCATACGCAAGGAGGCAATGCCGCACCCTCTGCTGTCCCAGCTTAAGCCTTCTTGGAAATCCAAAAAGCCATCGGCTTCCCAGCTTTCCTCCGTCACCCTTTGGGTATAAAAGGGGATGGAAAAGGGTATTTCTATGATTTTATTCATATCCTCCCCCCAATCCAAACTTTTTATCTACCACAGCAATGCTTATACTTCTTACCGCTGCCACAAGGGCATAAATCGTTACGCCCAACCTTTTCATCGCTGCGCTTTTTCGGCTGCTTTACCGCAGAATCATCCTTATTTGTAAACATAGGCTGTTCAACCTCTTCCCGCTTCACTTCCGTCTGGATGCGAATACGATATAAAATTTTCAGCGTATCTTCTTGGATGTTATTGCTTAATTGCTCAAACATATCGTAAGAAACAAATTTATATTCCATCAAAGGATCTCTCTGGGCATATGCATGCAGACCAATGCCTTGGCGCATATGATCCATCTCGTCAATATGATCCATCCATTTCTGGTCAATGACACGCAGCATGATTACCCGTTCCAATTCACGCATACGCTCTGCTTCGCCGATTTCTTTTTCCTTCATTCCATAGAGCTGCTCGCCAAGCTTTGTCAGGTTTTCCTTTAATTTATCCTTGGTCATCTGTGCCAAGGCTTCTTCTTTGATGTTCACCTTTGAAACGGGGATAATCGTTGCAAAATGCTCGCTAAAGGAAGCCATATCCCATTCCTCGGGCAGCTGCTCATCGGGAATATGGGCATTCACACAACGTTCCACCACCTGACGAATCATGGCAATGATACTCTCACGCAAATCTTCACCGTATAATACACGACGACGTTCGCCGTAAATAATTTCACGCTGCTCATTCATTACCTGGTCATACTCCAGCAAATGCTTACGAATGGCGAAGTTATTGCCCTCCACCTTCTTTTGGGCATTTTCGATTGCCTTTGTCAGCATTCCTGCTTCAATGGGGTCATCCTCGCTCATGCCCATGGCATCCACCAGCTTCATAGTTTTTTCGCCGCCGAACAACCGCATCAAATCGTCTTCCAAGGAAATATAGAAACGGGATTCACCAGGGTCACCCTGACGTCCGGAACGTCCACGCAGCTGATTATCAATACGTCTGGATTCATGCCGTTCCGTACCGATAATTTTTAAACCGCCGACTCCCGCAACACCCTCGCCCAACTTAATATCCGTACCACGGCCTGCCATATTGGTTGCAATGGTTACTGCGTTCATTTGTCCTGCAAGGGCAACGATTTCCGCTTCCTGTGCGTGGTATTTGGCATTTAAAACCTGATGCTTAATGCCCTCTCTTTTCAAAAGCTTGCTTAATTCTTCTGATTTATCAATGGTTACCGTACCTACCAAAACAGGCTGCCCCTTTTCATGAGCCTCGATAATATCCTTTACCACGGCGCGGAATTTTCCTGCCTCGGTGCGATATACAACATCTTGCATATCCTTTCTTTGCACTGGTCTGTTTGTGGGAACCTCCACAACGTCCATGCCATAGATATTACGGAATTCTTCTTCCTCTGTTTTTGCGGTACCGGTCATACCCGCTTTTTTCTTATATTTATTGAAGTAGTTCTGGAAGGTAATGGTTGCAAGAGTCTTGCTTTCCCTTCTTACCTGCACATTTTCCTTTGCCTCAATTGCCTGGTGCAAGCCGTCGGAATAGCGTCTGCCGGGCATCATACGGCCTGTAAATTCATCAACAATAACAATTTCGCCCTCGGCAATGACATAATCCTTATCCAAATGCATATTGTAATTTGCTTTCAGCGCATTATTGATATGATGCTGTACTTCCAAGTTTTCGGGGTCAGAAAGGTTCTCAATGGAGAAGAATTTTTCCGCTTTTTCCACACCCTCCTGGGTCAATACAACAGACTTTGCTTTTTCATCTAAAACAAAGTCCCCTTCTTCTTGAAGTTCTTCTCTAAGCAAGGGGTTCATTGCCTCTTCTTCATTGATCAAACGACCCTTTTTCAATTGCTTCACAAATAAATCAGCCACACGGTACATATCCGTGGACTTTGAGCCACTGCCGGAAATAATCAACGGGGTTCTAGCCTCATCAATTAAAACGGAGTCAACCTCATCGATAATAGCAAAGTACAACTCCCTTTGCACCATGCTTTCTTTTCTAACTACCATGTTATCACGCAAATAGTCAAAGCCATATTCATTATTGGTGCCATAGGTAATATCGCAAGCGTAAGCCGCCCGTCTTTCTTCGTTATCCATATTATTTAAAATACAGCCTACGGTTAAGCCGAGGAAACGGAATACTTCACCCATCCACTCAGAGTCACGCTGCGCCAAGTAATCATTTACCGTTACAACATGAACGCCTTTTCCTTCTAGGGCATTCAAATAAGCAGGTAAGGTTGCCACTAACGTTTTACCTTCACCTGTTCTCATTTCGGCAATACGCCCTTGGTGCATAACGATACCACCCATTAGCTGCACTGGGAAATGGCGCATATTCAACACATGGGGACGGGAAGCCGCCTCGCGCACAACTGCATATGCTTCAGGCAGTAAATCATCCACCGTTTCGCCTTTTTCTAATCTTTCTTTAAATTCCTGTGTTTTGCCTCTCAATTCTTCATCTGTCAAATTCTCATATTGAGGAGCCAGATCTTCGATCTTCTTCACAATTGGCGAAATACGCTTAATTTCCTTTTCGCTGTAATTGCCAAATATTTTTTCAAAAAAACCCATTATGGTCCACCTCATTCTTTCTTTCCGCCCCAAAACGGGCAGACGATTACATTCTCATAGTTTAACATTAGAATACCCCCGTAGGCAAGAATAATTTGCCCGAATCGGGGGTTCTTAACAAAGATTTAAGCTTTCTTTCATATTTTAAAAAAAACAAAGGCAATACGGCATAATTGTGCGTGTCCAAATGGGCGCAAACGGGCGCCTGACGGGAATTGTGGCGTGCTGCCCTAATATAAATATGTGGTTTTTACCTTTCCTGATTTTTCCAATGTAAACAATATCCATCCAAGCCTTACCTTGGTAAAGCAGACGTCCTATTCCATCAAAATTGCAGCCGATTTTTCTCATTTAATTACTTTTTGAATATCATCAATATGACCTAATACCATGAGATGCTCTTCTGCGTGGAATTTATAATCTACGCGAGGCATAGGGAAAACCTGCTCCTCTATTTTTGTTGCCATAATATTCATATGATACTTATTTCTAAAATCCAATTCGTGGATGCTTTTTCCAACCCATTCTTTCAGAGGCCGAATTTCCATGATATAAAAACCATCTGCAATTTCAATACAATCAAAAATATTATCTGAGCCTACCCGAACAGCAAGACGGTCCGCGCCCGTCTTTTCAGGATAAATGACCTCGTCCGCACCATTGCGCAGCAAAAACTTGGCATGAATATCCTCATCCGCTTTGCTGTAAACCTTTTTTGCGCCCATTTCCTTCAACAAGCTGGTGATTTGCAAACTATTTTGAAAATTTGTGCCCATACAAACAAAACAAGCATCAAAGGAGTCCACATCAAAGCTACGCAGTACGTCAGGATTGGTACAGTCTCCAATTTTGGCGCTGGTAACATAAGGAAGCATATCCTCAAGATTCTCCTGTTTCTCGTCAACAATCATGATTTCACAATCCTGTCTTTCAAAGCTTCGGCACAAATGATGCCCGAAGGATCCCATTCCAATGATTAAAAATGATTTCATATCATCTCACCTTTATCCGATTATTATTTTCTCTGTAGGTAACGTAACCGGCGGTTTTGCCTTCTTTTCCAATAGTGCCGCTGCCAAGGAAACACTGCCCACTCTGCCTAAAAACATCAATAGCGTTATGACACAAGCCGAAGCAGCCGTTAGCTGCCTTGTAATGCCTGTGGATAATCCAACCGTTCCCATGGCTGAAAATATCTCAAACAATACATCTATTCCTGAAAGGGGCTGCAAAGCACAAATAACCAAGGCACCAACCAAAGCAACCCCTAGATTGATTGTGAAAATAGAAACTGCCCTTCCAAGGGCATCCGCCGTAAGGCTTCTGCCAAAAATAGTTGCCTGTCCCTCTCGTTTTGCGCCGGAAATCATATATAACACCAAAACAGCACAGGTTGTTGTTTTTATACCACCCGCGGTTGACCCGGGGCTGCCGCCAATGAACATCAGCAGGATTGAAAGCAATTTGCTTCCCTCACTCATGCCTCCAGTGTCAATGGTGTTAAAGCCTGCCGTTCTGCACGTTACGGACTGAAATAAGGCCGCTAGCATACGATCTTTGATATGCATCCCCGCTCCTGTTGCAGCGTGTTCCAATATAAAAAACAGAAGTGCGCCGCCAAAAATCAAAATACCGGTGGCCGTCAATACAACTTTTGTGTGCAAATAATATCGTTTCCAATGTAAACGGTGATTATGGATGTCTTCCCATATGAAAAAACCAATCCCGCCAACAATAATTAACGCCATGATTGTGAAATTAACCAAAATATCATCGGCATAAGGCACTAAGGAGCAAAAGGGCTCTTTGAATCCCATCAGGTCAAAGCCTGCGTTACAAAATGCAGAAACAGCGTGAAACACGCTGTAAAACAGTCCTTTTTTGAATCCAAACTCAGGAATAAAGCGAATTGCCAATAACGCCGCTCCAATTCCTTCCACCAAAAAAGCCCATGCCACAATTTCCCTGGCAAGCTTCACGATTCCGCCTAATTGGTAAGCATTAATACTCTCCACCATGATCTCGCGCTCACGCAAGCTTATTTTCCGCCGCACCAATAGCATAAACCGCACGCCAATTGTCATAAAGCCCAATCCGCCAATTTGAATTAAGAACATAATAACAATCTGCCCAAACAAGGTCCAGTGGCTGCTGGTATCCACCAATACAAGCCCTGTTACACATGAAGCAGAAACAGAAGTAAACATTGCATGTAATAGCGTAGTGTTTCCCTCCAACGAGGAAATCGGCAGCATCAACAAAAGCGTTCCAAGCAAAGAAACGCAAAAATAGCCAATGGCAACAATTTGCAGGTTGGACAGACGAAGCCGTCCGTTTCTATCCTTTTTCATAAAAAACAATCTCCCCCATTCATGGGTTTAAGAATGATTCGCTTCAATTTTTCTTTTTGTATCCTCTACCGCTGCCAAGCGCAGGCAGTGCAATAGAGCATCCGCTTTTTCTGCCTCTTCGGTACCATAGGTTTGATTCAACGTATATTCCAAAGGCAGCCAACTGGACAGGGGTGCTTCATTATGTTGAATGACCGCCTCCAGCTTGTCCAAAGCTTTATAAATTTTAGCTTCTTTTGTTTCTAATGTCAACATTTCTTCAAATAATGCTTTAAATTTATCCCTTTGGGGCTGAGGCAGGGTATCCATTAAGCCAAAAACCATTTTGTCTTCATGTGCAGAATCCGCCTCGGTTTTTAAAAACGAGGGAATATCCCCTGTAATCGCCTCCCCTAAATCATGAAGGATACACATGCGAATAATTTTGTTGAAATCGGCATCAACAATTTCGTCCTCCAATAGCATTGCCATCAAGGATACGCGCCAGCTATGCTCCGCCACACTTTCCGGCCGTCCCTTGCTGGTTACGGAATGGCGTGTATTATTTTTTAAATTTTCTGCAATATGGATAAAATCAAAAAATTCTTTTTCTGTCATTTTTCTTTCTCCTTTTTGATTGCTTTTTGCCAACAGCGATAGCACATAGGGCGATAGCTTTCATTTCCTCCCAAAAAGACCTGCTCCCCCTGCGTAACAACATTACCCTCTTGGTCTAATCTGGCGTTTACCGTAGCCTTGCTGCCACAAGCGCAAACCGTTTTTAATTCAGAGATGGAATCAGCCAGCTCAAACAGTCTTGCACTTGCGGGGAAAAGTCTTGTGCAAAAATCCGTCCTTAGCCCAAAGCAAAGAACGGGAATATGATAAGTATCCACAATATCTCGTAATTGTTCCACCTGCAAGGGTGTTAAAAATTGAGCCTCATCTACGATGATTACCTCATAAAACTCTTTTTCCCGGGCTTGAAACACTGCAAACAAGTCAACCTCTTCACCAATGGCATCCGCCTTTTCCTCTAAGCCGATGCGGCTGCGAATCGTATTTAAGCCATCCCTTGTATCTCTTGCAGGCTTAAGCAGCCAAACCCGCATTCCTTGCTCTTCATAGTTAAATTTTGTAATCAACGCTTGGGCGGATTTTGAACTCCCCATTACGCCGTATTTAAAATACAATTTCGCCATACCAACCCTCCATTATGCTTCCCATTTTTTCTGTTCTTCATCATATCACAAAGTAGATATAAATTCGAGGTTTTTTCATCCCATTTTCTCCAATGAAAACGATCCACAAAAATCTTTCAAGCAAACGGAAGGATAAGCTCCCCAAAACAAAGCAGTTAGCCTGAAAATTCCATAAAAAAAACAGGGGTAAAAAATTACCCCTGCTTTGTCCACACATATTAATATTCCGGCTCAATCACGCCATAAGATCCATTTTTTCTTTTATAAACAACATTCAGCCCGTCCGTCTCGCCGTTGCGGAAAACAAAGAAGTTATGACCAATCATCTCCATCTCCATTACAGCCTCTTCAGCATCCATCGGCTTTACTTCAAAATGCTTTACTCTTTCGATTTTATACAGAGGGTCTTCGTTCAATTCAGCCTCAGGAACCAAAATTGTTTGATATTCTGCCATATAATTTTCCGCATTCTGGCGTACCTTTGTGAGCATACGTTTTTTATAGCGTATAATCTGAGCGTCCAAAATATCCACAGCTTTGTCCAGCGCAGCCATCATGTCATAATCGCTCACCTCAGCGCGAATGATTCTCTTGTTCATAGGAATCGTCACTTCTACGGTTGAAACAAGCTTCTCCAAACTCAAGGTAATGGTCGCTACAGCGTCTGTAGGAAACAGCTTCTCAACACGATCCAGCTTGTGTTCCACAGCTTCCTTTGTCTTGTCCCACACGTCAATGTTCTTTCCGATGATGTTATATAACATAAACAACAACTCCCTTCGTGATCCTATTTCAGGATCTTGTTTCACTGCCTCATTCATGATAAGAGGTATTTATAAAAGGTTCTCCTTTTATATGTTATATAATTCGCCATAAAATAAAAAAACCCTTTTTCGTCCAAAGAAAAAAGCAAAAAAATCTAATTTCTTTTATTTCTCGTTCATTTTACTCCAAGGAAAACGAAAATTAGTGCACATTCATTCTGTTCGGTTTACAAAACCCATCACTTACCCTTAGAAAAATTTTATTTATTAGGAAAATTTGTCCTAATTCCAGTATTTTTTCTTTTCGACAAGATTCTTCACTTTTCTTTTTTTTCTACAGGTTATGCCCACTTGTCCCTGTGGATAATGTGTATAACTTTGTGCACAACTTGAATTTAAAGGGTTTTTATTGTGGAAAAAGCAGTAATGTTTTCCACATTATTCACAAACTCAAAAAAAACTTTTCGACAATCAAGTAAACATAATTATTTTACTATTGCGGTGTACCTTTGTTCCCCTTGAATTTATGTGCACTTTTTTTCCAATTCTTTTACTCTTTTTTTTAAAAAAGGAAAAAGAAAATCCTTTTTATATTTATCCTAAAATTTCCAAAAAAAATAAGCAGACAGCAAGGATATGCTGTCCGCCCAAAACAGTCATGCATTCTTATTTTATCAAAGCCAATGATGCTTACATTGCATCTTTTCTTTTATATTCCTCAAAAGCATTCACATATGCCTCTTTCGTCTCTTCATCAAAGCAAATCATTATCACTTGTTCCAAGGCAGAATCCGTCTGCAAAAAGCTACATATTGCCTTCACTGCAATTTTTGCCGCCCGATCAACAGGAAAACAGTACACCCCTGTACTGATGGAGGGAAACGCAATGGTTTTCACCCCGTTTTCTTTGGCCAGTCGCAATGAATTTTTGTAGCAGTTCTCTAACAGCTCATCCTCTCCAAATTTGCCGCCTCTCCAAATAGGCCCAGGCGTATGGATTACATAATTCGCCTTAAGATTATAACCTTTTGTAATTTTCGCCTCGCCCCGCTTGCAACCACCAAGGCTTTTACACTCTTCCAAAAGCTCTTCGCCGGCAACACGATGAATTGCACCATCCACGCCGCCGCCCCCTAAAAGGGACGTATTTGCTGCATTTACGATAGCGTCAGTTTTTGCCTTTACGATATTTCCCTTTATGATAGAAAAACGTTGCATCTCAATAACCCCCTATCTTTGGAAACAGCTTATTCCCTTACACTTCATTGTAGCTGTTTTCCAGAAGTTCGTAAAGGCATTTTCGCAAAAAACTAATTTTTTATATATTTCTTCCTTTGCATAAACCGTTAATCCTGCACTGCCTTTTCAGGATCTACGGTTTCACCATCTTTTGCTACGGCAAATTCCACATGACTACCTAAAGCAATCGTATACTTTGTTGGCTCGCCTACCTTACCAATTGTTTGACCCTTTGCTACAGTCTCGCCGGCTTCAACGGAAATATCCTCCGCCAGCTGACTGTATGTAGTCAGCCAACCATTGTCATGCTCAATCACAACACTTTTGCCTTTTTCCTCATCCTTTGTAATTTCCTTCACTGTTCCCTTTTGGGCCGCCGCAACAACATCCCCCGCCTGGGCAGAAATACTAACGCTGTCATTTGTATGATACTGATTTAGGGTAGGATCATAAATAGCGCACTCAACGCTATAGGGCATTACGATTTCCCCCGAAACGGGATAATCAAAATCAGGTTCCGTTGCGGCGGCAGTCTTTGGCGCCAGTGCTGGCTGTACAGCTACGGAATTAGTTTCAGCCTTTGCCTGATTTTGTTCTTCCAGCTTGGTTTCGTCCACCGTAGGGGTCTGCGCCATGGTAACGGGCTGCAGCTCCGCCTCATTTTCTTGACTCACCCTTGCCTGAGACTGTGTTGGTGACGGCACTGTCTCTTTATAATCCATTGCCTGCCAAACAACACCTGCGCCCACTGCCAATAAACATAGGCAACCGCAAATCGTTGTGGTCCATATTGCTGTTCTTTTATTTTTATTTTTCATAAATTGCACCTCCAAGGCTATTGTTGCCAGCCTTTTTGGCTTTTATGCAATATTTTCAAATGAAATCCCCTGATAATAATGACATAAAATTTCCCGATAATCCATGCCTTCCTCTGCTAAAAAGGAAGCACCATATTGGCTCATTCCCGCACCATGCCCATAGCCATGGGTTACAAAAACAAAGCTGTCCCCTTGCCGCTCCACCTCAAAATTTGCACTGCGCAATCCCAGTGCCGTGCGAACCTCCAAGCCGCTTAGGCTGATGCCACCCACTCTTATTTTTTGTATGTAGCCCGCTTGGGATCTATCTATAATATTGAAGGTCAAATCCGGTTCACTTTGATTTAATTCCCCATATTCCTTCAGCTTATTCCAAACATCCTTTGCCGAAATTGTGCAGGTATATTCATTATCAGGCGCGTTTTTATCCTCTTCGCTATCAACGCTTTTTAAATAGGGCAGGGAACTGGACCACACATTCTCCGATGCCTCTGTTTTTCCCGCACTTTGGGCATGAAATACCGCCAAAATCGGCTCCCCGTCATAAACCATAATTTCGCCTTGGGTTTCCTTTACCGCTTTTCTGATGATATTTGCATAATCAATATAATTTTCTCCCCATTTTGCCTTTTGCTCCACAACGGAATTATAAGCTTGTCCTACATCATAAATCACTTCATCGGAGCCAGCCTCTTGCATCTTTCTGACTTGATAGGTACGCGCGGCCACAGCCTGTGCCTTTAAGGCTTCTTCCGGAAAAGAAGCGGGCATTTCCGCAGAAACAACCCCCACAATATATTCCTCAAGCTCCGGCGAAAACACATCATCAATGCCGATTAGCGTTTTTGCTTCCTTCAACTCTTGGGTGGAAAATCCGCCCCAAAGCATGGTAATCAATAATGGAAGAAGGATCACTGCTAAAATAATATATCCAATTAGGATTAGCAAAAGCTTTTTTGCCATAGTTTCACTTCCTCTCTTTCCAAACATATGAACAAAAAAGAAGTTCCATGCTTTTCAAAGAGAAGAATGTGGTGAAAACAATAAAAAACCCGTATCCCTCAGCCTCCGCTTTGCGATACAGGTTTTCATTTTATAAAGAAATTCATCGAAACCAAAATAACCAAATGCCCAATGCGGCAACCAAAATACACCCTAAAATGCCAAGCCTGGCATCCCGTCTGTCTATTTTGCGAATTCGTTTTAAGAATTCAGCCGACTCCAGCTGTGTAACATATAAGCCCCCAAAAAGCCCAATTTTCGCCTTAAGCTTTAATATGGCTTCCTTTTGAAGCATATAATAGGTGCGGCGGGTCATTCTGAAATGATAGGTAACTCCATTTTGGATTCCCTCTAAGAAATAACCCTTCCCGATTCCTTTCTCCACGCCGCTTTCGCTGGCAATATAAAACTGACAAGAAAGAAGGGTTAGCTCCTTTTTTTTGCAGTATAGCTTATCCAGCGCTGTAAACACCATTTGTGTAAATACCCAATTCAGGGCCAGCATTGGCGTTATGGTAAGCAGCATCGTCCAAAAGCTTCCGTGCTCACTTTTCCAGCCCTGTATATTTAAGATATAGCCATCAATTTGTGCCTCAGCAAAGGAATACAAAAACATGATAAACACGAGGATATATACCATGCCAAAAATGATGCTGTGGTGCTTTCTAAGCTTGGTATTCCACATTTTTATATCCAACAGCCCACGTCGGCAGACCAAAAACATCAAAATACAAATTAATACCATCAATCCGTTTATTGATATATCTCCTTCATAGGTAATGGTCATTGAAAGTATGGGGATTAACCAAATACAAATGGCACTCCACCCCAGCCTTCCTGACGTAGCGGAAGTAAAGATGCACCAATATATTGTTATCAAGGTGATAATTCCCAACCACGCCATAGTTCCTTCTCCTCATCTGCAAACTTAGATCCCTCTAAAGCTGTCGGGGCGGAAAGTGCTCCGACGGCGACTGGTTTCAATTTGCGCCAAAATTTTCTCTTTGTCTGCGTTTAACGTCCCTGCCAAGGCGGTATAGTTGGAGGCATGATTGGAACGGAACACGGTGCCTTCGGCATCCACATTACGGATAAACAATTCCGTTTCATCCAAAACCTCTTGGGGGTTCAAAAGCTGAATTTCTCCCCTTTCCACCTGGTCATATATTTCGGTACCCGGTTCAACCATTAATGTCAAAAACCCAACATATTCAGGCTTAATTGCAGAAATCACCTTTGCGCTGTCCAAGGCATGCTCCTGCCAGTATTTTTTTCCGCCCAACCCGGAAATTATGGTCATGGAAAGCACCATCCCTGCTTCTCTTACCTTTTTCCCCGCTTCAATCATCTCGGCGGCGTTAACACCTTTTTTAACATCCTTCAAAACCGCATCGGAACCGCTTTCCAAGCCCACATAAACCATATCCAGACCAGCTTCCTTCAGGCGGCGCAAATCCTCGGGCGTTTTATTAATAATATCCCTCGGTGCACCATAAACGGAAATGCGTTCCACTTCTGGAAAATATTCATGACATTTATCTATAATATACAACAAATCCTCCGTCTTCACAATCAGCGCATCACCATCGGCCAAAAAAATGCGGCGTACCTGGATGCGGTTGTAATAGTTTCTTGCCATCTCCAAATCCTCGGCAACCTCATCCAAGGGGCGAATGCGAAATTTTTTGTCCTTATACATATTGCAAAACGTACAGGTATTTCTTGCACACCCGATGGTGAACTGAATAATTAAGCTTCCTGCCTCACTGGGCGGTCTATATACCGTTCCTTCATATCTCATGCATGATCAACTCCTATCTGCTTACTATTTTATCTATTATACAGGGTTACCCTTGAAATTATCAATACCCATTTCTTACAATTGACAAAGAACATAAATTTGAATATAATTAAGCTTGTACTTTAGGTCTTTGTATATTGTTTGCGGTTTTTGGGATTAGTGATATGTGTAAGGAGACAACCTCCCGGCTGTTTTTTTACCCTGGGTTATTTTTCTTAATATCCGCAGCCCTATAAGCATAGCAGGGGTCGGTTTTTTCCGACACACCCATTCCTTGTCTGTATTTATTTGGCTATATACAAAGTATAAAAAAACAAGGGCAATTTTGCCCTTGTTTTTTTTATTTCATTCATGATTCATAATGCATAATTTAAATGATTCATTATGCATTATGAATCATACTTCTTATTAGCCTGTTACAGACTGTAACAAGCCAGCACTGGTAAACGTAAGCTTAACCGTTTTGCCTACCGCAAGATCGTTCACTTTAGCCTTCGCAACGCCACTAATGCTAATGGTGGGGTTATCAACCGTAGTAAAGGTGAACTTTTTCCCATCGGCCGTCAGAATTCGTACTGTGTCGTCATCCTCATCATACTCCTGGAAAGCGCCCTGTGCACCCCTGACGTAAAAATTGATACGCTCAACACTGTTTTTATCACTCAAGCGAACCTCAGCATAAACCGTAATATCCTTATCATCAATTGCCTCTTTCACACGATCCAAGGAAGTGGACGGCATGCTGTAATTATGCAAATCTGTATTGGAAGTGCTCAACCATCCATAAACTGTGGAATTACCAGAAAATTTTAAACCATTTGCAGCTGATTCCGCAGTGCCTTTCACATCAATGGTTCCTGATAAATAAGCGTTATCGGTAACTACAATTTTTTCTATAACGCCAGAGCTATTAAAGCTTAAGGTAAGAGCTGAGCCTACATATCCATAGGTTCCAATATCCTCATAGGTATAATCATCCGTTCCCGTTGACGGCCTACTCATTGTAGTAAATGTAATTTTCTTACCGTCAGTGGTTTCCAGCACCAATTCCTTTTCATCAACATCATAGGACACCAGCTTACCTGTGGCCGCAGTTGGTCTTGCATCAATGGACTGAATTACATAATTGCTGTCAGCCTTAATTTCTGCATAAAGGGTCACACCGCTAGATTCAGCCATTTTTCTAAAAACAGTCAAGGAGTTCACGTCTGACCCTTGAATCACCAAAGGATATTTCACCGTATTTCCATCGACTGTACCGGTAACAACGTCAACATCATCGCTTGTTTTAATATTATACTGATTTAGCAGTGTGTAAGCTACCGTAGAATCCTTAAATTTCAATGAATTCCCAGAAAGAGACGCAACTACAGCTTTTCTCTCCAAATAGGAACCGCTGCCCGTTGACCATGCAGATTTTTTTGTGGATAAATAAGCCTTAATTATTTTTCCGCCGCTGTTAAACTCTACCTTGCCATAAACTGTTTT
>JAQUSU010000004.1:22384-36030 GCA_028710085.1 Anaerotignum sp.
ATTGTAATTTTTACATATACAGATCCGCTGTTTGCCAGTGATTTTACTTGAGCCAAAGTAGAAGTGGCCTCTTTAATGTAATAAGTGCATCCCGAAGCAAAATAAATTCTATTGGTTGCACTTGAATCACTGGGCTTGAAAGTAATGGAAGTATTATCCATGGAACTTACAACGCCGGAGCTGATATATTGTTCATAAAAGGTCACATAAACCTCTGTAACGGTTGTGGTTTCAACCTGGGTAGCACTACCGCTGCTGTTTCTCCCCTTTTCCACAACTGTTTTGGTATTTATTCCGGCATAGGCATATTTATCAGAATTATCTTCTAATTCATTTTCCAAATCTACCCGTTTAATGCTCTTGTTATCCAAATAATACACGCAACTATCGTCTAAAGGTAATTTTTCAGCCTCTCCGGTATTATCATTGTCAAAGGCTATTTCAGTGCTCTTTAATGTAGTAATATAGCCCGTAATATTATATTTTTCCTGCAAAGTTGAACCGTTCAACAGGCGAATTGTATCCAAAGAATCGCTGTTATAGGTAAAGCTGACCTTATCCCCCACGCTTAAGCGGGAAAAAGACAATTCCTGGGTTGTGCTTCCGCTATAAAGCTTCACATACTTTGCCGCAGCATTAAAGGTCATCGTTACTCCGGCATCAGATTTTATGGTTAATTTATACCATTCATCCTCGCTTTCAATGGCAGTAATAGTACCTGTGGTTTCCATACCATTTTTCAATACTTCATAGGTTTTATTCAGCATAACCGCCATTTCCGCACGGTTAATATTGTTTGTGGGGTTAAAATTATTGCTGGTATCACCACTTACAATACCAAGACGCGCCAAAAGATCAACTAAAATAATGGAATCCGCAGAAATACGATAATAGTCTTTAAATTGATTGGCTGTTTTTGCGTTCTTGTCAACATCGTAGCGCACTGCCAAGGCATTACCGAACATCTTTGCAACGTCCTGTCTTGTGGCATTATTGCTGGTTTTTCCACTCATAAACTTTGCCATATCGGTTGTGGTAAACAAGCTTTTTTCCAGCCCATAGGCCACTGCGCTTTGTGCCCAAGTGGGAATATTGCACTGCTGCATAAAAGCCGTGTATTTGTATTGGGTTGATGCATCTGTTTTTTGGGCAGTTCCTGTTTTCACCAACGTGGTATAGAGCATCTGTACTGCTTCACAATATGTAACATTATTTCGTGCGCGGAATGTGTTATCCTCATATCCGCTTAATAGGCCTAAATCGGCAACACTATTAATGACTGTTTTTGCCCCATCCCAAGGGACATCATTAATATCGTTAAAACCTGCTGCATATCCTGTTACATTCATACCAGAAGATGCAATCACCGCTGCCAGAGCCAGTGTTATTTTCTTTTTCATGAATTTACCCCCTCATGTTTTTTCTGTATTCCATATTTTACTCTTAATTACAAGTTTATCATATTTTTTTTTACATGCCTAGACCTTTCCTTCTTAAGGATTTATTAATTGCTTACAAATTGGTAGAAAAAGGAATCTTTTTTTACGTTTAATTTTAATAATATTCCAAAAACATCGTATTTTTTTAAATAAATTCTTTTGTTGATAAAAAATTTATGGAATAATTTCTCATTATTGTCGTGAAAAAATAACGCCCGTATTGCCGGAATTCGTAAAAGAAATTCTGTATGCTGCAATCGGGCTTAAAAAGCATTAAGGAATAACTTACTAAATCTCTTTCTATTCATCTTGCTCTTTTGTGTTCCATTTCTTCAATTAACGAAACGATTTTTATGTTGGTGGTGATTGACGTACTATTAATATATTGATCAGCTTGGCGCGCTGCATTGTCTGCCTCTCGGCTTATTCTGGTTGCATCATTTTCCATGCCATCATCCAAGCGTAAACCAATAATGGCCGTATGCCCTTCTACAATCACTGCACTTCCCGAAATTCCTTTGATTTGGTAAAGCAACGTCTTAATGCTTTGTGCCCGTTCCTCAAAGGTTTTTTCGCCCATTTTTTCATCCGCTTTGACAAAATGCACGCCGGACAAATTGTTTTCCGTTACCGTTGCGGAACATCCGCTTAAAACCAATATTGACAAAACCAGAGTGCTCATCAGTTTTTTCCACATTTTTCGCCGCCTCCCTTTTTCTTTAGTATGTCATAAAAAAAAGGATTTATGAAAAGCAAGTTCTGGCTGGATATTTTGATTTTTGCCCTAAAATCGGGTATACTAATGGTAGAAAAAAGGAGGGGAAAAGAATGGAAGCCCAGAAAAGAAAGCATTCCTGTGTAACTGTGAAAAATATCCATGAAACGCCGGCAAATGGAATTTATTACACAAAAACTGAAGCAGCGAGGTTCTGTATTTTCGGTAGTGTTATTTTTTTGATTTTAACAATTTTTGCTGTTTTTCCCCGAAAAAAATAAGTTCCCTTACTTCTTCCTTGCCAATTGATTGCGTTTTCGCTATAATAATTTCAGTATGAGTGAAACCCATGGAAAGGAAGAATAACATGAAACTCGGTATTGTAGGTCTGCCCAATGTGGGCAAAAGCACCTTATTTAATTCAATGACATTGGGAAAAGCAGAGGCGGCAAACTACCCTTTTTGCACCATTGACCCCAACGTAGGCGTGGTAACCGTTCCTGATGAACGTTTAACAAAATTGGCCGAAATGCACAATTCAGCAAAAATCGTTCCCGCAGTGATCGAATTTGTTGATATTGCAGGCTTGGTTCGCGGTGCAAGCAAAGGCGAAGGCTTGGGGAATAAATTTCTTTCCCACATTCGTGAGGTGGATGCCATTGTCCACGTTGTACGTTGCTTTGAGGATACCAATATCATACACGTTGACGGTTCTGTTGACCCCATTCGCGATATTGAAACTATTAATTTGGAATTAGTATTCTCCGATTTGGAGATTTTAGACCGTCGCATTGCGAAAACAGGGAAAATGGCAAAGGCAGACAAATCCTTGCAGCATGAAATGGACATTTTACAAAAAATCAAAAATGCCCTAGAGCAGGGGATTTCAGCCAGAGCAGTAGAGCTTGATACCCCTGAGGATAAGGCTTTCGTAGAATCCCTTACGTTGTTGACTGCAAAGCCTGTATTATACGCGGCAAATGTGCTGGAGGAACACTTGGCTGATGATGGCACCTCCAATTCTTTCGTAGAAACAGTACGGGAATATGCGAAAAACGAAGGCAGTGAGGTATTTGTTCTTTGTGCAAAAATCGAAGAGGAAATTTCCGATTTAGACGAAGGGGATAAAAAAGAATTTCTTGCCGAATTAGGCGTACAATCCAGCGGTCTAGACCGATTGATTGCCGCAAGCTATCAGCTTTTAGGCTTAATCAGCTACTTAACCGCAGGGCCACAGGAAACCCGTGCCTGGACAATTGTCAATGGTACAAAAGCGCCACAAGCGGCAGGAAAAATCCATAGCGATTTTGAACGTGGCTTTATTCGTGCAGAGGTTGTTGCCTATGACGATTTGATTCGTACCGGCTCCAACACCGCCGCAAAGGAGCAAGGCTTGCTTCGCTCCGAAGGCAAGGAATATGTTTTCAAGGACGGGGATGTTGTTTTGTTCCGGTTTAATGTATAAGACCTTGGGCGCCGCCCAAACCTGCTTGCTTTTTGTAAAAAGCAAGACCAAAAACTTTTATTAAAACTGCATAGATATGCGGTTTTAGATGGGTCAAGGATTCAGTGGCAAAGAAATGCCACCTGTCCAAAGGACAGCTTTGCGGAGCAAAAGTGATGACAAACCCTTGTAGGTGTTTGAGGGCAAAGCCCTCAAGTTTTTGACTTTATTGACACACTGGAACCCCCCATTTCAACTGAAATAGGGGGTTCCTCAATTTCTTAAAACAAAAAACGATAACCACTGATTCCGGTGATTATCGTTTTTTTCTTTCATACTGTTATATCCATTACTATCTAAAAAGTATATTGCTTTCAAAATTTTTACTTCTTCTTATTTGTTTTCCTCGTCGGAAAGCGCTTTCTTTGGTTCTTCGCCTTCTACCAATTCCTCTGCAAGCTCCTCAGCCGCTTGGATTTCCTCATCCTCATCAGCGTCAATATCCCCAAAAGCGGACTTTAAAAAGCTTTCAGCATCATCAATTTGATTCATTTGCATTTGCAATGAATTTAAAACTGACTCAACATTTTGGGTATACGCTTCTTCCTCATCCATGGCGGAAGGCTCTGTATCAGGCGCATCTGCATCCTGCTCATCCATGTCAGCCCAATCCTCTGCTTCATCTCTTTCTTTCTTTTCCTTCATCTTTTCACGGTAATTTTTCACATCCGTCTTTAGGCTATCCATCATTTCTGCCATACGGAATGCCGCACTTCTTACCGCCGGTTCAAAATCCTCAGCTTTTTCGGAGGCCTTGTTGGCCATATCCTTTACCAAAGGCTGAATTTTTTCCGCCTTTTCGCCTACCGTTTTGGCTACAGAATTTAAAGCCTCGCCTGCCTTACCTAAAGCATCACCTACTGTTTTGCTGATTCCTTCCTTATCAAAGCCTGCACTGCTTTGCAAAATAATTAATAACCGCTCCGCCTCGTCCACATTGATAATTCCCTTTTCCAGCATACTTAAAATTGCCATTCGTTCTTCATTCATTGATTGTTCCTCCTTTTCTTTCGAATTTATAGAAACATTATATTCATCGGGTTTATTTTCGTTTTTTCCAAAGGCAAACAAAATGCTTTCCACAATACGTCGGGAGGCTTGCCCATCCCCAAAGGGGTTCTTTGCCTGGGCCATTTTTTCATATGCCGTACTGTTGTCCAAAAGCTCCTTTGCGGCAGAATAAATTGCTTCTTCATTGGTGCCAACCAGCTTTAATGTGCCGGCTTCCACCCCCTCGGGGCGTTCCGTCACATTACGAAGCACCAAAACAGGCTTGCCCATGGAAGGAACCTCCTCTTGCAAGCCACCGCTGTCAGTCAAAACCAAGTACGAACGGCACATCAAATTGTGCATATCCTTTAAATCCAAAGGCTCCGTCAAATGAATTCCTTCCGTTTGCCCAAGAATCCGATTCACAGGCTCCATTACCGCAGGGTTTTTATGCACCGCATAAACCACCTCCACATCGGGATATTCCTCCGCCAAACGCTTTACGGCATGGCAAATATTTTCCAACGGCTCCCCAAGATTTTCCCGTCTATGGGCAGTCATAGCAATGACACGCTTCATTTTAAAATCAATATGATTCAACTCCGCAACCGTAAAGGTATAGTCCTCCTCAATGGTATGTGCCAATGCATCAATCACGGTATTTCCTGTAATGAAAATACTATTTTCGTCAATATTTTCTTTTAAAAGATGTTCCTTTGCCAAGGGCGTGGGGGCAAAATGCAAATCTGTCAACGCCCCTGTTAGGCGGCGGTTCATTTCCTCCGGAAAGGGTTGATACTTATCATAGGTGCGCAGCCCCGCTTCCACATGCCCCACCTTCGTTTGATTGTAATATGCTGCCAAAGCCCCTGCAAAGGTGGTGGAGGTATCTCCGTGCACCAAAACAATATCCGGCTTTTCCTTTGCAATAGCCTCCTCCAAGCCTGTTAAGGCTCTTGTGGTAATTCCCGCAAGGGTCTGTCTTGACTGCATAATATCCAAGTCGTAGGCAGGGTGTAAATCAAAAATCTTCAGAACCTGATCCAGCATTTCTCTGTGCTGCGCCGTTACGCAAACAATGCTTTCTATTTGTTCGTTTTTTTCCAATTCCTTCACAAGGGGGGCCATTTTGATTGCCTCCGGCCTTGTTCCGAAAACGCTCATTACCTTAATTTTCTTCATGCTGCGCGCCGCGCTCCTTTATATCTCTAATTATAGTGAAAAACCAAATTTACTTAATATAATTGGTGATTGCACCGATGCCGTCAATTTCGCACCTTACAGCATCGCCTTTTTTCAGGAATTTCGGGGGATCAAAGCCCATGCCAACACCCGCAGGCGTACCCATAGCAATAATGGTGCCTGCCTTTAATGTCATACCCTTTGAAAGCTGGCTGATTACCTCTGCAACACCTGTTATCATCAAAGAGGTATTGCCATCTTGCCGTAATTCCTCATTCACATAGCAGCGAATCCCCAGGGCAGGAGGGTTCTCAAACTCATTTTTTGTTACAATCCAAGGGCCAATGGCAGTAAAATCATCCAAGCTCTTGCCAAAATACCACTGCTTGTGGGCAGTCTGCAAATTTCTTGCGCTAAAATCATTGATAATGGTGTACCCAAAAACATAATCAAAGGCATCCTTTAGGGATACATTTTTTGCATCCTTACCAATAATCACACCCAATTCAACCTCATAATCCAAGCCGTCCACAATGTCCCAATGACCATCAACCATCTCTTGGTCTGCAACGGCAAGGTTCACACGCTTGGAAAAATAGATCGGCACAGGCCGTTCGCCACCAAAGGCTTCATTATGAAACTTCGCCGCCTCCTCCGCATGAGCATAGTAATTAATCCCCAGACAAATCACGTCCTGCTTAGGCACGGGAATGGGCGAAATCACCTTTACCTCTCTCATAGGGATACCCTTCATTAATTCCTTATTTTTTTCCAGCTTCTTACCTTTTTCCGGTGTCATCAAGTCTAAAAATTCATTCATATTATGGGCAGTACAGCCCAAGTAATTTACAGGCACTACTTCCAAACCGTCATCCTTGAGCACACCAACCATTACCCTACCGTTACTTTTAAATGTTAAAACCTTCATATCAAACACCCTCCTTTTGCGGTTATCTTCTGTATTCAACTTAAATATCTAGGTAACATCATACCATAAAATATGTATGAAGCAAAGAGCATTCTTTTGAGTTCCTAACGCATGCTTCAACATAATGGAAATATCTATTCTTTCTTTATTTTGCATAAATATACTCATTCCATTCATTTTATCCATCAAAAATAACGAAAAATTCCCTTCGACGCAAATGCATTTTAATGTGAATATACAAAAATGCACAATTCATTTTATTTTTGTCATTTTCTATTGCATTTTATTCCTTCATTATGTATAATTCATTTATATTATTCATTTCGAAATTAGTTTTCAAATATAAGGAGGATACAGTTATTATGAAAGAAAAAATTGTTTTGGCATATTCCGGCGGTCTGGATACTTCCGTTATCATTCCCTGGTTGAAAGAAAATTATGATGCAGAGGTTATCGCTGTTTGCGGTGACGTGGGTCAGGGCAAGGAAACCGATGGCTTGGAAGAAAAAGCACTGCGCACAGGCGCAAGCAAGCTTTATATAGAGGATTTAACCGAGGAATTTATCACAGATGCAGTTTACCCTTGCATTAAGGCAAATGCCGTATATGAAGGAAAATATCTTTTAGGTACCTCCATGGCAAGACCCATTATTGCAAAGAAATTGGTTGAAATTGCAAAAAAAGAAGGTGCGACAGCGATTTGCCACGGCGCAACAGGCAAGGGCAATGATCAGGTTCGTTTCGAATTGACCATCAAGGCTTTGGCGCCTGAATTGAAAATTATCGCTCCCTGGAGATTGGATACCTGGGGCATGGAAAGCCGTGAGGATGAAATGGCCTACTTGGAAGCAAGAGGCATTCCTTTCCCTGCAAAGAAGGATGATTCCTACAGCCGTGACCGTAACATTTGGCACTTGAGCCATGAAGGCTTGGAACTGGAAGACCCCGCAAACGAGCCAAACTACAAGCATTTATTACAAATGGGCGTTTCCCCCGAGGATGCACCCGATGTACCCGAATATGTAACCGTAGATTTTGAAGCAGGCGTTCCCGTTCGTGTAAACGGTGAAAAGCTTGGCCCTGTTGCTTTATTGACCAAGCTTAACGAAATCGGTGGAAAAAATGGTATCGGTATCATTGATATTTGCGAAAACCGCGTTGTTGGCATGAAATCCCGTGGTGTATACGAAACCCCCGGCGGTGCAATATTATACTATGCACACCATGAATTGGAATACCTTTGCTTAGACAAAAAAACACAGGCGTTCAACGAGGTTGCAAGCAATAAGCTGACAGAATTGGTTTACAGCGGCGAATGGTTTACCCCTTTGAGAGAGGCTCTTTGTGCTTATTTCGACCACACAAACGAAACTGTAACAGGCTCCGTAAAAATGAAGCTCTATAAGGGCAACATTATTTCCGCTGGTGCAACCTCTCCTTACAGCCTGTATAACGAATCCATCGCAAGCTTTACAACAGGTGATTTGTATAACCATAAGGATGCAGACGGCTTCATTAACCTGTTTGGCCTATCCATGAAGGTTCGAGCAATGATGCTGCAAAATAACGAGAATAAATAAAACGATAAAAGATTGATAAAACTTTTTGGGGCTTTGCCCCATACCTAATGGTCAAACAAGGCGGATTGGGTTTGGGACAAAGCCCTTGGGTTTTATGGATCACGCAGAAAGGATGCATAAATATGAAACTTTGGGGCGGCCGCTTCACAAAGTCCACCGATAGCTTCACCGACCATTTCCATTCCTCCATCTCCTTTGACAGCCGAATGTATCAAGAGGATATTACAGGCAGTATGGCTCACGCCGCAATGCTTGGCAAGCAAGGCATTATTCCCAAAGAGGATGGGGATTTGATTATCAAAACCCTACAGGAAATTCTTGGGGATATTGAAAAAGGCAACGTAACCTTTGATGAAAAGGCGGAGGACATCCATATGAATGTGGAATCCATCCTCATCAGCCGTATTGGCGACGTAGGCAAGCGTTTGCATACGGGAAGAAGCAGAAACGATCAGGTAGCTTTGGATACAAGAATGTATACGAAAAAGGAAATCAAAGCCATTCAAGCCTTGGTAAAAGAGCTGATGGCGGTTTTAAATTCCTTGGCCGAAAAGCATACAGAAACCATTATGCCCGGCTATACCCATTTACAAAGAGCACAGCCTGTCACCTTGGCGCACCATTTGTTGGCATATATTGAAATGTTTAAACGGGATTATGACCGCTTGGCGGACTGCTTCAAGCGTACCGACGTACTGCCCTTGGGCAGTGGTGCCTTGGCAACCACAACCTACCCCTTGGACAGGGAATTTGTTGCCGAACAGCTGGGATTTTCTGCAATTACGCAAAACAGCATGGATGGCGTTTCCGACCGTGATTTTTGCATTGAATTGGTTTCCGATTTATCTATTTTGATGATGCATTTAAGCCGTTTTTGCGAAGAAATCATTCTTTGGAGCAGTCACGAATTCCGCTTTATCGAGCTGGACGATGCATATTCGACAGGCTCAAGCATTATGCCCCAGAAAAAAAATCCCGATATGGCTGAATTAATCCGTGGAAAATCAGGCAGAGTTTATGGACATTTGATGGGGCTTTTGACCACCATGAAGGGTTTGCCTTTGGCTTACAATAAGGATATGCAAGAGGATAAGGAAGCATTGTTTGGTGCCATAGACACCATAAAAATGTGTGTACCCGTATTCACTAATATGATTGCCACCGTTACCGTTCGGGAGAATAATATGCTTGAGGCGGCAAAGGGCGGCTTTACCAATGCCACTGATGCGGCAGACTGGTTGGTGAAGCAAGGCGTTCCTTTCCGCGATGCCCATGAAATCATTGGGAAGCTGGTGTTATATTGCATTCAAAACAGCACCAATTTAGACGACCTTTCCCTTGCGGAATACAAGGCGATTTCCCCTGTATTTAATGAGAGCGTGTATGCGGCAATTTCTGTGAAGCAGTGTGTAGAGGCACGAAACGTGGTTGGCGGCCCTGCAAAGGCAGTCACGACGAAGGCAATCGAAGGGAATAAGGCTTATATTAACTCTTTGGTATAAAAAATTACAACCACCCGCTAAGCGGGTGGTTGTTTTATTTAGCACATTCTTTTTTATGTGAAAAGACAGGATAAAATATTCCCTCAAAGTTTATTATTGCTCCCATTTTGAGCCATCCGTAAATGTAACATCAATAACAACTAATTCATAACTTGCAGTACCTTTAAACTCATCTAATGTAATACACATTTCATCGCTTACACTTCCATGAATTGATGCATCTTCCTCGCCAAAAACACCAATATTATTTTTGCTACTTTTGTTTATTACAGGGGCAAAATCCTTGTCATAACAATACACACCCAAAGTATAGGCTTTAATATCCTGGCCACTAAGATTATTTATCGTGTAATCTAGCTCAGGTGTTCCATCCACACTATATGCCAAATCAGATGACACTGATATAGGAGGTAAAAGCTCAGCCCCCGCCTTATCCTTAATATCAGCAGTTCCATTGGCATACGCTACATCCTTATTCAGCAGCTCCGCAACCTTTCTCATAGGTAAATAGGTAGTACCCGCATAGCTGATGCTGTAAGGAACCTTTGTGCCATTGCTTAAGGTATAGCTTTCGCCCGATTTTGCAATTTGCTCTCCATTCACAGCAATATTGATGGAATTTAATATGGCATCAATTTTTTGTGAATTAGAAGCATAAACCGTAGTAAATAATAACAACATTACTGCAACACTTACAACAAATCCTTTTACTATTTTTTTCATTTTCTTCTTCCCCTCTAGAATATTATTTTAGTGAATATTCTCCAAAATATACCATAATTAAATAATCATGTCAATCTTCCTTTTTTGTGATGAAAAAAGTGGCTTCTGCAAAATAAATCTTCATTTACAAAGCAAAAGCCATAATAAAAATTAAATTGTCCTTAATATCTCCATAATTCCATCAAAACAGCTCCGCCACAGCCTTTGGTGTGGCGGCAATATAATCGGCACCGCACGCATCAAATTCTGCTTTATCGCCATAGCCAAATTCCACGGCAATACAAGGAAGCCCTACCAAATGAGCGCCTTCAACGTCAAACTTTCGATCCCCCACCATAACGGCGTCCTCTTTTTTTGCACCCATGGTTTCCAGAACATATTCGATAACCTTTGCCTTTGTATCTCGGCCAATCTCTCGGTTATCACCGCCAATCACCTCAAAATATTGGTCTATTCCAAAGTGCTTCAAAATACGAACCGCCGTTTCTTCTTTTTTAGAAGTGGCTACCGCCAAGCGTTTCCCCTTTTTTCTTAATTCCCCAAGCATTTCAGGAATACCATCATAAACCTTATTTTCAAACAGCCCCACCGTGGTATAGCGTTCTCTGAAATACTCCAAAGCCTTTTGCGCTTCTTCCACGCTCATTTTAAAATCCTCGGTAAAGGTTCGCATCAAAGGCGGGCCAACAATAAACCTTAAATCCCTATCTGCCCATTTGGGAATCCCCATTTTTTCTTGCATATGCTGCGCCGAACGGATTACACCCTCAGCGGAATCCGTTAATGTTCCGTCTAAATCAAATAATATTACCTTTTGCTGTAATTTTTCCATATCACTACTCCCATCCTAAATAACTATCCTTATCATAGGCAACCTGCAATAAGGCAAGGATACGCACCTCAAAACGTAGACAAACCTTGGGCGCCGCCCAAACCTGCTTGCTTTTTGTAAAAAGCAAGACCAAAAACTTTTATACAAATCTCATGTTCATGCGATTTGTAACGGGTCAAGTTGCAATGGCAAAGAAGTGCCATCTATCCAAAGGACAGCTTTGCGTAGCAAAGTGCTGAGGTGAAACCCTTGTGGGTGTTTGAGGGCAAAGTCCCTCAATATTTTGACTTTTTCTTCAGCCTAAGGCAAGGATTCTCCCCTTTTATACCATAAAGTTTCGTATATTTTACCGCAATTACTGCTTTTGTGCAAATAAAAAACCCCCCAAAGATTCTCTCTAGGGGGTATCCTCCAACAGCACTTCTGCCAAAATTTTTGCTAAGGGCTCCATTGCATTGAGTCCTTCTTGCTTTGTATTCGTTTGCGCACCCACTTCAATCAGCGTAGAACGGGGCATATAATGTAGAATAAAACGATAAGGATTTAAGTAAATTTTCCGCATCAAACCAGGATAATACTGCCCCGCAACTGTTTGCATTTGCAGACTAAAGGCTAAATTTTCCTTGATATAATTATTTTCTAGCCACGTAACAGGCTCCGGCTGACCATCCTTATTCAAGCGGCATATTCCATTTACAAACATTACTTTAGCACAGGTTTTTCCGTTAATTTCAGTAACTAGTCTCATAGTTTCCGGTATCCCGTCTCTATGCATATCAATACAGACCTCGATGGAGGGGTATTGCTTTAATATTTCTTCCACAGCAGGGCCACTGCGTTCATAGGCACCTTCCCGCTGCAAAACTCCATCCACCTCATCATAAACATCCATATCGTGCAACACGCTAATTCCATATTCTTTCTCAAGGATCCCCTTCAATTTTTCCCCCAAAGCACATACGCCTTCTTCCATTCCGTTGCTATCCGAGAACGTCTCATGGGTATGGGTATGAAATATTAAAATCTTTGGCTCCTTTAAGGTTGGTTCTATTGAAAAATCCATGGATAAAGCTTCTTCTACATTAATGTCGCCCTCAAAAAGGGCAGTTCTGGAATCCACCGTATAAAAATTACTTTTTAAATAAGAAAAGTCCTTCATCTTTTCAAGGACATCTGCTGCAATTTTTAAAACCTCTCCATTCATTTGGATTTGGGATCCTGCTTTAAAGCCCTCTTCATTGCCTTGGTTTTCCTCCTTTTGCTGATACTCCACATCTCTAATTCCCCAAACAGCAACATCGGTGCTTTGTTCGGACTCCCCCTGTTCTGACCATAACCTCTGTATAGACAATGACCCGTGGGATACTTGTCCAGGCAACACTTCCGCCAAAAGCCATCGCCCACCACCCATCTGCAAAAAAAGCGGCATGGATAGCAGAAAAAGCATAAGGCCAAAAAGGCTTAGACCAAGTTGCCCTCCGCCACCTTTTTGCTCCACCGGCACCGCCTCCTTTCATACAAAGTTTATGCCCAAACAAAAGGACATAGAACAATAATCTAATGCAAAGATTTTTGCATTTTAGGCGTAGGGAAGTAACGTACCATATAGCCACCTATCCCCCCAGACGAGCATTTAAAATTCACATGGGGTGCTAACAAACAGTCTTGCCAAGTGTGCATCGGCAATTACTGTTGGGTAAAAAAGGTGGTAAAAATTGTAAAATAATACTATTATAATAATTGCTAAGCCACGTTCAAAAAAATCAATACATACTGGAGAGGATTTTTTATGATTCATACTAATTTGTTTCAACCCACAGCTTCACACAAAATTGTTGCAAGCCAAGGATGCTTTTCTCTTTTGGAATATGAAAAAGATATTTCGGTGACTCCCGAAAGCGCTCAAACCTGCTATTTTGCTTCAAAAATGAATATTCGCAAAAGACAGGTTATCGCTAACCTAAACGGGAGCAAGGGCAAGGGATAAGCAAGAGCAAGGGCAAGACCTTGAGGGCTTTGCCCTCAAACTTCCACAAGGGTTTCACCCTTGACCCATTAATTAAGGGGCAGACCATGTCTACCCCTAGCTATTGTAATAATTTTTGCCTAAATCGTATGTATCTGCGGTTACAATAAAAGTTTTTGGTCTTGCTTTTTTCAAAAAGCAAGTAGGTGGTCATCACTTTTGCTACGCAAAAGCCAGCTTTGCTGTCTGCCCTATCTTGGGCAGTGAGGGGTCATCACTTTTGCT
>JAQUSU010000004.1:36130-51041 GCA_028710085.1 Anaerotignum sp.
GCAAAAGCCAGCTTCTCTGTCTGCCCTATCTTGGGCAATGAGCATTTCCCATATAACATAAAGCCCCCGCAGCAATCGCTGCGGGGGCTTTACGCATATGGAGTTATGGTTTGTATGTTCAAAGAAACAAGATTATCTCAAGTTTGCTTTGATTACTTCTGCAATACGCTTGATGCCTTCCTCGATTTTTTCCTCAGGCATACAAGAGTAGTTCATACGGAATGTATTATCATGTCCGCCATTGGGGAAGAAGCCGCCGCCGGGAACATATGCAACCTTCTTTGCCAAGCACTGCTGTGCCATTTCCTTTGCATTTATGTATTCAGGCAATACGACCCATGTAAACAATCCGCCGTCGGGATGTGTCCATGTGCATTCCTTAGGGAAGTTCTCTTCCATGGTTTTGAGCATACAGTCACGTCTTTTGCGATATACTGCTTTGATTTTTTCAACGTGTGCATCCAAATCGTTCATTTCTAAGAAGGTATTTGTTTCCATCTGAGCAACTGTGGATGCCTGAAGATCGGAAGCCTGCTTCATAAAATTGAATTTTCCTAAAATTTCACTTTCTGCACAAACCCAGCCCAATCTGTATCCGGGGGCTAAAATTTTAGAGAAGGTTCCCAAGAAAATAACCAAGCCCTTTGTATCCAAAGACTTCAAGGAAGGCATATTTTCGTTTTCAAAACGCAATTCGCCGTAAGGGTTATCCTCAATTACAGGAATTTCATATTTGTTGATGATTTCCATAAATTTATGACGTCTTTCCAAATTCCATGTTCTGCCCGAAGGATTCTGGAAATCAGGAATAACATAAATCATCTTTACATTTTCTGTGGAAGCCAAGGTTTTTTCCAATTCTTCCATAATCATACCGTTGTTATCGGTAGGAATTTCAATAAAATTAGGCTCACAAGCCTTAAACGCATTTACTGCGCCCAAGTAGGAAGGGCTTTCCAATAAAATAACGTCGCCTTTATTCACAAAAACACGAGCGGCAAAATCCAGCCCTTGCTGAGAACCACTTGTAATCAATACATGGTCAATATCGGTTTCGATATCATTTTTTGCTTTCATTCTATCAACAATTTTTTGTCTAAGTGCAGGATAGCCTTCTGTAGAAGTATACTGCAAAGCAACACGACCCTGTTCATCCAATGTTTTTACAGCTGCAGCTTTCATGCCTTCCACAGGGAATAATTCCGGTGCAGGCATACCTCCTGCAAAAGAAATAATATCAGGCCGAGAAGTGAGCTTAAGCAACTCTCTGATTTCGGAGCCTGTTAAAAGATTCATTCTGTCTGCAAAACGTACCATAGGTTTCTTCCTCCTTAAAAATAACTAATGTCCGACAAGCGTGGTATTTTTTTTGATACATTGTCAAATTAATTAAAAACTACTTCGATAATTTAATTAAAACACAAACTTTTAACAAAGTCAATGTAATTTTTTGAAATCTAATCCAAAAAAATTACATAAAACACACCATACTTTATTATTTTTTTGTACAAAATCTAAAACAATTTTCGTGTCAAAAAAACATTCTTTGTAAATTGTATTTATTAAAAAACAATTCCCACAAAAAACAATGCGGCATAAAAACGATTTTTGTATCAATTTATATGCAAATCCTATTTCTCATTGATATCAAAAATGAATCAGTCATGAATGATATGCGTTTTTTTGTTAAATTATTATCAACCGCTTTATAACAGAAAGACCCTCGAATATCATCCATCTTTGGATATATTAGAGGGTCCTCATTTTATCTCACTTTAAAAGCTTCTCAGGTTTTCACAGGTGCATTATTTCAGGTTTTGCTTAATCACTTCAGCCAAAGCCTTTACGCCTTCAATGATTTTTTCATCGCTCATACAAGAATAATTCATACGGAAACAGTTATTTTTCCCGCCATTGGGGAAGAAGCTTCCGCCTGGAACATATGCAACCTTCTTTTCTAAGCACTGCAATGCCATTTCCTTTGTATTAATATAGGAAGGCAATTCCACCCATGTGAACAAGCCACCAACGGGATATGTGAATTTTGCTTCCGCAGGAAAATATTCCTTCATTGCATCCATCATAACATCGCGTCTATGCTTATATACTTCTCTGATTTTAACCACATGTGCGTCCAAGTCATTCAAATCCATATATTTGTTTGCCTGAAGCTGTGTCAAGGTTGAGGTCTGCAAATCTGCCCCCGATTTTATGGTATTAAACTTGGAAAGGATTTCATCCTCTGCACAAACCCAGCCCAAACGGAACCCAGGAACCATGATTTTAGAAAGCGTACCAAGGTAAATCACAAGCCCCTTGGTGTCCAAGGACTTTAACGCCGGCATATCTTCACCTTCAAAACGAAGCTCGCCATAAGGGTTATCCTCGATAACAGGAATCTCATATTTGTTAATGATTTCCATGAATTTCTCACGTCTTTCCAAAGACCAAGTGCGGCCTGTGGGGTTTTGGAAATCAGGAATCACATAAATCATTTTTACATTTTCTGTGGTAGCAAGAATTTTTTCCAATTCCTCCATAATCATGCCACCATCATCGGTAGGCACTTCAATAAAAGTGGGCTCACACGCCTTAAATGCATTCACTGCGCCTAAATAGGAGGGACTTTCCACCAAAATAACATCGCCCTCATCAACAAATACGCGTGCCGCAAAATCAAGACCCTGCTGAGAACCACTGGTAATCAAAATCTGATCAGCATTGGAATGAATATTGTTTTTTGCCGCCATTCTTTCCACAATTTTTTGTCTTAACGCAGGCAGACCTTCGGTAGAGGAATACTGACAGGCAACAGGGCCCATTTCTTCCATGACCGCAATACCGGCCTGTTTCAATTCTTCTACAGGAAACAATTCCGGTGCGGGCAAGCCGCCTGCAAAAGAAATAATGTCGGGTCTGGCAATGAGTCGTAATAGATCTCCAATATCCGAACCATCTAATAAATCAAGTCTTTTTGCATAACGAACCATATTTATTTATTCCCCTTTCGTGTCGGTTTTTTAACCTTATAATAATGTACTTCAATAAAGACATGTAACTATTAAGCCACAAAATGCCCTAGCTGTCAATGACATTTTGCAAAAATTGCATCTGATTAAATACAGTTAAAATAGTGGTTTTTCAGGCATTATTCAAGGAAAACCTGTTGAATTTTATGGCAAAACTATGGCTTTGCTTTACCCCTTTCTTTCACTCTCGTCAAAACAGCAGCAAAAGCCTTAAAAATAAACAAAAATTCATCATTTTTTTCCGATACCTACTGCTTCTTTCAATGAATTCCATTTTTCTCTCCTAAAGTTTATAATACAATCTTTCAAAGTTTGATATTGTTAAACAACATCTCATATATGCAAATTGCAAAATTCAAATTTCCCCAAGCTACCAGCGAAGAAACTAAAAAAAAGCAGCAAAAAGCTAACTTTTTACTGCATTTTGTCAAAAAGTTTTATATATCGAATTTTTTGTTTCATTGCTATTGCTTTCCGGCTTATTTGTTGTATAATAATTGAGGTTTCATAAAATGAATCCAAAAGTTTAGAACTGCTAAATTTTAACTATAAAAAGGAGTTGTTGAGGATGGAAATCGGACATAAAATCAAGCAGCTTCGTGTGCAAAAGGGCCTAACCTTAGAGGAATTGGCAAGCCGCAGCGAGCTGACAAAGGGTTTCCTGTCCCAGATGGAAAGAAACCTAACGTCTCCTTCCATTGCTACCTTAAATGATATTTTGGAAGCCTTAGGCACCACGCTGGCGGAGTTTTTTAAGGAAGAAAAAGAGGAGCAATTGGTCTTTCATAAAAAAGATTTTTTTGTGGACGAAAAAGACCAATATACCGTTCACTGGATTGTGCCAAATACACAAAAAAATGAAATGGAGCCTATTTTGTTGGAGCTGCCCCAAGGGGGAGCCTCCTTTCAAATGAACCCCCACAGCGGAGAGGAATTCGGGTATGTTCTAGAGGGAAGCATTACCCTTGACTGCCAAGAAGAAAGCTACTCTGTGCACAAAGGTGAAACCTTCTACCTTTCGGGCAAAACAAGCCATTTTCTAAGAAACGATAAAAAAACGAAGGCGAAGGTTCTTTGGATCTCCACGCCGCCGTTATTCTGATATGATCGGAGGCAGATATGAAAAAGCTGATTCAATTCAAAAACATCGTCAAGGATTTTGACGGCAAATTGGTTTTAAAGGGTATCAATTTGGATATTTACGAAAACGAATTCGTTACGCTGCTTGGCCCCAGCGGTTGCGGAAAAACAACGCTCCTGCGTATTTTGGGTGGGTTTTTAACGCAAAACGAAGGGGAAGTTCTTTTTGATGGCGAGGAAATCACAAAGGTGCCTCCCTACAAAAGAGAAATCAACACCGTATTTCAAAAATACGCTTTGTTTCCTCACATGAATGTTTATAACAATATCGCCTTTGGCTTGAAAATCAAAAAGGAGCCCAAGGATATTATTGAGCAAAAGGTAAAGCGTATGCTAAAGCTGGTGAATTTAGAGGAATACGCAGACCGCAACGTAACGGAAATGAGCGGCGGTCAGCAGCAGCGTGTGGCCATCGCCCGTGCCTTGGTCAACGAACCAAGTGTACTGCTTTTGGACGAGCCTTTGGGAGCCTTGGATTTAAAGCTGAGAAAAGGGATGCAGCAGGAGCTGAAAAAAATTCAGCAGGAGGTAGGCATTACCTTTATTTATGTTACCCATGATCAGGAAGAAGCCCTCACCATGTCCGATAAAATTGTGGTTATGAAGGATGGGGAAATTCAGCAAATCGGCACCCCCACCGATATTTATAACGAGCCTATCAACCAATTTGTTGCCAACTTTATCGGCGAAAGCAACCTCATTGACGGCGTAATGGTGGAGGACTATTTCGTCATATTTGAGGATAAAAAATTCAAGTGCGTGGATTTTGGCTTTAACCCCAATGAAAAGGTGGATGTGGTCATCCGTCCTGAGGATTTGGATATTGTCCCAAGAACCGAGGGCAAGCTAAAGGGCATTGTTAAATCCGTACTGTTTAAAGGGGTGCATTACGAAACCCTTGTGGAAACCAAGGTGGGTACCTCGATCACCGTAAAAATGATGGTTTCAGACGACCGCCCTGTTCATAACGAAAGCGCCAACGAAAAAATTTCCGCCAACGACTTTTACCTTGATATGGAGGATGTTGAAAAATTGGACGAAGGCACCATTGTTGCCCGTGCCGATGCCCAGGCTTGGGATCCCGAAACAGACGAGTTTATCTCCATCAAGGAAATCAGCTATTCCATCAAAAAGGAAAACGGAAGCTATCCCGTTACCTTCTCCACCGCCGCTGGCACCTCTGTTACGGTAAACATGATTGTGAAGGACGAAAACCGCATTGCAAATAAGGAGTATCAAGAAGAAATCTTTGCGGTAAACTTCTTTAAAAAAGCGGACGAAATCCACGAGTCTATCGCTCTGGAAACGGATTTAAAAACCTGGGCAAATGCTTCTGCATGGAGCTTGGAGGATGGCACCGCCGTAGAAATTACCAACGTAAAGTATGCCTTCGACCCCGAAACCGTAACGCCGGGAACCTATAACGTAACCTTTGCCACCGAAGGCTACGAATATAAGGTTGACACCACCGACCGCTACGAAATCGGCAACGAAGTGGGTCTGACCTTCCAGCCGGAGGATATTCATATCATGTCAAAGGATAACTGAGGGGAGGGTGTTTGGCTTGGTGAAGCAATTTCGAAATATGGCTATGCCTTATATTGTTTGGATGGTGGCAATCATTGTGTTGCCCATGCTGCTGATTGTGCTCTATGCCTTTACCGACAAGGGAAATGACGTGACTACCATTCGTTTTTCCTTGGAAAATTTCGCACGTTTTTTCAGTGATACCGTATTTATGAGCGTATTAAAACGCTCCTTGTATATTGCAATTTTAACAACCGTTATTTGTATCCTTTTGGGCTATCCCATAGCGTATGCCATTGCAAGCCGCAGTGAACGGAGCAAGCTATTTTGGATTCTTTTGATTACATTGCCCACATGGATTAATATGCTGGTGCGCACCTATGCGTGGATGGGCATTTTGCAAGACGAAGGGGTAGTTAACCACCTTTTGGGGTTTTTGGGAATTCCCCCAATTACCATGATACATACCACCTTCGCCGTTGTTTTGGGTATGGTTTATAACTTTATCCCCTTTATGATTTTGCAAATTTATACTGCCCTCACGAAAATGGATAAAAGCTTTCTTGAAGCGGCAAGTGACCTTGGTGCCAACGCCGTACAGTCTTTTTTAAGAATTACACTGCCCCTCTCCATTCCCGGGGTAATCAGCGGAATTACCTTGGTATTTTTGCCCGCTGTATCCAGCTTCTTTATCCCAAAGCTCTTGGGCGGCGGACAGTATGTATTGATTGGGAATGTCATTGAAACGGAATTTTTGACCTCAGGGGATTGGAATTTCGGCAGTGCCATTTCCTTGGCAATGGCAGTCATTATCATGGTTTCCATGTATATTACCAAAAAAGTAGATACCGACCCTGGAGCAAACGGAAGGAGGGAGTAAAGAATGGAAAAGGGGGAAAAACGCCTATTTTCTAAAATTTTATTGGGTGTAACAGCAATTTTCTTTTATGCACCTATTTTGTATATTATTTTGTTTTCCTTTAATAGCTCCCGTTCCCTGACAAAATTCGAAGGCTTTTCCCTGCGGTGGTATGAGAAAATGTTCGCTGACTCCACCATGATGGAGGCTGTGGCTTATACCGTAATTATCGCGGTTTTAGCCACCATCATTTCCACGGTTGTGGGCACCCTAACGGCAATCGGGCTTTCCAAATCCCGAAAGCTGATGCGTGGTGTTGTGGAACAGGTGAATAACCTGCCCATTATGAACCCTGAAATTGTTACTGGCATTGGGCTGCTCATGTTTTTCAGTGCTTTGGGCGTAAAAAAAGGACTATTAACCTTGCTCCTTGCCCATGTCATGTTTTGTATCCCCTATGTGATATTAAGCGTGACACCAAAGCTGCGTTCCTTAGACCCCAATTTGGCGGATGCCGCCTTAGACCTTGGCGCAACGCCCATGCAGGCGCTTTGGAAGGTCATTGTTCCACAGATTCGCCCGGGAATTATTTCCGGCGCACTGATTGCCTTTACCATGTCCTTTGATGATTTTGTCATCTCCTATTTCGTCACAGGCAACGGTGTCAATAATATTTCCATTTTGGTTTATACCATGAGTAAGCGTGTGAATCCATCCATTAATGCCCTAAGCACCTTGGTTATTCTAATCATTACGGTGACATTATTCATCGTAAATATCATCCCTATTCTAAAAGAAAAGAAAGGAAGAAAAGCGACATGAAAAAAATGATTGCACTGGCTATTGGCGCAGCACTATTACTTTCCGGCTGCGGCGGCGATTCCGCTACCTCCGCTGCGGAAGCAAAATACGGTTCCTCCACATTAAAGCTCTACAACTGGGGGGAATATATGGGTGAAAACCTGATTTCTAATTTTGAAGACGAATTTGGTGTAAAAGTCATTGTGGAATACTTTGATTCCAATGAAATGATGTATACAAAATTACAGGCGGGGGATGCTTACGATGTTATCGTGCCCTCCGACTATATGATTGAGCGTTTAATGAAGGAAAATATGCTGCAAAAACTGGATTTATCTTTAATTCCCAACATCTCAAATCTGGCAGAGGGTTTAAAAAATCTCCCCTACGATGCTGACAACAGCTACTGTGTGCCTTATTTCTGGGGCAATGTGGGTATCGTTTATAACCATAACAACGTAGACCCTGCTGAGGTGGAACGCTTAGGCTATAACCTCCTTCAGGATACCACTTATAAGGGACGGATTTATGTTTATGATTCCGAACGCGACTCTTTCATGATGGCTTTAAAGGCGTTGGGCTATTCCATGAATACGGAAAACGAAAGTGAAATTGAGGAAGCTTACAACTGGCTGCTCCAGATGAACGACACCATGGAGCCGGCTTATGTTACCGATGAAGTAATCGACGGCATGATTAACGCAAACAAGGACATTGCCGTTGTTTACAGCGGTGATGCCACAACAATTTTGGATGAAAACGAGGATATGAGCTTCTTCCTGCCAACAGAGGGTACCAACCTGTGGAGTGATTCCATGGTGATCCCCGCGAACGCAGAAAATCCCCTTTTGGCACATGAATTCATCAACTATGTATTAACCCACGATGCTTCCTATGATAATTCCGAAACCGTAGGCTACCCTTCCTCCAACCAAGAGGTATTGGATGAAATGTCTGCTGCTGACGGTATCTATGGGGAAAACGAAGCATACCTACCCAGAACAGATTATGCGAAGGACGAGGTGTTTGAGGATAACCCCGTTTTAAAACAGAAATTGGCGGAGCTTTGGATTAAGGTTAAGGCTTCTCACTAAAATGTATGACAAAAGCCCGTATTGCAAGGATGGAAAATCAATCCAAAAAAGCAATCGGGCTTTTTGTTTGCCTTCTAATTTGTATTAACCGTGAACGTAGAAGCAACTCTTTCATAAACTTTATTGACTGAAATGCACTTGTCTTAAGTCCTTCTCATCTAATATTAATCCACTAATATAATAATGAAGATCTAGCCTTTGCTCTTTTCCTCCTTTAGAGTGATAGAGGATGGACGGAGAAAAATAAAAAACGCGATAGTCGGTCAAATTGGCAGAATCAAAACATACAATAACTCCCATATTTTTTCCCTTTTCCCTTAACACAAAACCAAAGTTAGGCGCTTTTGCTTCAATTACATTTTCATCCCTGTTCACAAGAATTTTCGATATATGATCTTCAAACCGCCTTGTATCAATGGAATCAACTTCTAGGGTTTCCTCACTATTATTCTCCAACACAACTTGATACTCGTCTAAATCAGGTCCATAAGACGAACCGTCTACCCTACTTATGCCTAAATCCCCATCATTCACAAATTCTGTGGGTATAAAAAATAGTGTTCCTATCTCATAAGGATTCTCTCCAATAAATATTTTTTTTGCTTCAGCCTCATTATTGCTATCCACATCAAATATAATATTAAGTGTTAAATATTTAATGTTTTTATCCTTTGTTTTTCCATCAATAAATTCAAAGTCTTTTATCAAAATTGTATCATTATCAAATTTTACTTCTTCACTATCATTTAACCGTTCAACGATTTTACTGATATTGTTTAATTTTGTCCTTACTACCAAACCTAACGTTAAGTAATTGTCAGCATTAACATCACAACTTATGTCCCCAAAACAACTTAAAAACTCCACTTCATATAAATCAAGTTCTTTTTCTGTCTGTTTAAAAGATACAAACCCATATCCTGCTAAAAAAATAGCTACAATTAATATAATGGTGCTTATTTTTTTTATATTCATTTCAACCTCCGATATGACTTGTATAAATAAAGTAAACTACAAGTACTTATATTAACACTTGTAGTTTACTTTCATTGTTTATAACATAAGGAAGTTCGCCGCGTTAAGGAGAGAGAACTTCCTTCATTTGAGGTAATTGGCTATCACCAAAAATTCAATCATTTCATACGTCGTCCATAATAAATATTTTTACATAAGCTGCCCTTAAACCCATTATCCTAGTAATCATTTGCCATTAGATTCTGACATTTGCTTTTCTTCTTCTTGTATATCCGTTTTGCTTTTTTTAATCTGCTCCCATAAGATAAATAACCCCCAAATTTTTATGCTAACATCAAAAGAAATAATATAAATATGCATTGCTGTGGTGGATTCCCAAACGAAAGTAAACGCCATAAGTAAAAACAAAAATTTTGCTAAAAGAGTAGCTAATAGTGGAGATAGCATAATTAAAAGAAAAGCTTTGCGCTTATATTTTTTTTCCATTCTCTATACCTCATTTTATTAAAAAATCAAACCTGTGATAAGGATTACCAAGGGTAATAAGACATGAAAAAACTTGCCTTAGTCCTCCTTTAACTTTTTTATCAAGTCCCTTAAATATTTTGTGCTAGTTACTATACTTGCCATAATTGCGGAAAAGCTTAGATATGCTAATATTAAAATGTCTTCTCCCCAAATATTGTCATAGGAAGTGTTCGTTAGCAACTTCATCAACATAAACATTAAAAAAGTAACAATGATAAACGAAACTATCCACAAAAATATGTATTTCATAATTATTCTCCAATCATAAAACTTTATAGATAATCAATAAAAATTTGAACGTCGCTTGACGTAGCTACTTTATAACTTTCTTTCCATGAATAAAGTAACTCCCCTGAATCATCGTATACATATACATTATATAATTTTGTTTTAATATCCGCTCTAACCCAATATATTCCACATATTATCATAATTTTTCTTATATGTAAATATATGTGTATCTTACAAAAATCTTAAATGCTAAAATAGATGGTAAATCCCCATGAAATCGGTTCTTTTCTAACAACGATTAAATATTTTTTCTGCATTTTATCTTTTCTTCCACACTTTTTCTTACATTTTTGCAGCCATTCTTTCTTTTTTATAAACAGCCAAAATTTTCCATCATTTTTTTCGAAACTCCATGTGATTTTTTTGACACAGTCCGTACAAGGAAGTATAATGGAAAAATAGATTAAATTTAAAAAGGATACCACTATGAAACCAACAAAAAAGGTTATCTTATATTATAAAGCTTCTGCCGAGGGCATTACCATTTTGGGCGCCAAGGGCAGAGCAAGCCAACTGCATATTCCAGAAACCATTGACGGAAAGCCTGTGGTTGCCCTTGGGGCTTTTGCCTTTGCCATAGAAACGGAGCAGCCCATGGCAGAGGAAGAAAGCCTTGGGGAAATCAGCTTCTGCCTAGAGACGGAGGAAAGAACCGCCCCTCCCCCACAGGAGGAAGGAGATGCCCTTGTGCGCATTGTGCTTCCTGATACCATTTGCCATATTGGTGCTTCTGCCTTTTTCGGCTGTAGCGCCCTGCGCGCTATTCTTTTGCCCGAAGGGCTGGAGGAAATTGCACCCAATACTTTTTCAGGCTGTTCTCATTTAGAAGCACTGACTTTGCCCGAAAAAATAAAGAAAATCGGCTGTTATGCCTTTTATGACTGCCATACCATCAAAACTCTTGCTATCCCCAAAAAGGTTCATACAATAGAGCGCTATGCATTTTATAATTGCAGGTCACTCACCAAAATGAATATCCCCAAAAACGCAGAACATTTGGAAACAGGCTTATTTTTAAATTGTGACAGCCTATATGAAATTCATTTTGGGCAATGTAAGCACATTTCCGATTTAATTGCCGTTTTGAACCACGAGCTGTTGCTTTCCATTGACTTTCCCGATGCCCGCGTAAAGCTATTGATCCCTGATTTTCAATACGAATATATCGAGGACACTCCGGCAAGAATGTTTCATCAAATCAACTACGGCACAGGGCATTTGTTTCGCCAATGTATCCGCAATGCGGACATAGATTTTCGCAGATATGACGAGCTGTTTTACCTCACCCGGCGGGAGGATGCGGCGGTTTTGGTGCTGCTTTTGGCGGTTTATCGCCTTTCCTATCCCTATCGTCTGCCCATAGAGCGGCGGGAAACCTATCTTTCCTATGTGCGGGAGCATTTGCTTTTTGCCGTGGATTATTATATCCAGCACGCAGATTTGGAGGTGCTTCGTCTATTTGCCCAATGGGGGCTTTTTACCGCCGAAGTCTTGCCCAAAATGATTGATTTGGCGCAAAAAAAAGGAAAAACGGAAATACTCAGCTTTCTTATGGACTATCAGCATAAAAACGCTGTACAGACAAAGAAAAAAAACTTTGATTTGTAAAGGAAGGAGGGAGGGAGTACTTTATGAACGAAAACCATGAACGTCTGATACAAATCGGCAACGCCATTTTAAATGCCTCACGCAATGAATTATATTTGTCCCTGCGGTTTTTGGATATTGCCTTAAGCGGCTTAAACTACCAAATGAACCTATCTTCTCTTTATGTGGGAACGGACGGCGAAAAGGTTTTATTTAACCCCCGCTATCTGGTGGAACGCTATCAATCCGATCCCGTTTTGGTAAACCGCCTGTATTTGCATATGCTTTTGCATTGTATTTTCCGCCATCCCTTTCACACTGGGGAACGGGACGAGGCACTTTGGGGCGTAGCGTGCGATATTGCCGTGGAATCCATGATTGATGGGCTGCCCTTGAAGGCTACCCATTTGGTGGTTTCCGACCGCAGAAGCGAAACGTATGACGAGTTGAAAAAAGACTTAAAGGTGCTTTCCGCCGAGGGAATTTACCGCAAGCTTTCCGAGAAAAAATTTACCGAAAAGGAATTCGGAAAGCTTCAGCTTGAGTTTTGGGTGGATGACCATGTTTTTTGGGAGCAAAAAAAAGAGGACGAGCAAAATAACGATAACCAAAATGATGATAGTTCCCAAAACCAAGACGAATCAGAGCAAGAAAGCCGCGAAAAGCAAAAACAGCTAGAGGAAAAATGGCAGCAAATTGGCGAAAAAATGGAAACTAATTTGGAAACCTTCTCCAAGGAGATGGGCGAAAATGCGGGAGATTTATTGCAGCTTTTGAAAATAGAAAACAGAGAAAAATACGACTATCGTCGTTTTCTTGAAAAATTTGTGACCTTGAAAGAGGATTTGCGGGTGGACGACGATTCCTATGACTATATTTTCTATACCTACGGGCTATCCCTCTACGGAAATCTGCCCCTGATTGAGTCCTTGGAATATAAGGAAGTGAAAAAAATTGAGGAGCTGGTCATCGCCATTGACACCTCCGAATCCTGCGAGGGGGAAACGGTACGCCGCTTTTTGGAAGAAACCTATGCAGTTTTAAGCAGCAGTGAATCTTTTTTTCACAAAATCAACATTCACCTCATCCAATGTGATGCAAAAATTCAGCAAGACACCATCATTACCTCCAAGGAGGAGCTAGAACAATATATGGAAAGCTTTCGCCTGATGGGCAGCGGCGGCACGGATTTTCGCCCTGTGTTTGAATATGTGGACAAGCTGATTTTGGAGAAAGCCTTTCATAACCTTAAGGGGCTGATTTATTTTACCGACGGCTATGGCACCTTTCCCCGCCGCAGACCTAGCTACGATACGGCTTTTATCTTTTTCCACGAAGAATATTTAGACCTAAATGTGCCCCCTTGGGCAATGAAGGTTGTGCTTGGGCCGGAAGACCTTTCCATTTATGATAAGGAGAAATGAGTATGAATATAAAGCAGGCAAAGGAAGAAATCCAAAGAGCCATACAGGCTTATTTATTGAAAAATGAATTTGGCGAATACGTGATTCCCCGTGTACGCCAGCGTCCCGTTTTACTCATGGGTGCGCCGGGCATTGGCAAAACCGCCATTATGGAGCAGGTGGCAAGGGAGTGCGGCGTAGGCTTGGTTGCTTATAGCATCACCCACCATACCCGTCAAAGCGCCATCGGTCTGCCCTTTATCAACCATAAGGAATATGGCGGCAAGGAATATGCCGTAACGGAGTATACCATGAGTGAAATTATTGCCTCCGTTTACAATAAAATGGAGGAAACAGGGCTTTCGGAGGGCATTCTTTTTATTGATGAAATTAACTGTGCTTCGGAAACCCTCGCTCCTGCCATGCTGCAATTTTTACAGGCAAAGACCTTCGGCGCCCATAGCGTGCCTGAGGGCTGGCTGATTGTAGCGGCAGGAAATCCCCCCGAATTCAACAAAAGTGTGCGGGAATTTGACGTTGTAACCCTTGACCGTGTGAAAAAAATTGACGTGGAGCCGGATTTTCAGGTTTGGAAGGAATATGCCTATAAGCAATCCATTCATGGGGCAATTCTCTCCTATTTGGAAATCAAGAAAAATTATTTTTATGCCATGGAAACGACAGTGGACGGAAAGCGTTTTGTAACCCCCAGAGGCTGGGAGGATCTTTCCACCATTTTAAAGGTATATGAAACCATGGGCATTGCAGCGGATGCAGGGATGCTTGTGCAATATTTGCAGCACCAAAAAATTGCAAGAGATTTCGCCAATTATTTGGATTTATACAACAAATACAAAACGGATTATCATTTGGAGGATATTTTAAAGGGAACCTTTACCCAGCAAGCGGTTTCCAAGCTTTCCTCCGCCGCCTTTGACGAAAAGCTCAGCGTTCTTGGATTGCTGCTCAGCCGTCTTTCCGACGATTTCAAGCTGGCCTATGAAGGGGATTTGTTTACCACTGAACTGCACCAAGCCCTTTTGGAGCTAAAGGAGCGCTTCCAAAGCCCTTATTGCATAGAAACCCCTTGGGACAAGCTGATGGAGGGCTTACTTGAGGAAAAAGAAAGCGCCTTCGCCAAGGAACAAAAGGCTGACCTTTTAGACCAAAGCACCAAAAAAAGCCGTCGCATGACCATAGAACGGCTGATTGCCTTAGAAAAGGAAGTGAAAGGCCTTGGGTTTCGGGAAAAAGACGAAGTTTTCAAGGAAATCAAAGCTTCCTTTGCCAAGGATGTGGCGCTTCGGGAGCAGTTGATTGATACTGCATCAAAGGAACTGGAAAACGCTTTCTTATTTTTAGAGGAAGCCTTCGGCGCAGGGCAGGAAATGATTATCTTCATTACGGAATTGACGACCAATTTTTACAGTGTAAAATTCATCAGCGAAAACGGCAGTGAAAAATATTATCAGTATAATAAGGAATTACTCTTTGACGAAAAGCAGAAAAGCATTCTAAAGGATATTGAATCTGCTAAGGCAGAGGGAACGTTGCTGTTTTAAGGGAACCTTATAGGAAAAAAGGAAGAAGGGGAATCGATGGTAAAAAAATTTTTTATCGCAATAGGAATTCTTATTTTGGCTTTTATTGTAAAAGATGCAATTCAGTATCAAATAC
>JAQUSU010000004.1:51141-70773 GCA_028710085.1 Anaerotignum sp.
TATCTGCAAGCGATAATAATTCCGCACAACTTATGATTTATCATATCAACGATGATGAACTGGAACTGCATTTCACAGCTGAATACATCCCAGAGCTCTCCGCCGTTTCCTCGGGAGAAAAGAGCATGGCTCTGAATTTCTTGGCACCTACTGGCGAAAATTATTGGGATCCCGCCTGCATGTTGAACATCACGGGGTATAATGGTGGAATGACCGTTGATTTTAATGCTGTCACCAAAGACATAGCTCTGACGAGCAGATATGATGAAATTCCATACAGCATAGATGGGAATACGCTAATATGCACCCTGAAAGCCAGCCAAATCATACGGGCATTTGATCATGTGGAGCTATTGGATATTTCCGCCCAGGATTTTGGGGTTAACGGCTCTGAACTCCTTCCCTTTGAAGATATGATCACTGACGATTTAACGAAGATTTCAAAACCGCCTGTTACCCTGCCTGACGTTTTTCCTGTTCACGAAAGGGACGGCGAATATTTTGCACCCACCTCGGATAGCTTTATTCTTGTAATGGTTGAGTATCCTGAGGTTTCGTTCTTGGATTACGCCTTAGGCTCAAGCTATGCCCCCGTGGGCACCCGCTTATCCCCTGTCACTGTTTTATATTTATCCTCTTTTGCTGAAAACGGCGATGTGGCGCAGAGCAAATACAAAATCATTTATAGTAATACGTTAGATACAATGACAGCAGCCGCCCAGTCCCATTATGATATCCTTAACGGAAATCTTTTGACGGGAGATGATACCCATGACAGCCCTATCATTGCAGATTTTTTTGAACAGCTTGACCAAAAAACCTTCCAAAGTGATATAAACCACGAATACTATGGTCTTTATGATAATGTTCGCTATTTTTCAGGGTATTATACGCCGCTGGACATAGAATATCCACACTATGATTTCAGCTCCTATGATGCAAACGAACTAAAAAAAGATACCTATGCTTATCAATATGCAGTCAATGATCCTAACACCGGAGATATTGAAAATAAGCAAGCTACGGCAAACGTTACGGTTTTTTATTCTAAAAATTAACGCAAGGATACATAACAAAAATGAGGACGTCCTCCTTACAAAAAAGTGACGTCCTCATTTTTTCTTTTATGAAAGTAACCCCTATATTCAATACCTTACCACATTTGAATCGGCTTTTCTTACTTGCGACTTTTTTCTTCTCTGTAGATATCATATGCTTCCTCGATGGTTGCCTTTTTGTGCACAATTGCGCCGATGGCCTTTGCCATACCAATGGGGCAATCACTCTGGAAAATATTTCTGCCCATATCAAGCCCTCTTGCACCGCCATCCATTGCTCTAAACGCCATGGTTAAAGCCTCTTTTTCTTCAATTTTTTTGCCGCCCGCAACAACAATGGGCACAGGGCAGGCCGCTGTAATTTCTTCAAAATCATCACAATAGTAGGTTTTTACAATCTGCGCGCCCATTTCCGCAACAATACGCGTTGCCAGCTTGAAGAAGGTTGGTGTTCTTTCCATGGTCTTGCCCACTGCAACGACACCCAATGTAGGAATGCCATAACGGTTTCCTGCATCAATGGTCTTGCACAGGTTATCGATGCTTTGTTTTTCTCCCGCTGCGCCAATGAAGGTCTGCACCGCCATACAAGAAGCATTCATGCGAATGGCATCTTCAATATTTACAGCAATGACTTCATGAGATAAATCATCATCAATCATGGAGGAGCCTGCGCTACAGCGCAATGCAATGCCTTTGTTGAAATTTGGGGGAATGCAGCTTCTTAGTGCGCCCCTTGTTGCCATCAAAACATCCACATGAGGGATGAGCGGGGGCATGGTTAAATCCATTCTTTCCAACCCTGCTGTGGAGCCCATAAAATAGCCGTGGTCAAAAGCAAGCATGACTGTATTTCCAGTTTCTGGATTGAACATACTTGACAAACGTGTTTTCATACCCCAATCTACGTCGTCCATTCCTTTTACATGAAAGCCGCCTTTTCTGCCGAATTCCACATTCGTCTGATAATCCTTTGCAATTTTATTTCCATCCTTATCTGCCATAAAAAAACTCCTTCTCAAATCAATTCTTTTTCCTTTTGTGTCAACACAGCTCAGTTCTTTTTGTTTTACCATGCTGATTCAAAAATGTCAAATCATTATGTTAACTCCATGAAATATAATAATGTAGCTGTGGCTTTCACACCACAGCTACCAGACTGAAGACAAACCTTGGGCGCCGCCCAAACCTGCTTGCTTTTTGAAAAAAGCAAGACCAAAAACTTTTATTGAAACCGCATATTTATGCGGTTTCTAAAGGGTCAAGGATGCAATGGCAAAGAAGTGCCATCTGTCCAACGGACAGCTTTGCGCAGCAAAGTGCTGACCCAAACCCTTGTGAGAGTTTGAGGGCAAAGCCCTCAAGGTTTTGACTTTGTCTATACTCTGGTAGCTGTGGTTTTTACACCACAGCTACTTTATTCACTTGTTATTTCTCATGAATTAGAAATTATAATCGTCAATATTATCCTTTGTAAATACAGTTCTCTCAGGCAGCAATACTACGCCTGAATCATCCGCTGTGTATGCGTTAGGATCCAAAACTGTATTAGGCATTACTTCAACTTCACCAACGGTGGGGATATCAATCTTATCGCCAACCTTGAAGGTGTTGCCAGCTGCAAGCCAGTAGCCCAGGTAAGCACCCATTGCGCCTTGAACCTTACAATCCCAAAGGCCGAATACAGGAACGGTACCGTTCTTGCAGAAATCTCTCATGCCGTTTGGCGTACAGAAGCCTGTTACGATAACCTTACCAACCATTCCAAGGTTTTCAACAGCCTGAGCCTGCCCAGGAAGTGCTGTGGAGTCGTTGCAGATAATTGCATCAATATCTGTATGTGTCTTCAAAATAGACTCGCCTACGGAAACGGCTTTTTCAGCATCCTGATCGCTGTAGTAATTGTCGGGAGCTACGTTTACCCAGTTAGGATATTTTTCTTTTATGTATGCTTCTCCGGCAACCTGCCAAGAATTCTGGTCAGTTACTGTTGCGGAAGAATAATGCCAGCAATAGTTGATGCTGTCTTTTTTGTCGTCGGGCAGCTGCTGAACAACCATTTCAACCAGCATTTGTCCCAACTGTTCAGGAGTACCCTGCGCTACATGGAGAGAACGCATGTCGTTTTGAACATCCGAATCCCAACAAACAACCTTAACGCCTGCATCCTTTGCAGCCTGAAGTGCATTGTTTAAGCCATCAGGTGTAACGGAGGAAATTGCAATTGCATTGAAGCCCTGCTGTACGGCGGAGTTGATAACCTGTACCTGATTAGCAACGGAAGCCTCGGGATTTCCTGTGTAAACACATTCAAAACCAACCTCTGTTGCCATATCCTGAGCGCCAACATTTGCAGATTCAAAGAATGAGTTTCCTGTTAATTTGGGGATGAATGCTACTGAGATATCAGAAGCATCAGCAGTGCCTTCCGTTTCTGCAGGCGTTGCCTCCTCAGCAGGCTTTGCTGCACCTCCACAGGCAGCTACAGAAACCGTCATTGCAAGAGAAAGCAGTACTACTAAAAATTTACGCATAAAACCTCTCCTTTCATTTTTCCCTCTAATTTTTTTATTAAATATTATCTCATTGATAATATTAATAACAATTTGGTTGCTTACCGATTAAGCAGATTTTTGTTTTTTCGCCAGAAAAGACGGGCGTTTCATGTACAGGCTTGCGCCTCTTGCCGCAACTGCAACAATCAGCAAAAGTCCAACGGGAATATCCAAATACTGTGTGCTCACACTCGCCATCTGAAGGCCGAATCTTAACAGCCCAATGACGATTGCCGCAAGCCCTGTTCCGATGATGCTGCCTCTGCCACCCGTAATTGCAGTTCCGCCAAGCACCACCGCAGTCACAATGGGCATGGTCAATTCATTTCCAAGGTCTGCCCTGCAAGAGCCAAGGTAGCTGGTTAATACAACGCCTGCAACGGAGGCAGACATGCCCGAAAATATATAGGCAAACATGGAAACCAGTCTGTAATTGATTCCCGAATAGCTTGCTGCATTGGGGTTTACTCCCACAAGAAAAACATATCTGCCATAACGGCTCTTGTGAAGCAATACATAGGCGATAACACCCAGAATCAAAAATATGATAAACGGATTGGGAATGACACCAAACACCTTTCCCCCTGCGATATGTAAGAATGCATCAGGAAAACCGCCGATTCCTTCATAAGCACTGGATACGGACAGGGTAGACAAAACCACGGCAAGACCGGAATAAAGGAACATTCCACCTAGTGTCACAACCATCGCCTGAACGCCTATGTAGGAAATCAAAAACCCATTTATGGCTCCGCAAATTGCCCCCGTGAAAAGACAAATTACAACCGCCACCCAAAGGTTCATTCCCACATCCTGCCAAAGCAGTCCCAAAACCATGGAGGTTAAGCCTACAATTGCACCTCCCGAAATATCAATTCCGCCCGTAATCATAACAATTGTTCCAAATAAGGCAATGATACAAATACTAATATAGTCATTGATGCTGCCAAGAAGTACAGGTATCTTCAAAAATCTTGGGTTGATAGAGCCAAAGATGACAATTTCCAGAAACAGGATTAATACCAATGCCATTTCCCATCTGAAAATTAATTTCTTCCAATTAAATGTATTCGATGCTTTCATTGGGGTACACCTCCCGCTTCCTCGAAGGCCTTCTGCGCCTTTAAATCTCTGGCGGCCAAACGTTCTCTTCTTGCCTTTTCCTTCAAATGCTTCTGAATCAACGCATCCGCTACAACAATAATGATAAGCAGGATCCCTGTAATCGTATCATCCCAGTTGGAGGAGAACTGTAAAAATACCAGTATTCTGCTGATGGAGGACATAATGATTGCACCAAACATGGCACCAATGACCGAGCCGACACCGCCTGTTAGGCTGACGCCACCCAAAACACAAGCCGCAATGGCCTTCATTTCATAGCCGTTGCCTGCCGTTGGTGTTACAAACCCAATTTTACTTGCAAAAATAATTCCGGCAAACGCGGCAAATATTCCACTCAAAATAAAGGCTAAAATTCTAGCTCTGTCAACGGGAATCCCGATTAGGGTAGCGCCGCCCATATTATCACCGATGGCGGCAAAATATTTCCCGTTATTTGCTTTTTTTATGTAAAAATAAACTCCAATTACAATCAGTACGGTAATGAGCAAAAACAAATTTACAAAGCCTGCCAAGGTAATTTGAGCATATCTTTTGAACACGGCAGGGAGATTTTCCACCCACTTGCCCTCGGTATAAACGTAAATGGAGCCTCTGACAACGCCGTTTACACCCAAGGTCATAATAATTGCAGGAATGCGAAGCTTTGTTACCCCAAGACCGTTAATTAGTCCGATGACAGCGCCAATGAGTAAAGCCGTGATGGATGCCGCAAACAGGGAGCTGCCATCTCGTATCATTGTGGCACAAACCGCAGCTGTTAAGCCCAGTGTGGCACCAATGGAAACATCAATGTCACCGGTGGTAATCACAAAGGAAATTCCGATTGCCAATAGTATGTAGATGACACTGCCGTTTAAACAAAGCAAAACGTTATCAGGCGCCAAAAAATTCGGATTTACAATCCCTGTTCCCAGAAACAAGACAAACATGAAGGCGATTGTAAACACCTCTCTTGTCTGGGTGAGCCTTTGAATCAGCTTATTCATGCTGTCACCTCCTCCTTATATACACCGAAGGAAGCTGCCATCAGATTGTCCACTGTTATGCTTTCCCCTTTAAAGGTGTGATTGATGCGGCCCTGATACATGGTTACCACACGGTCTGATAGCGAGGCAACCTCCTCTATGTCAGAGGAAATCAGTAAAATACCTACGCCCTGTGCTCTTAATTCATTGATAATGCGATAAACATCTCCTCTGGCACCAGCATCAATCCCTCTGGTTGGCTCATCCAAAATCACGATCTTTGGATTTGTGGCAAGGGCTTTTCCCAAAACAACTTTCTGTTGATTGCCGCCGGAGAGAGAGCCAATGGACTGATCCCTTCCCGTTACTTTAATGCGGAAATTACCAATATATTTGTCGGTTAATTCATTCACTTTTTTTCGATCCACAAAGAACTTATTTAAGTACCCCAATACACCCGAGGTGATGTTGGCTTCCACATCACTCATGGAATAAATTCCGTTGAGATGTCTGTCCTCAGGAACATAGTTCAGGCCTTTTTCAATGATGCTGCTGCATTTTTTGCCTGTAATGTCCTCCCCATCCAGAAGAACCTTTCCACCCTTTACAATATCCTTGCCAAAAACAGTAATGGCAAACTCCGTTCTTCCTGAGCCTACAACGCCTGCCATGCCTAGAATTTCACCGGGATATACCTGAAGATTAATGTCGTTAAAGCCGTAGCCGTTAAAATCTTTTACCTCTAATAGCGGCTTCACCACAGAGCTGTCAATGTCGGCACATACTTTTTCTTTTTTTACGATTGTTTCATAATTGGGGGGAAGTAAGCCTTGAATGAGCATTTCCTGATTGAATTGCTCTACGGCGCCCTCCATGGTAATTTGTCCGTCACGAAGAATGACAACTCTTGTTGCAATATCGAAAACTTCTGTCAAGCGGTGTGTAATATAGAAAATACTAATGCCATTGTTATGTAAATCAGTCACAATACGGAACAGTGATTCAATCTCATGAAACGTCAAGGCGGAGGTTGGTTCATCCAAAATCAAAATCCTTGAATTTCTGAGCAGCCCTCGGAGTATTTCTACCAATTGCTGTTCTGCAATGGATAAGCTTTCCGCTTTACGATCCAATTTTAAATCCCAGCCCAATTTTTCAATCAGCGCTTCCAGACGGGTATGCAATTGGCTTCTTTTTTCCTTAAACCCTAACACTATGTTTTCTTCCACCGTCATATTGGGAAACAGCATCGGCTCCTGCGGAACCAGATAAATACCTTGCCCCAGTGCCGCAGAGGGTGTGGATAAATTTACCCTTTGCCCCCCAATGGATATTTCTCCACCGTCGGGCTGATAAATTCCCATAAGTATTTTCATCAAGGTGCTTTTTCCAGCGCCATTGCCTCCGATTAATGCCACCACATCGCCCTCGAAAACATCAAGAGTGATTTCTCTGAGCACTACATTGGATGCAAACGATTTGCTGATTCTCTTGATACTGATAGCAGGAATCTTTACTTCATCATTTTTGTTTGAACCCATAATGAATCCTCCATTTGCCTAGATCGATTCCATCGATACATAAGTTATTAATTTAATCTTTTGTTCTATCATAAGGCTTTTTGTTCAGTTTGTCAACGATTGTATCGTAAAAATATATTTTTTTCTCGTATCCAGCATACATATTTCGTTTTTAAAGAAACTAATACCAACAAACCCGACATTATCACTGTGTTTTCACCAAATTTACCACATTTAAATAGAAGCTTCTCACAAAAGAAAGAGGTTGACACGTTTGCGTTTTCGCTATATAATGGTATCAAATTTAAACAATTTATTATATTAAAAACATTTGTTTCATTCATTTTTAAAATTTTTCCTAAGGAAGCGCTGATTTAATCGAGGGTGTGCAGATGGTCGAGGAAATTTTTCGATTGGCAAGGAAAAAAACGTAGGAATAGCAGCGCTACCCAGAGGCTTTTTGACGATGTCCAAACGGAAAATTTACCGATTAGCTGTGCACATGAAATTAATCAGCGTTTCCCTACCGCCTCTCTTGATTTGGAGCGGCATTTGAAGTAGTCTATAAAGGTAAAGAAAAAGCAGAAGTAAAGGGGTATGGCAATGAACATGGATTATGAACAGTCTTTAATTATAAAAGCAGTCTGGTGTTATTATATGGAAAGCATGACGCAGCAGGCCATTGCAGATCAGCTGGGGATTTCCCGTATGCGTGTCATCAAGCTTTTAGAAAAAGGGCGAGAGAAAAAACTGATTCAATTTAAAATCAGAGCAGATGCATATCAGCAAATAGAAGTCACAAACCAGCTAAAGGAACGCTATGCCTTGGAAGAAATCGTTCTGGTTCCTTCCATTTCCAATAATATTAACGAAACCGTAGCCCGTGCCGCAGCTATGTATCTGAGCGACCATCTCACAGACGGCGCTTTTGTCAACGTTGGCTTCGGAGATACCATGTCCCGTACACTCAGAAATTTGGAGCTGCCTGAGGATGCCAAGGTGTCCTTTGTTTCCCTCACAGGAGGTGTGAAGCATTACAACATCCCCTCCAAAAACGAGGCTCCCAATGCTGTATTGTATATTGTCCCAACCCCGTTTATCGCTTCAACCCCAGAAATGGCTTGTGCAATGAGAGCGGAGCCTTCCGTGAAAGACGTACTGAAGCTTTCCAGCCTTGCCAGCTATACCATTGTGGGCATCGGCGGCGTAACCGAAAAGGCTACCGTCGTCAAAGAAGGCAACATGACCGCGAACGATTTACTTAGACTTCAGGCAGAAAGCGCCGTAGGTGATGTTTTAGGATTTTTTGTGGATAAGGACGGCAACGTATTAAATGGTACAATTAACGACCGCCTCGTCAGCACACCGCCCCATGTTCTGGCCTCCTTCCCTAATGTGATTGCAGTGGCAGGCGGTATTGAAAAGGCAGAAGCAATTGCAGGCGTTTTAAAAACAGGCTGCATCAACATTCTCATTACAGATGAAGAAACCGCTAAGGCCATCTTGGAGATATAGAAGTTCCATGGTTTAATCAAAATATTGCAGGTATGATTTTATATGCATTTCAAATATCAGTATTATTAAAGGAGGAATCATATGGCTCAATATTTATTGGCAATTGACGCCGGCACCGGAAGTGTACGGGCAGTCATCTTTGATACGGATGGGAATCAGCTTTGTGTTTCTCAACAGGAATGGGAGCACAAGGAGGACCCCCGCTTCCCCGGCTCCATGGATTTTGACTGGACCCACAATTGGGATCTTGCTACCCAATGTGTCCGCGAGGTTCTAGGGGAAAGCAAAATCAATCCCACAGAGATTGCGGGAATTGCAACCACAAGCATGCGAGAGGGAATTGTGCTGTATGACGAAAGCGGCAAGGAAATTTGGGCATGTGCCAACGTGGATGCCCGTTCCACAGACGAGGTCATTCAGCTGCAAAAAATTTCCGAAGGGCTGGAAAAAGAACTCTATCTTCCCTCGGGGCAAACCTTTGCCCTTGGCGCTCTCCCAAGAATGCTTTGGGTAAAAAATCACCTTCCTGAAATTTATGAAAAAACCAAAACGGTTACTATGTTCAACGATTGGCTGATTGCAAAGCTCACGGGTTTATTAACCACCGAGCCTTCCAACGGCTGCACAACAGGCATTTTTGATCTTTCAAAAAGAGCTTGGCTACCAGAAATTGCTGAAAAATGCGGCTTAAAGTCGGATATTTTCCCTCCCGTTTATGAAAGCGGCACTGTCATCGGCAAGGTTTCTACGGAATGTGCAGCCAAGACGGGTCTGGCGGAAGGAACGCCAGTCGTTACAGGCGGCGGTGATGCGCAGCTTGGATGCGTGGGCGTAGGCTTGGTTGAGCCAAATCAAGGGGCAATTTTTGGCGGCAGCTTTTGGCAATTTGAATTCAATACGGATGAAGTAAAAACAGACCCCGATTGCAGAGTACGGGTAAACTGTCATGCGGTGCCGGGGCTTTGGCAATATGAGGCTTTGGCGTTCTATCCCGGGTTGATTATGCGATGGTATCGGGATGCCTTTTGCCAATGGGAAAAGGCGGAAGCAGAAAAAACAGGCGTTGACCCATACAATCTAATGAATGAGGAAGCCGCCAAAATTCCACCGGGCTGCTATGGCATGCTGTGTACTTTTTCCGATGTGATGGACTTCATCCATTGGAAACACGCCGCACCCTCCTTTATTAACTTCTCCATCAATCCCGATAAGTTCAATAAATACACCTTCTATCGGACTTTGATGGAAAACGCCGCCCTTGTAACCAAAGGAAATGTGGAGCTGGTTTACGAATTAACAGGCAAACGCCTTGATTCCGTCATTTTTGCCAGCGGTGCATCAAAAAGTCCAATCTGGTGCCAAATTCTCTCCGATGTCCTCGGAATTCCCGTAAAGGTTCCAAAGGTAAAGGAGGCAACGGCTTTGGGTGCGGCAATCACCGCAGGGATCGGCGTTGGGATATATCACAATCTCTCCGACACAGCCAAGGAATTGGTGCAATGGGATGCCCAATATCAGCCGAATATGGAAAACCACGAAATATACAGCCAAATTTACATAAACTGGCGAAAAATATATAAAGACAGCCTGGAGCTCAGCAATCAGAAGCTTACCACCCCAATGTGGGCGGCCCCCGGCTTATAATAGAAAGGAGAATAGCTATGTATATTATAGATGAAAAGAATTTGGAATATCGCAATGGGGACAACGGCCCCAAATATCTGATGAAAGGCCCGCGTATGAATTTTGCCATCGTGCAGTTCCCTCCCGGCTGTGATTTCAAGGCACATTATCACAACATCATGGAGGAAAACTTTTACGTTATGGAGGGGGAAATTGATATTTTTGTGGACGAGAAAAAATTCACCCTGACACAAGGTCAGTTTATTCATGTGGAGCCTACAGAAAAGCATTATCTGATTAATAATTCCGACAAAACCGCAAAATTGGTAGCAACCCTTGCCCCCTATCAGGAATCAGACAAGGTTGAAATCGACTAATTGCAAAATTTCCTTTACCAGAAAACGAGTTTTTTGCGGAAATAAAAACCACCTTTTTCAAGGACGGGAAGCTTAGAAAGCCCATTGAAACTACAATAAAACGGAAGAACTGTATTTTGTAAACCATACAATTCCTCCGTTTTTTTTGCGTTTGTCTTGTTGTATCACGCCATAAATTGGTATATTATTACATTCAGGAGGTGTAAATCATGAATATTACTTTTGAAAAACTTGGAATACAACACCAAAAATCAGTCATGGAGATTTTTAACTACTACATTACCACAGGCACTGCGGCCTTTCCGGCCAAACCCCTGCCCGAGCAGTTTTTTCCTATGCTGATGAAAAGATCGGAAGGCTTGTGTGCCTATGCGGTAGTTGATACGGAAGCAAATCAAACCGTAGGCTTTTGCTCCCTGAATCCTTATAGCGCTTTCCCCACCTTTCGGGAAACTGCCACCGTTACCTATTTTATTGCCAACGACTATACGGCAAAGGGAATCGGAGCCAAATGTCTTGCTTTATTAGAAAAAGAAGGGAAAGCCCTTGGGCTACATAACTTAATCGCCGAAATTTCCTCAGAAAATGAGTCCAGCATTCAATTCCATAAAAAGAACGGGTTTGTACAGGCAGGCGAGCTGAAGCATATCGGAGAAAAATTTTTGCGCACGTTCGGTGTCGTAATCATGCAAAAATCCATATAAATAAAAAAAGGCCGTCAATATCTGCGTTGACGACCTTTTTATATTACAATAAAATATCTGCACCCATTTTAATGAATAATAGCACAAATACAACATTCAACATAAGCTTAATGGCTTTCACACCTTTTTTTATGGCTAACCCCGAGCCAATAAAGTTCCCAGCAACGCCAAAAACAGCCGCCGGAATTGCAATTTTGAAATCTACCGTTCCTTCCAATAAAAATACCACTAAAGCCGCATAATTGGATGCCAAATTCAAGCATTTCGCATTTCCTGAAGCAGTACGCAAGTCATATTTCATCAAGAAACAAAAAGCCATCAAAGCAAACGTTCCGGTTCCCGGGCCAATCAAACCATCATAAAACCCCATCAGTCCACCAATCAACAAGGCCAGAACAGTCTTCTTTTTTGTAGAATAAGAATCGGAATGATTTTCTCCACCCATATTTTTATTTAAAACAGTGATTACCGCCGCAATGGGCAAAATAATCAGCATCATGGTTTTCAAGGTACTGTCGTTTAAGTAAATGACAACCTTCGCCGCCACAGCTGATGCTACAAATGCTCCAATTGCAGCTAAAATGCCTACCTGAATGTCAACCATTTTATGTTTCCAAAACCGTATTGTGGCTATGGTTGTTCCGCAAACGGCAGAAAATTTGTTGCAGCCATAAACAAAATGCATCGGAATTCCCGTCAACGTATAGGCTGGCAAGGAAATCAACCCACCACCACCCGCAATAGAATCCAATAAACCCGCAAAAAAGCTGGCCACCATTAACATAATAAAAGCTGGAGCTGAAATCATTATATCTGTACCCATTCACTCACCTCTTCTAACCCAGTTCTCTTCCCACTGCTAAAAGCCTCTAACAGCACGATACCTTTTTTCACGCTTCCATAACCACATCAATTTCCTCTATCCCATAAAGGAGAAACAGCCGAATCATTTCCTCCGTAATCCGTTCACCGCTCATGGCAATGGGTATAGCAGGAGGGCAGGAAACCGCAGGCGTTGCACAAATCCGCCCCAAGGCTTGCTCCGCCAAAACGGTGCACCGCTTTGCAAACATGGCTTCTCTGATAGACATCACCTGTTCTCCCCAAGAGGGCAAGCCCGTTTTGCTTTCTTGGGAGGCTATGGGAATCATGGGCGGAAAGGCATTCTCAATTTTTTCAAAATCCCCTTCTCTGGTTTGGGGTGTGAACATCAAAACAAGATGGTCTGCATCGGCAAATTCTGACTCTATCTCACTTTCTCGTAAAAATTCAGCCAGCTCATACCCTGTAATGCCCATTTTTGCACCCTCAAACACCAATTTTAAAGGCTCAAAATGCTGCACGGAATATCCCATATCCAGCAAGCTCTCCGCCAATTGGTCTACCCTTTTGGTGCAAGCGGCAATTTTTTCGCCATACCCCTCGGCTAAAATGCGGTTACATAAATCCAAGGATTGTAACGTGAGATAGGAAGGACTTGTTGAGCCAAATAACGCCAAGGCTTTTTCCCCGTCCTTTTCAAAGGGTGCCAACGCCTCCGTTGAAACATGTAAATATGCCCCTCCCGTCAAAACAGGCAGGGTTTTATGGGCAGAATCGCAGCACATATCCGCCCCCAAATCCAAAGGATGTAAGGATTTGGGCAAGAAGCGCAAATATGCGCCGTGGGCGTTATCCACCAAAAGAGGAATGCCAAATTTTCTGCAAACCGTTGAAAGCCCCTGAATATCTGCCATCCCTCCCAAATAATCGGGAGAGGTAATATAAAAGGCAAAGGGTAAAACCTCCATGGAATGCAAAAGTTCCTCCAGCTGCTGGGGGAAAATTGGGCAATTGCAAAGAGTTGCCTCCGTCTGGGGGTAAACCCAACGCACCTCTAAATCCAACAAGGCACAAGTATGTAGCAAAGCCTTATGGGCATTTCTGGCCGTCAAAATGGGCTGTCCTTTTTTTCCCTGGAGCATGGCAAGATAAACCATGGCTTTGATGCACTGGGAGGAACCCCCCGTGGCATAAAAGGTTCTTCTTGCGCCAAACAAATGGGTTGCATTGTCCTCGCTTTGACGAATAATTCCGTGGGCATGATACAGGTCGTCAGCACCCTTGATTTCCGTAATATCCAACGGCTCGCAACCCAAAAAGGGGCTGCCTTTATGCCCCGGCATATGCAGGCGAACAGTCCCCTTTTCTTTATATTTTTTTACAAAATCATAAATTGGCGTTTCCATGGCACTTATTCCTCACAGCTTTCTGCGACCTTCACCATGATGGCACATTCGATACGCTTTTTAAACAGCTTACAGCCATATTCGTATACGCCACGAACACTGCCTGTAGCATGATAAGCATTGGCCGCACAGCCGCCGGAACAGTACATCTTCGCCCAGCAATCCCTGCATTCCTCTCTTGCGTAGGCATTGCAATGACGGAATTCCTCCTGAATTTCTGTATTTTTCACACCTTCCCAAATGTCCCCCATGCTATACTTGCTATCCCCAACAAACTGATGACAAGGGTATAGCTCGCCCCAAGGGGTTACTGCCATATATTCCGTTCCCGAACCACAGCCTGTAATTCTTTTATATACGCAGGGGCCATTTTCCAAATCCAGCATAAAATGATAAAATACAAAGGGGTTTCCTGCTTTTTTCCGACGAAGCATTTCCTTTGCCAGAATTTCATACTGCTCATACAGCTTTGGCAAATCCTCCTCTGTCAGGGCATAGGAATCGGACGGATCGCAAACCACAGGCTCCATGCTCAGCTCTGTAAAGCCCATATCAGCCATATGGAACAAATCATTTGTAAAATCTACATTGTTATGAGTATAGGTTCCACGCATATAATACTCTTTGTCGCCTCTTTTTTCCACAAATTTCTTAAACTTGGGCACAATGGTATCATAGCTGCCCTGACCCGTAATGGTCTTACGCAAATGATCGTGAATTTCCTTTCTGCCGTCCAAGGATAATACCACATTGTGCATCTCCTTATTAGAAAAATCAATCACATCATCATCAATGAGCATTCCGTTTGTGGTAAGGGTAAAGCGGAATTTTTTATTGTGAATGGGTTCCTGCTCTCTTGCATACACAACCAATTGTTTTACAAGCTCCCAAACCATTAAGGGTTCGCCACCAAAAAAATCCACTTCCAAATTTACTCTGCTTCCCGAATGGGCAATCAGAAAATCCAACGCCTGCTTGCCAACCTCAAAGGTCATCAAGGCGCGCTCTCCCTGATACTTTCCTTGGCTTGCAAAGCAATAGCTGCAATTTAAATTACAGGTATGAGCAACATGAAGGCAAAGGGCCTTTACCACATTGCTGTTATTTTTGAACTCCATGGCAAGGTTTTCATATTCATCCTCAGTAAACAGCTTCCCCTGGGTAATCAAGGTTTGGATATCCTCCATGCACAGTAAAATTTCTTCTTCCGTCACATCAGGTCTGTCTGCATATTTTGTCAAAATTGTTTTAACAATCGTTTCCTTCTCACTTTTTTCATACATCTCGATGATATCATATGCAACCTCGTCCACCGTATGAACAGAGCCGCTACAGCTATCCAATACAATGTTATAGCCATTTAATTTATACTGATGTACCAATTTATTCAATCCCTTCTTCTGACAAAACGACAAATATAAAAGGCTTTTTCGTCAATCTCCATAACACGAAAAATGCCGCCCTACTTAAAAGCAGGCGGCGGATTCGTTTTTAATCCTTCTGAGCTTACTTCTGTTTGTTCTCGCAGTGTTGATTTGCAACACCACAGGAGGTTTTGCAAGCAGACTGGCAGGAGGTCTGGCATTCGCCGCAGCCACCAAAAGCCACGCTCTTTTTCAGGTCACGCGTTTTAATTGTTTTAATTCTCTCCATAGTCTCATCTCCATTCCAATTATGAAAATTTTATGCGTTTTCTATTGCTTGTAAGAGGAAATCTCTTCCAAAGAAAATCGCTTTATACACTAAAAAAGTATATAGCAACACATCCAAATTGTCAAGGCGTATCCTTTTGATATAAAGGGAACCGTCTCTTTTTTTCAACCCGAAAGCGCCTATCATTTTCTAATATCTTATAGAAGCATTTCGGGGCAAAAATTTTGTTTTTCGTGGCTCCTAGAAACCAGAATTCCACTGGACTTCTCAAGGGAAATGTGTTAGAATGCATCTTAGAATTTGGGGAATAATAACCCCGACAAGCACGATTGATCTATATAAGACGAGGGATTTCATTCCCTTTTGCTTAAAAATTGTACCATGCTCAATGAAAATGCAACTACTATTAAAAACGAAATGGTGTTTATTATGAAGGAAAAATCAAGTCCACCCGTCTACTCGCAGATTGCCCTTGATATCGCACTGCGTATTTCCAGAGAAGAATTGAAAGAAAATACCAAAATATATGGTCGCTCTGTGATGTCGTCAGAGTATGGCGTATCCCCCGAAACAATTCGCAGGGCATTAAAGCTGCTTGAAGATATGGGGATTGTGGAGGTGCGCAAAAACAGCGGTGTTGTGATACTATCCGTTGAAAAAGCAAAGGAATTTGCCCAGCGCTTTAGCGAACAAAGCGATATTCGCTTAATCGAGCGCAATCTTCGTAAGCTCTTGGATCAGCAGCACAGTCTCAACGAACAAATTAGTGAAATGGCATCCCATTTGGTGCGCACCAGCGATAAATTTGCCAAAAGCAATCCATTTCAGAATTATGAAATGGACATTCCTGCCGAATCCCCCGTAATCGGCAAAAGCTTAATGGAGCTTAAGTTTTGGCACGAAACCGCCGCAACCATCATTGCCATTCGCAGGCAGGATAAGGTGATTTTATCTCCCGGGCCTTATGCCGTTTTGCTGGAGGGGGACACGCTGATTTTTGTGGGTAATATCTCAACCATTGAAACAGTGAGCAACTATATTTCAAAGGCCGAACAAAGTACCGAATAAAAATAATACAGTCAAGATATAATACCTCTGTCTTCCAGAAAAAGACGGGGGATTTTTTTTGAGAAAATCCCCTTAACTTGACAACTGACAACTTGTCAAGTATAATAAAAGTTGTCAGTTTGAAACTAGGAAAGGAGATTTTGAATAGATGATTCAATTTCGCAATGTAAATAAGAGTTATGGAAAAAAAATTATTTTGAATAATCTAACACTGGATATAAAGGCAGGTGAATTTGTAATTCTCATCGGGCCTAGCGGCTGTGGGAAAACAACCACGTTAAAAACCATCAATCGTTTAATTGAACCAGATTCCGGTGAAATTTATATTGACGGAAAAGATATTACCAAGGTAGATCCGGTGAAGCTGCGCCGTACCATTGGCTATGTTATTCAGCAGATTGGGCTTTTCCCGAATATGACGGTAGAGCAAAATATTGCCATTGTGCCAAAGCTGCTCAATTATAAAAAAGAGGAAATCGACGAAATCGTTCGCCATTTGTTAGAGTTGGTAAATATGCCCTATGAAGAAAATGCAAAAAAATATCCCTCGGAGCTTTCCGGCGGTCAGCAGCAACGTATTGGTGTATTGCGCGCCCTTGCCGCATCACCGCCAATTGTTTTGATGGATGAGCCCTTTGGTGCCCTCGACCCTGTGACAAGAGATTCTCTTCAGGAGGAAATTAAAAAAATCCAGAAAAAGCTTGGGAAAACCATTGTTTTTGTCACCCATGATATGGATGAGGCAATACGCCTTGGGGATACCATTGTTTTTATGAACGAGGGCAAGGTGTTACAAATGGCTTCCCCAGAGGAAATGCTGCAAAATCCAGCTGATCCCATTATCAAAAGCTTCCTTGGCAAGCACATAAATAACGAAAATAGTAACGCTAATTTGGTTGCGTCGGATTTTATGCGTGCAAAGGTTCTTACCGTTTCAAAAACGAAAAAAACCTTGGAATGTATCGAGCTAATGAGCCGAAGGGATGTATCCTCCCTGATTGTCGTGGAGGAGGACGATACCTATTTAGGAACCGTTTCCGTTGATAAAATCAAGGCACAGGGAAAGGCAGGCAGGCAAATAGCAGAGCTGATTACCGTAGAAGCCATGACGGTAAACCGTAATTCTAACGCACAGCAGGCCTTTGAGCTATTAATTGCTTCTCCTACGGGTTATGTCATCGTTCTCAATGATGATAATACTGTTGCAGGGCTTATTACAAAAACAAGCATGGCAAAAGCCATGGGCGAAGCTCTGTGGGGGGAGATGACGCAATGACAATGACTTATTCAGAATTTTTTACAAAACATTCTAATGAAATTCTCAAAGCCTTTTTAACGCATATTGAGCTTGTCCTAATTTCCGTGGGCATTGGCGTAATCATTGCTGTACCCTTGGGTATTGTGCTGTCACGTCATAAAAAAGCCGCAAAGTATGTGCTGATGATTGCCGGTGTAATTCAGACCATACCCGGGCTTGTGCTACTGGGTGCTATGCTTATTTTAATGGGCATCGGCAAGCCCCCTGCCATTGCGGCACTGTCCCTATATGCGGTTTTACCAATTTTACGCAATACCTATACGGGGATTTTAGAGGTGGACGATCATTACATCGAAGCGGCAAGAGGCATCGGTATGAGTGGGAAGCAAATGCTATTTAAAGTCGAACTGCCTCTTTCTATGCCTTCCATTATTGGTGGCCTGCGTCTATCTACGGTTTACATCATCAGTTGGGCAACCCTTGCGGGTATGATTGGTGCTGGTGGCCTTGGCGATATGATTTGGACAGGGCTCTCCACCTATGAAACCAAATATATTCTTGCAGGGGCCATTCCCTCTGCAATTCTAGCCCTTGTGGCAAATGCCCTGATTGGATTTATCCAGCGTGGCATTACGCCCAAAGGCTTAAGAATGGGGAGGTGAAAAAATGACTAATTTACTCTACCTAACTGGGGAGCATATGGTGCTTGTCTTAATTGCAATCGCAATTTCTACGGTTTTAGGGGTGTTGCTTGGAATTATTTCCTATTGGGTACCTTATCTGGACAAGGTAATTCTCTGGGTTGTAGATTCATTGCAGACAATTCCCTCCTTGGCACTTCTCGCTTTATTAATGATTTTTTTCGGTCTTGGCAACGTCACATTGATTGTAGGGCTGGTACTATATTCCCTCCTGCCTATTGTGCGTAATACCTATATAGGCCTAACTGGCGTCCCGCCCTATTTAAAAGATGCGGCACGGGGTATGGGTATGTCCAAGCTGCAACTAATGTTCAAGGTGGAGCTTCCCCTTTCGTTTCCGCTGATTTTTTCCGGCATCAAAATTGCAACTGTAACTGCATTATCTATTGCAGTCATCGGTGTTTTAATCGGATCTGGCGGACTAGGTTATCCAATTTATCGAGGAATTCAAACATTGAACTTTCTAACCATTACACTTTGGACAATTCCCGTTGTAATTATGGCGGTGATTTTCGACTTTCTTATGTCGAAAATTGAAGAAAAGCTCGTGAAACGAGCAAAATAATTTTTGAAGGAGGATAAAAATGAAAAAGAAAATATTATCTCTTGCAATTGGTGCAGTTACACTGGTATCCATTGCATTGACAGGCTGCGGCAGCAAAGATACCGTTGTCATTGGTTCCAAAGATTTCAGCGAAAATATCATCATTGGTGAAATGCTTGCTCAGCTGGTTGAAAACAAAACCGATTTGCAGGTAGATCGCAAGCTCAATATGGGTGGAACCTTTATTAATTTTGAAGCACTGAAAAAAGGAGACATTGATATTTATACTGAGTATACCGGTACCGGTTTGACCGCACAGTTGAAAATGGATGTTATGACTGATCCAGATGAAACTTATCGTGTGGTTTCTGAAGAATTTGACAAACAATTTGATATTAAGTGGCTGAAGCCCTTGGGCTTTAATAACACCTATGCAGCTGCGGTAAGTCGGGCTGTGGCGGACGAATATGATCTGAAAACTTGTTCTGACCTAATCGGTGTATCCGAAAATCTTGTTTTCGGCGGTGAAAACGAATTTTTTAACCGTGAAGATGGGTTTGAAGGCTTTTGTGAATTATACGGCATTTCCTTTAAAGGCGATCCAAAAATGATGAATGTATCCCTAAAATATCAAGCAATTGGCAATGGCGATATGGATGTTACTGATGTTTTTGCCACCGATGCCGAAATTAAAAAATATGATTTGCAGATACTGGAGGATGATAAAAGCTTCTTCCC
>JAQUSU010000004.1:70873-73361 GCA_028710085.1 Anaerotignum sp.
ATTACCGCACCAATGGGCTCCACAACACCCGAACCCACGCCATACAAAAATGCCTTTTTCTTGCTTGCCCCTTCATTGCAAAGTGGCATGGAAATAATAGCGCCCTCGGGAAAATTCTGCAACGCAATGCCCAATGCCAATGCAAAGGCAGCCATCATGGTAATGTTGCTGCTCTCCAGCATCGCCCCGGCAAAGGCTACGCCAACTGCCATTCCCTCGGGAAAATTATGCAGCGTTACCGCAAAAACCAACATGGTTGTTTTTGATAATTTGGCGGGGATTCCCTCCGGCTTGTCGCCGCTCATATGCAAATGCGGAATCACACTGTCCAAAAGCAGTAAAAACCCAATCCCCAACAAAAATCCTATCAAGGCGGGCAGCCACGAAGGCACCCTCTGCGATTCAGACATTTCAATTGCCGGTATCAATAACGACCACACGGAGGCCGCAATCATTACTCCCGCCGCAAAGCCTAAAAGCAGCTTTTTTAGCCTTAGATTCATTTCCTCTTTCATAAAAAAGACCATGGCAGAACCTAAAGCAGTTCCTATAAACGGAATTAATAAAATCAAAAACTCATTCGTCATATTTATCACCTTGCTTATTCTTCATTCTTATGCTGCCTTTTTTGCCGCTAAATAGCAAATCGGGGTAATCTTACTGCCCACCACCGAATGCTCCGTGACCAAAAAACCTTTCCGTTCCACAAATTTTACAAATTCCTCTTGGCTCCACTTATGAAACACCTTAAAACCAATCCCCTGCAATATCCAAGCGCCCACATCAAACCCCGCCCCCTTCTTCCATATAAAAGTAGGTGCAAACAACAATCCCCCGGGCTTTAGCACACGGAATATTTCTTCCAACGCCTTATCCGGGTGGGGCATGATATGCAATGCATTGGCAATGAGCACGCCGTCAAAACAAGCATCTACATAGGGCAGGTTTGTGGCATCCTGCACGGAAAAGGAAATGTTATTAAAGGTGCAGCGTTTTTTTGCTTCCTCAAGCATTGCGGGAGAAAAATCGGTTGCATGCCATTCCTTTACATGCTCCGCCAAAGAAAAGGTCAGCTGACCGCTTCCGCAGGCCAATTCCAAAACCTTCATGTCTTTATGGAAGCTTTGCACGATTTTACTGATGATTATATGATAGGAAGATGCACTTCTTTTTATAAAAACTGCATAAAAACCGGCAGCCTTTTCCCAGAATTTTTTGTTATTATCCATGGTTTCTCTCCCCTACTACGAAATCAGTGTTTTGTTGAAATAATTGATACCAGCAGGCAACCAAGCAATGCACCATTGCCTCCAAATGCATCATAGCCGTTTCTTCCGACGCTTCGTGGGTTATCATATGCACAAAAAGATTCACCTGCGTATGGGTAAACCAATGAAGCATATAGTCCTCCACCTTGGGGGCTTTTTTTTGCACGGTAGTTGCATCTGCCAGCACCCGATATTTCTTTTCCGTAATTTCCACAAATTGATCTACCATTTGTTCAAACCGTGAGCCCTGGGCTTTTGTAAGGAGCAGCTGAAATTCATCATAATAATAATACATACGGCGAATCACTTTTTTTGCAATTTCATAATGCTCTAAATAATCCTCCATATGCGTTTGGGTGCATTTTAATTGTTCCAATTCGTGCCGATGGTGCTGGTTCATTATTTCTTGTAATTCATTCAACGGCTGTTCCACAATAGAAGCAAACAGCGCCTCCTTATTTTCAAAGAAAAAATATAGGGCTCCTGTTGTAAGCTGCGCATTTTTGCAAATATCGCGCAAGGATGCATGGAGATATCCCTTTTTCAAAAATTCTTTTTTCCCGCTTACTAACAGCCTTTCTCTCGTTTCCCTTTCGTTTTTCAAGTTGCATCCCCTCCCAGCTTAACATAACACTGTTATCTATATATATTCTTATGTTATTCTATTCTACCCCTTTTGTCAATAAGGAACAAACTGGTTAAAAGAAAAAACTACGCTTTTATTGACTGTATCCCAATAAAAACATAGCTTTTTTATATTTATGCTTCTTATATTTTCAAGCTGCTTGGGCAAAAATCAGCGTTTGTTCCTCTTTTTTATTTCTGAAGGCAAGAACGCTAATCAAAAGGAAGGATAGCAAATCCGCCGCAGGCTGTGCCAAAATCAGGCCATTTAAGCCCCATGCCGCCGTAAACAAATAGATGATTGGAATAAAGAAAAATCCCTGTCTTCCAAGGCTCACAAGGCCACCCTCCAAGCCTTTGCCCATTCCCATAAATTTTGTGGTATAAACAACCTGAAAGCCGTTTCCCAAAAACATCAGCCCTTGAAAAAATAACGCCTTTGTTCCGATGGCCAAAACTGCCGGGTCATTTTTATTAAACGCCTGTATCAAAGGGTCACGGAACAACAGCATTCCACCGCAGCAGAGGATGCAAAAAATTGTTGTCCATAGCACCGCCGTTTGCGTGGCACGACGCAGGCGGGCATAATTTTTTGC
>JAQUSU010000121.1 GCA_028710085.1 Anaerotignum sp.
CCTCCGTATTGAAGGCTGACACCCTGAGCTGCGATCATATTGTATTCTCTCCTTTTTTCAAGTCAATCTTTTTTATTATAGCATTATCCCATAAAAAATACAGTAAAATTTATAAAAACCAATAAATATCAGTAATTCTGTCCCAATTTGCAATCATTTTGTGCTCCAAGCCTTGCATAAGAGACACCTACGATACAAAAAATAGCCTAATTCACGCCTTTCTACAATAAAAACCCTTGGATTTGCAGAGTTCTAAAAAAACATAAGTGAACCAAAAACGGTTTGAATCTTATGTTTTTTATAAACTCCCTTTTCCAAGGGTTCTTCTCACTGCTTCACTGTGTTGCTTTCCAGCAGCGAAATTTCTTTTTCATAATTAATTGCACTACTTGCCTCAACAGGAATTTTTATTTGCTTCACTTCACCAAAGTTTGTAATTGTTTGTTTGATTAGATATTTCTCAACGGAAATCGGCTCCACTTCATCCTTACCTAATTCCTGCAATACATGGTTCATTACCGTTTCCAGTGTTTTTGCAAAATCAACGGAAAAAGAAACTGGTGTGCCATCCTCTTTAAGCTGAACCTCAAAAGGAATTGCTTCCACACCGGTATAATAACTCTCAGCCATACCGCTCATGCCCGCCAACTGCAAGAAACACCCTTCTTCGGATATTTCATAGACCTTCTGGGCCGGCACCTCTCCACTTATGGTCACAATACCGTTTTTTGTAGAAACCTGTTCCCAATTTTCACCGGAAGCCAGCAACAGGCGCATAGCCTTTGCAGCATCATATATGCCAACGGACTTCATTGCATTTTTTTCCTGCAGGGTCATTTCTGTCCATTGACCATCATATAGCATATACATATTTACGCCGGCATCTACCTTTTCCAAATAGGTTTCGGATTCCAATGTACTCTGTCCAAATAAATCCTGGGTTTTAATCATTACCGCCAACGGTTCATAAATCATTTCAACCTTTGCACTGGTAACTTTTTTTTGATCATCTCCGCCAATGGTAACCTCTGCATAAAAATCAGATGCAAAGCTTGAAGCTGACTCCAATTTCGTCTTTGCCAATGCAACATATTTCTGGGCTTCACCTTCACTCGTCACCGCGGCACTGTTGGAGGTTGGCTTCGCAGCACATCCCGATGCAAAAAACACTGCAATCAAAATCATAGAAGCTGCAATTCTTATTCTTTTTATCACCTTAACACCTCCCTTTCGAGCTGCATATAAAATCTATTTCTGTTTCATTTTATCCAAATATGCTTACCCTTTCAAGGGAATTTAAAATGTTTCAGAAAAATATAAGAATTAATACTTTATTTTAACAATCTTTCTCATGCTTCGATTTTTTTGTGGAAAATAAAGCTTTTTTCGCACCTTCGTTTATTCCCGTTCAACGCCTGCCAAATGGCAAATTACCTCTCCAGCCAAAACCATCCCTGCCGCCGGAGGTACAAAAGAAAGGCTGCCCGGTATCTGCCTTTTTCCACTTTCCATGGATTCCGCAGGTTTCCTCGGCAACTCCTTGGAATATACCACCTTTACATCACGGATTCCTCTTTCCTTTAGCTCTTTTCTCATCACCTTTGCCAAGGGGCAAACGGACGTCTTTGAAATATCCGCAACCTCAAATCGGGTGGGGTCAAGCTTATTGCCTGTGCCCATACAGCTAATAATAGGTACGTTGGCTTTTTTTGCTTCCTCAATTAAAATAAGCTTTGAGGTAATCATATCGATAGCATCTACAATATAATCATAGGAAGAAAAATCAATTAGACTTCTATTTTCACTGGTGAAAAACACCCCATGGGCTTCCACCGTTGTTTGGGGCAAAATATCGTGTATCCGTTCCTTCATAACCTCTGTTTTTAACTGCCCAATGGTTTTTTGCGTGGCAATGAGCTGGCGATTAATATTTGTTAGGGATACGCAATCTCCATCAATTAAGGTCAAATGTCCAACGCCGCCCCTTGCCAATGCTTCCACGGCAAAGGAACCAACGCCGCCAATACCAAAAACAGCGACCTTGGAATTTTTCAGTTTTTCTAACCCTTCTTGCCCCAACAAAAGCTCCGCTCTGGATAGCTCATGTAAATTCTTCTGCATCCTTAATCCACCTTTTTCTTTTTTTCTGCCCTTAGTTCCTTGGGCAAAGACAGCCAAGGCAGCGGCTCATACAAATGAAAAATCGTACGAACAATACTGTCTCCAGCACCCCTTAGCTGATAATCGGCCGCCTCAAGTGCTTCTTCATCCGCCCCCGCCGTGGCAAAGGCCAAATCTGCGGCTTTCATCATAGAAACATCATTTTTATTACTTCCAAAAACCACAGTCCTCTTTTGCGGCATCATTTCTAAAAGCCGATGCATCATATATTCCTTTGTGGCATTTTTATGATAAATTTTCAAATGGCAATAATCCTCAGGCGTTTCCGATTTATCCCTTAAAAAGAGAAGCTCCTTCTCCGTATCCATTTCAACCAGATTTTCTGTCACAAAATCCGCCATTTCGTCCTTTAAAACCAGAAGGATATAAACAACAATGCCCCCCTCCGGTCTTTCACCATAAACATAATTTCTATGGGGAGAAAGACGCAGCGTTTGATACAGCTTCTTTTCCTCCTCATTTTTGAAATCATGATAATAGATCAGCAAAACATCCTGCCAAACAACATTTAAGAAATAATGCAAATCTAATTCACGCAAATACATCTCAATTCTAACAGTCATTTCCTTTGAAAGCCCTTGGCAAGCCAAATACCGCCGTTCCTTCATATCATAAAGCACCGCACCATCCATGGCAATAAAGGGCAATTCCATGTGAAGCATGCCGATATCCGCCATCAAAGAGGCAGGCGTTCTCTCTGTGGCAATGGTAAACGCCATGCCGTCGTGCAACAGCTGGTTTAACTCAAAAACACAATAAGGCGTTATCCCCGTTTTCTCCTCATAAATTGCTCCATCAAACCCCGTCACAAAAAGAAAGTCCTTCTCCCGTCGTCTTGGCAGATGCACCATATTGACGCCCAGGGAAACCAGAATACCCACAATGGTTTCTACCGAACGATTGACAGCATTCATGAGGGGTGTTGCATCGGTGCTGGATAGCGTTATACTCAGTAAAACCACCCCCGCCAAAGCTGAAGCACCCGGTTTTTTCAACAAAACCGTTGTATACAGCACAGGGATTATGGTGAATGCAATAATCAAATATTGCAAATATTCATATTTACTTGGAATGTATAGGCTCAAAAACGCCGCAAGCAATCCGAAAACCGCCCCGATCCCAGTTGCGATGGTACGGTTAAAGGCCACCTCGACGCTATGCTCCACATACGGCTGCATACAAATGATTGCCGCAATTGCAGAAAAAATAGGCTTTCCGTTTCCGCCTGTTAAAATACTGATTAAAAAACAAATCCCAACAGCAACGGCTGTTTTTATCATTCTCATCCCAATTCTAGGAAAATAACCCATGCAATGCACTCCTTAAGTCTATTTTCTCTTCACAAGTATATGAGCATATCCTAAAACTGTCAAGTTTGAGAAAAAAGAAAAGGCAGAGGATCAGCATCCTCTGCCATGAATTTAGTACAAGGTCAAGACCTTGAGGGCTTTGCCCTCAAACTCCTACAAGGATTTCATCCTTGACCTATCTGAACCCGCATAGAATGTGGGTTCAATTAAAGTTTAGGTCAAGCCTTTTCAAA
>JAQUSU010000050.1:0-15515 GCA_028710085.1 Anaerotignum sp.
TTCATGATTATTGAGCGGCTTCCAGAGCCTCTGTGGGAATTTCAAATTCCGCTGCCTCGTTAAAATTACTGCAGCTTGCTGAAATGCTTGCATTTTGGACGGAAACGTTCATATCTTCATCGAAATTATCGGCACCAATGAGCTCGATGGTTTTGTCCATTACCACTTGAATCAGCTTGGTGATGTCCGTTTCATATTGGTATACCAAGCCATCCTCACCAATCCACAAGGTAATAGGCAGTCCATCTATTTCGCTATACATTTCCTTCAGCTGCTCTTCGGATATCCCCACACTTTCGGCTGAGGATAGCACACCGGATTCCTCAATAATTTGTTCCATGGTTTCCCCTTTTAGAGTACCCACTATCCGATCCGTTGAAATATCTCCGATTTTTTCCGTTCCCTTATTCACGGGGCTGTCAATTGCCGAAAGATAACGCAAGATATTTTCATAGACTAGAAATTGTCCAAGGCTATTATCCTCTGCTGTAGTCTGCACCCAGCCGGTTCCGGCATTTGAAAATACTGTAATCTCGTTTTCACTTTCTTGTATATACATTTGCAAAATGGTTTTTTGCTCAGGTGCGCTTTCTGTGTATGAGGCTACATCAAGCTTCATTTTTAAGGGCTCACGGAAAGTGGTGATATCGGCTGTTGTGATAGTTGAAATTTCCTCGGTGCCCATAGCCATTTTTACGTTCATATCCATTGTTGCCTGAAGGCTTGTTACCTCCGTCATTTTTTGCTGCGCCTCTTCAAGCACAGTGGCAGCATCTTTTTCATTGCTGCTGCATCCCGCAAAAGCGATGACGGCAATGAGAGCCATCAAAAAGGATAAAAGTCTTTGTTTCATTCAGAAATCCTCCAATCAGTTGTTTGTTCCAAAAAGTATTGTTTCCAATTTTTGAAATACTATTTATTCTTTTGTTGTTTTTGCCCGGCTGAACAATATGCAAGCAAAAGACACTCGTTGCACTTTGGCCGTCTTGCGATACAAATTTTTCTGCCATGGGCAATCAGCTGGGTATTGATTGCAATCCAATTTTCCTTCGGGATGATTTTCATCAAGTCAAACTCGATTTTTACCGGATCCTGATTTTTCGTCAGTCCCAATAAATTTGAAACACGTTTTACGTGGGTATCCACAACGATGCTTGGGATGCCGTACCAGTTCCCGCGTACAACGTTTGCAGTTTTACGTCCAACTCCAGCCAACGACGTTAACGCTTCAAGGTCTTGGGGAACCTCGCCGTTGTAATCCACCAAAAGTTTTTGACAGCAGGCAATGACATTTTTTGCTTTGTTATGATAGAAGCCTGTGGAATGAATATCGTTTTCTAGCTCCATTAAATTGGCTTCCGCAAAGTCCTTTACTGATTTATATTTTTGAAATAAATCCTTCGTAACGATATTTACCCTTTCGTCGGTACATTGTGCCGATAAAATGGTGGCAACCAGCAATTGCCATGGATTTTCGTGATTCAGATAGCATTTTGTTGGGCCATATTGTTCTTGCAATAAGAAAATAATTTGTTTAACCTTCTCATTCTTTGTCATTTTTCCATACTCCTTCCCGAAAGAAGCATATTTCCCGAAAATAACGAGGATTTCCCAAGAAATATTTCCCTTTTTCTTTTTTGTTGTAAAACAAGGGACTTTGCCGCTGTATTTCGCCTATTACTATAACATAGAATAAGGAGGATGAAAATACAAAAATCATATCTGTGTGTTTTACGAGATAGCCTTAGGGAATAGTTCAGTTCACATGCTTTTCAGCCTTCCTAGTCAATTATTTTTTGACAAAAATGCCATTATTTATTCTTTTAAAATATAGGAACAAATTCTTACAATTTACGTCATATTTGAAAAAGCGCATAAATACAGGGTTTTTGCCAATGTTTGGATGAGGACGAACCCCGCCCTTTTCTTGCATCACAAAAAAAATTGTAGTATAATTTGATCATAATAGACGAGCTGTGCAATATAAAGGAGATCGATATGGAAGATACCGTTATTGTGGTAATGCTGAAAGATAAAGAGACGGGTTTTTTGGAAAAAGAACTGGGGAGCTATTCCTTTTCGGAAGATGTGGGAATGGTTTATAATATATATGCCCAAGAGGCGGAGGAAGGCAAAAAAATTGTCTTGCGTTTGTCTTGCAATAAAGAAATTGAAGATTGGGAATATGATGCGATTTACGATTACTATGATATGGAGCCTTTGGCTGCAATTGTGGAAAGCGTAGAGGAAGAGGATGGACACTATAATCCTGTATGGGTAATTCGGTTTCCGTTTTCTGATGCATATGAAGAAATGGAGAAAAAAATTTCTGATATTATAAATACCCATAAAAATGAGCTGCTTTCGGTTTACGATGCTATAGCGGACAAAAAGGATGATTATATTGAAGAATAAAAAGTGGAGATATGCCTGTGTTTTGATAGGTATTTTGCTTTTCCTATGCTCTGCATGTGCATTTGGGGAGGGTGAGAATTCTATACCGCCTGAGAATCAAAATGAGCAAAGCGATCAGCAGGATCAAAACGATCCCACAGAGATACCACCTTCCAATGAGAATACGGATAATAGTGATACGCAAGAAGATCCTTCTTCAGTGGAGGCAGATCCTGAAATAAACAAACCAACTACGGGGAAGGTCGAACCCGAAAAAACGCAAACTATAGATGCAAAGCCTTTTTGGCAGAGTGAGGCCACAAGAATAACAAATAATTTGATTTCCATTGCTTCGGCCGCGCAGAAGGATTATAAAGAAAATGGCGCAAAAAAAGGATGGATGAGCAAAAACGGGTTGCTTTACAATTATTATGAAGAAAAGTACATAACGACGGATACCTTGGTGGCGGATGGATACCTAGAAGAAGGTCTGAATTCGTCAGATTACAAAATTTTATTGATTAACGGAAGTGATTTGGCGGAGATAGAGGGCGCTTCGGTTCCTGCGGACAGCACGGATTTTGGCGTGTTTGCCGCTATAAAACAATCAAATAAATATTTGATTACATCCCCTAGCGGAAAAATCGGAACCATCAGCGAAGAAAGTTTCAACAATTTATTGGTGAAGTATAATCAAAGTAATGGAAGAATTGTTAGACTTTCTTCTGCTTCGGCGGAGTATGAACGAATACTGAATTATATTAGCCTTTTTGAAGGGCGTTTTGATGCGTATTATGTGAGAGAAATCCGCATGGATAATAAGCATGCCGTTGTAGTTTTCTCAAATCGAGCAAATACTGCAAATATCAAGGAATATATTTTGGAGAACGAGAATAATTTTTGGGAAGTTGTTTATCCCAATGCTCAGACCGACTACTATCCGGTTACCACGATCAATCGCTATATCCCAAGCTTTAACGTAGACTTGTTGCCATCCTACACCTTAGCTTCTTGGAGAGAAAGTATTTATCGTGAGCAAGGCGGAGTCGAGGCTGCACTTTTTAGTGCGAAGGCGATTTCAAGTGCCACAGAAATTGCATATCAATGTGCAACGGGTGCTTGTGCATATGCAGTTTTAACAAATGGTAATCGTTATGCATGTTATAGTGAAGATGGAATTTGGAAAGCGAAATATGCCGCTTCTGATTACGAAGCGCGTAATTTTCTTTTGTCAAAAACTGGAATTGATTATGGTTTTCTAATATTGGACGATTAACTTGAAAAAGGTGTGTGAAACGAATGGAAAAAGTCTATTGGGATTGCCCAGACTTTTCTCTATCACAAACTTTAGAATGTGGACAATGCTTCCGCTATCAAAAAGAAGACAATGATTGCTATACTGTCATCGCCGGCCAAAGGATGATTACCCTTTGTCAAGTGGGTGGCAGTATCGTTTTTTTTGGTGGGGAGGATATTCCGTTTTGGAAGGCATACTTTGATGGAGAAAGAAATTATGGGGAAATTAAACAACGATTAAGCCAAAATGACCCGATTATGGCGGAGGCAATTTCTTTTGCACCGGGAATCCGCATCTTAAAGCAAGATTTTTTTGAGATGCTAATCTCCTTTATTCTATCGCAAAACAACCATATTCCAAGAATACGAGGCCTAATCCAAAGGCTTTCCCAGGAATATGGAACGCCCATTGACAGAGGGCTGTACAGCTTTCCTACACCTGAACAGCTGGCGGGGGTTTCGGAGGAAGTATATCGGCATCTTGGCTGTGGCTTTCGTGCAAGATATTTGGTGGATGCTGTGGAAAAAGTGTTGGCAGGGGGCTTTTCATGGGAAGAGATGGATGAATTATCCACAACAGAGCTTCGCCAACGCTTAATGTCAATTTGCGGCGTTGGGCAAAAGGTGGCGGATTGTATTTTGCTGTTTTCCTTTGGAAGATATGAGGTTTTTCCTATGGATGTATGGATTAATCGTGTTTTTAGCCATGCATATTGCAGTGGAAAGAAGCTTTCCCCCATGGAATTGCAAAAATTGGCAGCAGAAAATTTTGGCGAGGTTGCAGGGTTTGCACAGCAATATTTGTTTCATTACGGAAGGGAAATGAAAATAGGAAAGGGGTAAGAAGGAATGGTTAAAACGAACGTGATGCGGCTATTAGATACAGCAGGGATTTCTTACCGAATATCCGAGTATGAATATGATGAAAACAACCTTTCCGGAATGGATGCAGCGGAAAAAATAGGCATTCCGCCGGAACAGGTTTTTAAAACCCTTGTAACCAGAGGGGATAAAGCAGGAATTATGGTGTTTTGTATTCCTGTGGACATGGAGCTTGATTTAAAAAAAGCTGCGGCGGTATCGGGCAACAAAAAACTGGAAATGACCCATGTAAAAGAGCTTTTGGCTTTAACTGGCTATATCAGAGGAGGGTGCTCCCCTGTGGGTATGAAAAAGAAATATCCTACTTTTATAGACGAAACAGCTATTTTGTTTGATGAAATTGCTGTGAGTGCGGGGATCAGAGGCGAACAGGTAATTCTTTCCCCTGATGCTTTGATTGCATATATAGAGGCCATAGAGGCCGATATCACGAAGGATCATAGCTAAGGAAGCAGGGGGTCATTATTTGTGTAAAGGAAGCCTATCAAATAAAATAAGAAGCAAACGAAATAGGGTATGACCGCTTGCAGGCGATCATACCCTGAATTATTTTTCTTCTGATTTTACTGTATTTCATTCATATTTGAATGTTATTCCAACACAATTTCTAAGACATCGGTGGTTGCGGTTTCGATCCCGTTTCTTACTGCAGAAACCTTAATATAAACAGGTCGATTGCTGATGGTAGCAATGCCGAAGCACTGGGGGAAGCCCCAATACCATATTTCACCGCCCAGCACTTTGTTTTTCAGCTTGGTAAATGTTCCGTTTTTTGTGTAGGAAATATAAACATAATAATAATCTACATCATAAACAGGCGCCCAAGTTAAATATGCATAATTGTTTTCCAGCCAGTAGCGCAAATTTTGGGGCGTACTTGGGGAGTAGGAATATGTTGTCATTTGCCGAATGGGAATAGAAAGATTCTTGGAAACTTTCATAATCTCCTTTACGGGGACAGCAAAGGATTCTTCATCACTAAAAGAAGAGGTCATGCCAATCAGCTTTCCCTTACTGTTAAACAATGCACCGCCGCTGCTTCCGTGGTCAATAGAAGCGTTGGTGGAAATAATATCTTGATTAAAGTCATTCACAATTCCTTGTGATAGGGTATTACGATTGCCGTTTGGCGCACCAACTGTGGTTACGGCTTCTCCTTTTACAAGGGAGGTTTCCGGTGAAGCAGGAATTAAATCTTCTTTATCAATTTGCAGGATGGCAATGTCTTGTTGCGGAGATAATCCAACAATGGTGGCAGTTCCTTGGTATATAGAACCATCTGCAAACACCATTTGAACCATGGTGGCATTTTCGATTACATGAAAATTCGTTGCAATTAAACCGTCTGCGGAAAGAATAATGCCGCTTCCTTGCATTTTATTTGTTTGTAAATAAACCACGGAATCGGTTAAATCGCCTTGGGAAACTTGGCTCGTGGTAATAATAACCGAGGAGGTTTCTGCTTCCCATTCAACCATTGCACCGCCGTATTCCGCCACAAAACGAAGGGGAACCATGGTTGTATTTTCAACTAGGGTAGCGGCAACATCTAGGGTTACCTGCTGCTCATTTACGGTAACGATAGGATTATCAATGGTTAAAAATAGCAGCGTATCTTCTTTGCTTGCCTCTATGCTTTGACTATCCTGATGCCATATAACCGAATAGCCCAATGCCTCCATAATACTGCGCATGGGAACTAAAACCCGATCATTTTGGATGATCGCGGGCGCTGAAAGGGGTAAGGGGTATCCATTAAAAGTTACTGCAATATTCTCGGCTGAAGCAGGTACCATTGTAGAAAAACAGAGTATTAAAAAGAGGATAAAACCTCTAAAAATTCGTTTCATTCTTTCACTTCCTTTTCCGGTTGAGTATAGCATAGTTTTCTTAAAATAGCTACAAAAAAAAATCTATATTATTTGGAAGAACTTGGCAATAATGCATGAGTTGAACTGATTTTTTGCTGATACTTGGCCTTAACGATGGCATTACAAAAGGAACGCGATTCGCAAGTTGAAATATGTCAGGACAGGCATTTAGAAAGGATAAACCCTTTGATCTAGCCTGCTTTGCAGGATGCATTACATAAAGCACCAGGAAAAAAAATAATTTGGGTGACTTCCTTTTTGATATATCATATGGGTAGAATGATTGAGATTGCATTTTGCTTTTATTTGTAGTATTCTTTGGAATAAGGGGGACGGTTTGTATGTTTCAACGAATATATAAGGATACATTTTGCACAGTATATCCGATTTTACAAGAAGCCTTTCCGGTGGAAGAGTTGCGTGAAAAACAACGGCAAAAGGCCCTTTTGGATCAGCCGAGGTACCGTTTGTATGGAGTGAAGGAAGAAAACGGGATTCTCCAAGGGGTAATTGCCTTATGGGATTTTAGCGACTTTTTATATGTAGAGCACTTTGCCATTCAGTCGTTTTTTCGAAACGAAGGGATTGGCGGAAAAAGACTGGATGAAATGATAAATTGGGCGGGGAAGCCCATTGTTTTGGAAGTGGAAGTGCCGAAAGATGATTTCACGTTAAGGCGTGTTAGTTTTTATAAAAGACATGGCTTCTTTTTCAATGAGTATCCCTATTTGCAGCCGCCTATGAGAGCAGGGCAGGGGATGTTGCCGTTACGACTCATGACAATGCCCCAAAAAATATCCGAGGATGAATATAAAAGGTACAAAAGCTTAATTTATAAGGTTGTTTACAACTATGAGGAGGCATAAGATGGAATACTGTTTTGGGGTGGATATTGGTGGTACCACAATAAAAATGGGGTTGTTTTCTAGAGCGGACGGCCTTTTGCAAAAATGGGAGATTCCAACCAAAAAAGGAACGGATCCCAAGCCGTTGCTGGGAGACATTGCAGAAGAAATGGAAAAATGCCTAAGCCAAAATGGAATTAAAAAGGAAGAAATTGCTGGGGTTGGCATGGCAGCACCTGGCCCTGTAAATGAGGACGGATTACTGCGCGGAGCGGTAAATATTGGATGGGGCGACGTGTTTCTTGGGGAGGAAGCTGAAAAAATCATGGGAATTTCCCCCGTATTTATTGGAAATGATGCAAGCTTTGCTGCGTTGGGAGAATATACCTTTGGCGCAGGCAAAGATGCAAGCAGTCTTATTATGATTACTTTGGGCACAGGTGTTGGCGGCGGGGTTGTTTTAAACGGCCAAATTCTTATGGGAAAGACGGGAACTGCCGGAGAAATTGGACATACTACCATTAATCCCTTTGAAACGCTGTCTTGCAATTGTGGAAAAAAAGGATGCCTGGAGCAATATGCTTCGGCTACGGGCATGGTTCGGATGGCAGAAAAGTTCTTGAAGGAGTCAGATAAACCTTCCACACTTCGACAATTTGATAAAATCACGGCGAAGGAGCTTTGGGATCAGGCGAAAAACGGTGACGAAATGGCGCTGGATATTGCAATATATGTATCTCGTCTGTTAGGCATGGCAATTGCAAACGCTTGCTATATTGTTGACCCCGAAATGATTGTAATCGGAGGGGGCGTATCCAAGGCAGGTCAATTCCTTTTGGAGATGGTTCAACGGGCATACGCCGAAAATGTTTTTCCTCATTGTAGAGATAAAAAATTTGCTTTGGCGAAGCTTCATAATGATGCGGGTATCCATGGAGCGGCAGCAATGGTGTTTGAGAAAAGATGAATTAGGGCAACACCCCACAATTAGCGTCTGAAACCTTGTACGCCCATCTGCTTGTATCTTTTCCATCGGTCTGCGTAAAAATGCTCGCAAATACCGCCAGTATTCACTGTGCTTTTAGTTTTGTCTGATGAAAAATCTGACTACGCGGTTCGATGCAAAGAATTATACAGTATCGTTTTAGTTATTCAGCACAAAATAAGTTTGAAAAACATATTAAATATGATAAATATTTGTGAAAATCAACCAATTATGTTTTTTTAATAGAAAAGAATGAAAATTCAAGAGGATTTTTTTATTTTTTGGAGAATACTAATGATAAGCAAATGAAATATTGTTTGTTTTAAAAATGATAGCAACATAAATCCAGAGGTATATCACCAGTATAAAGGGGGAGATTGCAATGGTACAGATTCTTGCAGGCGAAAAAGGTGAAGGTAAAACAAAACGAATGATCACTATGGCTAACGAGGCAAGTAAAGAAGCAAAAGGTTGTGTTGTTTTTATTGATGATGACAATAGTCACATGTATGATCTTCATTATAGTGTGCGGTTCGTAGATACTCCAAAATTTATTATGGAAAGTCCTCAGGTTTTCAGAGGCTTCGTATGTGGTATACTCTCTCAAAATAACGATATTGAAAAAGTTTACATTGATGGACTAAAATATATTATGGAAAAAGTGGATGACAAGGAATTTACTGATTTTATTAATCAGTTGGACGATATTTCAAAGGAAACTGAAACAGATTTTACAATGATTATTAGCCGTAAGAAAGAAGAACTCCCAAGTGATGTTCATCCATACATCGTAAAATAAAATAAGAATATACATCGGTCAGTGATTCCCGAAAGGGAATTGGCTGGCCGTTTTTTTGTAGACAATTTTGATGAAAGGCCCTAAGTTATCTGTGTTGTAAGACAAATGCTATGATTTCTGAAATTTAGCAAAATCAGTAAAAATGCTGATTTTATAGGCTTTTTAAACAGTCTGACTAAAAAAAATAACATTTTAACAAAGTGAAATTCCATAAAATAATAAAAAAATCAGGTGTAAAAATGAAAAATTGATTAAATTTTGTATAATTTGAGAAACATGATGGATTTAGCCTTTACGAATATCCCATCCTTATGCTAAAATACGGTGGACAGATAGTATTTTGTATTCAAATAATGGTATTTTTATGTTTTTGTTGTGCAAATTGCTAAATGAGATATGGAAGATAGAGAGGAAAGGTGAAAGAATATGAATCGGTTTCGGGAAATGTATCTTGCAAAAAAAATGACACCTGAAGAAGTTGCAATGTTTGTAAAATCTGGGGATGTTTGTGCCAGCCCTACAGGCTTAGAAATGCCCACCGCAATTTGCGGGGCAATTGGACAAAGAGCAAGAAATGGCGAATTAACAGGGATTCTTCATCATCAGACATTATGCATAGAAGGTGCACCCTTTTTAGATGAAGCGTTGAAAGGAAAATATGATCATGTTTCCTGGTTTACAGGTGGGGTTGCCAGAAAAGGGATTCAAGAAGGCTATTATTCATATATCCCTAACAATTATAGTACAATTCCTAGGTGCTGGAGAGAGGTTATGCCTAGGCTGGACGTACTTTATGCCCAAGTTTCATCCATGGATGAGCATGGCTATTTTAGCTGCGGAATGGCGGGCGCAGAGGTTGTCGCCATGCTGGAAAAGGCAAAAATTGTTCTTTTAGAAATAAATGATAATATTCCTCGGGTTTCAGGGAACAGTCACATCCATATTTCGGCGGTTACGGCTCTATGTGAAGCTACCAAACCTCTTCCTGTTTTGCCAGCTGCGTCTTTGTCGGATATTGACAAAAAAATCGGTCAAATGATCGCCGATGAGGTAGTTGACGGTGCAACATTGCAGCTGGGGATTGGCGGAATTCCAAATGCCGTTGGCGTTCTTTTGAAGGATAAAAAGGATTTGGGTATTCATACGGAAATGTTTACAGACAGCATGGTGGAGCTCATTGAATGCGGCGCTGTTACCAATATGAAAAAGCCAATTAACGTTGGGAAAACCATAGCAACCTTTGCATGGGGTTCTCAGAAAATGTACGATTATATGAACAACAATATCGCCTTTGAAATGCATCCTGTTGATTACACAAACAACTCATATATTATTGGGCAGCATGATAATTTTGTGTCTGTAAATTCTTGCATCGAAGTTGACTTATTCGGTCAGGTTTGCTCTGAAAGCCTTGGCACAAAGCATTATAGCGGCACCGGCGGTCAAGTTGACTTTGTTCGTGGTGCAAATCTATCCAAGGGCGGCAAAGGCTTTATTGCAATGACCTCTACAACAAAGGGTGGCACGATTTCTAAGATTAAACCGACTTTGACACCTGGTTCCATAGTTACAACCACAAAGAATGAGGTTGACTTTTTGGTAACGGAAAATAATATTGTGCGTTTGAAGGGTCAAACAGCAAGCGACAGAGCAAAAATGATTATTTCTCTTGCTGCTCCTCAATTCCAAGAAGAATTGGAGTTTGAGGCAAAGAAAATGAACCTGATTATTTAAATGAAACGAAGAAAGCCGGTAAATGTTCATTTGCCTTGTTTTTTTGAAAAAGGCCTTTTTATCTGACAATAGAAACCAATTTGTTTTGGTAAAAATTTTCGGAGAAAAGGCTTTTTTGCCGGAAATGATTTTTGACAAATGCACGAAGATATGTTATTTTTGAAAAAATAGCGTTAAGGGAGTGAAGTTCGTGAGAGCCAGCTGGGACGAATATTTTATGCAAATTGCGGAAATTGTAAAAACCAGATCCACCTGCTTGCGTAGGCAGGTTGGTGCGGTAATTGTCAAGGACAACCGTATTATCACCACAGGATACAATGGTGCGCCTTCAGGACTAAAGCATTGTACTGAGTTAGGAGGATGCGAAAGAGAGCGTTTGGGAGTCCCTTCGGGGCAGCGTCATGAGCTATGTCGGGCGTTGCATGCAGAACAAAATGCCATCATTCAGGCGGCAAAGTTAGGGATTTCAACGGATGGTGGGACAATTTATGTTACCCTCCAGCCCTGTGTTATTTGTTCGAAAATGCTGATTAATGCAGGGATTAAACGCATTGTTCATAAAGGGGAATATCCCGACGAGCTTTCCAAAAAAATATTGGAAGAGGCGAAGATGGAAATTACCGTTATGCCCGATTAACCTGGCGTGGCATTGGCGCTTCTTTCGGGAGGCGGAAGCTGGTATAATGAAAAATAGTACATAATATAAGCGTTGGCTTCCGTTATTTTGGAAGAAGCCAACGCTTATATATTTTATCTTAAAACGTATGTATCATTACACATAAGAAAAACTGCAAATGGCAAAGTTTTTTATTGCGTTTCTTTCCAAAAGAAAGAATGTTTGTCGATATTTCGCATCACTGCCAAAATCCCATCCAGATGGTCAAATTCGTGCTGCAATAATTCGGACAAATCGCCCTCAAGCTCCATCTTACAGCTGCGATCTTCCAAATCGGTATAGTGAATGATGCACCGCTTATAGCGCATTACCTTCACCAATAGGTTTGGGAAGGACATGCAGTCGTCTAAAACCTCCATTTGCTCATCATCAGGAAATTCCAAGCGGGGATTGAGGAATACCACGGGGTGGTCAATATACATATACAAAATGCGTTTTTGTATCCCGATTTGGGGAGCTGCAATGGCACGGCCGGCGCCGTATTTTTTGCGAAATGCCATAAGTGTGTCATGCAAATCTTCAATAATTTTTGGCAGCCTCCCATAATCCGCTTCGGTTACGGCAGAGGAAACCTCGTATAGGGCTGGATTGCCCAGAAGTAATACTTTTTGCTCCATTTAAAATCGCTCCTTTCCATTTTCTTTAGTATATACCTATTTTCTGAAAGGAACAATGGCGAACATAGTTTCCTTTTTTGTATGGTTTGGGTTGCTCTTTGGAAGTTTGTCCAGTATAATAAAACAATAGAAAAAGAGAGGAGATGGGATATGATCTCTTATATGAAAGGTAACTTAACATATCGTGGGGGAAGCTATATCATACTGGAAACAGGAGGCATTGGGTATCAGATTTTTGTTTCCCTGGGAATGCTTTCTCAATTGCCTGAATTGGGGAAAGAAATAAAGGTTTTCACCTATATGAGTGTGAAAGAGGATGGAATCTCCCTCTTTGGTTTTTCTTCAAAAGAGGAACAGGAAATGTTTCTAAAGCTTTTAACCGTCGGCGGTGTAGGGCCAAAGGGTGCCTTGGGCTTTTTATCCCAATTAACACCACAGGAAATTATCATGGCGATTATTTCGGGGGATGAAAAAACCCTTTCAAAGGCTCCGGGGGTTGGCAGAAAAACCGCCCAGAGGGTCATATTGGAATTAAAGGATAAATGCAGTACCGAAGATGCCATTGCAATTCCGTTTGCTTCACAAGGAGAAGCGAGGGGTGTCGGCGGAGCCAAATTTGAGGCAATCGATGCCATGACAGCCTTGGGCTATAGCCGCAGTGAAGCGGCGCAGACAGTAGGGCAGGTGGCTGTAGAGGGCATGACAACAGAGGAAATTTTGAAAGCAGCATTGAAAAAAATGATTACATTTTAAATAGAAGCGGGTGTTACCATTGGAGAATCGGCGGATACTAACAGCGGCGTTTGGTGAGGAGGATAAAGACTTTGAACCAAAGCTCAGACCGCAGCAGCTGGATAGCTATATTGGGCAGGAAGGCGTTAAGGAAAATTTAAAGGTGTTCATTCAGGCGGCCAAGCAAAGAGAGGAAGCCTTGGATCATGTGCTGTTGTATGGCCCTCCCGGCTTGGGGAAAACAACCTTATCCAACATTATTGCCAATGAAATGGGGGTTCACATCAAAACCACATCAGGCCCTGCCATTGAACGGGCGGGGGATATGGCGGCGGTTTTGAACAGCCTGAATGAGGGTGATATTCTTTTTATTGACGAAATTCACCGTTTAAACCGTATGATAGAGGAAATTTTATATCCAGCCATGGAGGACTTTGTGATTGATATTATGATTGGAAAAGGTCCCGGGGCAAGGTCTGTGCGGTTGGATTTGCCCAAGTTTACTTTGATTGGGGCAACAACCAGAATCGGTCTGTTAACAGCGCCCCTTCGGGATAGATTTGGCGTTGTGCAAAGGTTAGAACCCTATGACATTCAAAATTTAAAGACCATTATTTGTCGTTCCGCAGAGGTTTTGCAAATTGCCATTGACGAGGCGGGTGCAGAAGAAATCGCCCGACGGGCAAGGGGAACGCCCAGAATTGCAAATCGTCTTTTGAAAAGAGTGCGTGATTTTGCACAGGTGCGTTATGATGGAAAAATTACCCACGAGGTGGCTCGGTTTGCCTTGGATTTATTGGAAGTAGACCGCATGGGGCTGGATTTAATCGATCGTAAAATGCTCATGACTATGATAGATAAATTTGATGGAAAGCCTGTTGGATTGGATACCATTGCCGCCTCCATTGGGGAGGAATCGGAAACCATAGAGGATGTTTATGAACCCTATTTATTGCAGCTAGGCTATATTCAGCGCACACCAAGGGGCAGAATTGTGACCGCGGCAGGTTATGCCCATTTTGGAAGGAAGCCCAAAGAGGGATAGGAATAAAAATATAGAAAAAAAGGCAAAATAAGGAAAGCGAATACAAAAAGGCTTGTATTGTTGTAAATTTCTAATGATGCAGAAAATCAAAGGAGAAGGTTATGAAATTAAGTATTGAAGAATTAATTGAAAATGTGAAAGATGAATTGCTTTGTTATGAGGATATGGAGCAGGCGAGTCAGCGTTGGGAACAGGAGTTTTTGGGGTGGGTTGAAAAAAACAAAGGCAAGCATAAGGACATTGTGGTGGAGAAGGATGGAGTTTTCTTTAAAATAAAGGACGAAGAAGACGTTTTTGAAATTGCAAACGCATATATTGACGCTATAGATGAGGAAAGCATAAAGGAGTATTGGGAAAAATTTTAATCTGCTCTGAGGATTTTTCATCATGCGTGGTAAAAAAATAGTTTTTTGACGTTGCCAGAGTGCGTACGGGTCATATTGTTAGGGAAATTTATTTATTTCGTAGGCACATTTATCGGTGTACTGGAATATAGTGGATACAATAATAAATATAAATTGACAAATTAGTAAGGTACCTTTATAATAAAATTATGAAGGTACCTTGTTGAAGTTGCAGATGTAATACTGAAAAGCAACCATACTATTTGGAGGGAATGAATTGGACACCTATATTTTTTACGGAATTGCAATTATATTTTTAATGATTTCCTTTCGAAAAGATAGAAAGAAAACCATGATTGCGTTGAAAAAGGCGTGGAAGTCCTTTGAGAATCTTCTGCCCCAGCTTTTTTCCGTCTTGCTGATTGTGGGACTCATGCTTTCGGTGATGAATGCGGATGTTATTTCAAAGATCATCGGAGCGGATTCTGGCTTTCTGGGGGTTGCCATTGCGGCGACGGTTGGGGCGATTACACTCATACCGCCCTATGTGGCCTTCCCAACGGCGGCAATGCTCCTTCAAAACGGGGCAGGGTATATGCAGATCGGGACATTTGTTTCTGCTTTGATGATGGTGGGCATTGCCACATTACCCATTGAAATGAAATATTTTGGGAAAAAGCTGACAATCTTGAGAAATGTATTAGCTTTTATTTTCTCGTTTATTGTTGGATTAATCATTAAACTGGTGGTGGGATGATGGGAAGCTTATTAAAAAAATTTATAAAAAAATATCGCTTGTTTTTAATCACTGCCGTTGTGGTTGGGCTTGTGAGCCTGATAAATGTGGAGATTGGGAAAAAGACACTAAGCATTTCGGCGTTTCAGCTGGGGCAGATGCTGCTTGTGGTACCGCCCATTTTTGTTTTGCTGGGGCTTTTGGATGTATGGATTCCCAAAGAAACCATGGTGAAATATATGGGCGAAGGCTCGGGCTTAAAAGGAATTCTGCTTTCCTTTTTCATTGCAGCGGCAGCGGCAGGGCCACTTTACGGGGCATTTCCTGTGGCGGCGGTTTTTATGAAAAAAGGCGTAAAATTCTCCAATCTTTTGATTTTTATTGGAACGTGGTCAACCATGAAAATACCAACGCTGCTGTTTGAGTTGTCCTCCTTAGGGACAAAATTCACTTTGACAAGGCTTTTTGTGGATATTCCAGGAGTGATTCTGCTTGCTTTTCTTTTGGCGAAGCTAATTCCTCAAAAAGAGGTGCAGGAAATTTATAAAAATGCAGAAAC
>JAQUSU010000050.1:15615-17521 GCA_028710085.1 Anaerotignum sp.
GTAGGATTGCTTGTAATGTATGGGTTTCGCTATTTTGCCCAATATTTTATTACCTCGTGGGGGCATATTATGGGCGCCAGAATGGAAAGCGATATGCGCCGAGATCTGTTTTCCCATTTGCAAAAGCTGAGCTTTTCCTACTATGATAAAAATAATACAGGGGATATGATGTCCCGTATTGTTTCTGACTTATTCGATATTTCTGAGCTTGCCCACCATGGGCCCGAAAATTTGTTTATGTCAGTTTTAAAGCTTTCAGGGGCATTTATCATTTTGCTGTTGTTAAACTTTAAGCTGACGTTGGTGCTGATTGGGGTTACCCTAGGGATGATTCTTTTTTCCTTTTACAGGAACAAAAAAATGAGGACAATTTTTTTGGACAATCGTCTGAAAATTTCCGGGGTCAATTCCCGTGTGCAAGATAGCCTTGCCGGAATCCGTGTGGTGAAATCCTTCGTCAATGAGGCGTATGAAAATGAGCGGTTTGAGGAGAGCAACCATAGATTTTTGGATTCCAAGAATAAAAGCTATCGCGCCATGGGCGGTTATATGGCTGGGAATTCCTTTTTTCAAGGGCTTTTCTATGCGGTAATTGTCACGTTTGGCGGGGTTTTGATTGCAAAGGGCGAGCTGGTTACCATAGACCTTGCCCTCTATGTTTTGTATGTCAATATTTATATGAACCCGATTGAGCTGTTACTCAATTTCACCGAGCAGTTTCAGAAGGGCTATGCCGGTTTCAGACGTTTCACGGAGGTACTGGAAACAGAGCCTGAAATTGTGGATGCTTTGGATGCAACCCCTTTGGCGCAGGTGAAGGGCGATATCGAATATCTGGATGTATCGTTTAGCTACGAGGATGGGGTAAAGGTTTTGAATCATATGAAGGTTAAAATCAAGGCTGGCGAAACCATGGCACTGGTTGGACCCTCAGGTGGTGGGAAGACCACATTTTGTTCCTTGCTGCCACGGTTTTACGAGGTAACTGAGGGTGCTGTGCTCATTGACGGCAAAGACATCCGCTCTCTGACCTTGCAATCCTTACGCTCCGCCATTGGCATTGTGCAGCAGGATGTGTACATATTTTCCGGCAGCATCAAGGACAATATTTCCTATGGTAGACTGGATGCGACTGACGAGGAAGTCAAGGAGGCGGCGAAAAACGCCAATATTCACGATTTTATTCTAACTTTGCCCGATGGGTACGACACCTATGTGGGCGAGCGGGGTACCCGTCTTTCAGGAGGGCAGAAGCAGAGAATTGCCATTGCGCGGGTGTTTTTGAAAAATCCAAAAATATTAATTCTTGATGAGGCCACCTCTGCCCTTGATAATGAGAGCGAGAAATATATTCAGCAATCTCTGGAACGGCTTTCCGAAAACAGAACCACAATCGTCATTGCCCATCGCCTCAGCACCATCAGAAACGCCGACGAAATTGTCGTTTTGACGGATGAAGGCATTGCGGAGCGAGGAAAGCATGGGGAGCTGCTTCAAAACGACGGAATTTACGCCCGTTATTACAATATGCAGTTTGAAGGAATTGAGGGTAAAATAAAAGTGGAACATAATGAATGGCACTAAATGAGCAAAAAAGACTGGTAACGGCGGTTCAAAATCGCTATTACCAGTCTTTTTATAATAATTTCAAAAATTACTCCTCAATCATCCCCCAAAAATCCTTTTTTCCTATTTTCCTTAAATTCCGCCATTTTGGCTCATCCTCATAGTCGTAACGGCAAATGGCTTTAAATCGACAATAGGAGCAGGGTGTCTGGTCGTTTTTGCGGTAAGGTGATGGGGTGATCATCCCGCTTTGTATGGAATTTCCAAGCTCTGCCGCCTGCCTGACAACAAAGGAAAGCAGTTTTTCATATTCCGATTCATCTGCAAGGTAGGCGGAGGC
>JAQUSU010000051.1:0-9165 GCA_028710085.1 Anaerotignum sp.
CTTCTCTTTCATTTCAACAGATGCCTGTTTAATATCCTCAGCCGCAAATAATGCCGATACCACTGCAACGCCGTCAATTCCCGTTCCTTGAAGCTCCTCCACGTTTTTGCTGCTGATTCCGCCAATGGCAACCACAGGTATTTCAACCGCATTGCAGATTTCCCTTAGCTCCTGAAAGGTTACATCCGCCGCATCCAGCTTGGTTGATGTTTGAAACATTGCGCCAACGCCCAAATAATCGGCACCTCTTTCTTGGGCAAGGAGGGCTTCCTCCACCGTACGGGTGGAAACACCAATGATTTTATCCCTTCCCAGCCTTTGGCGCACACTTCCCGCCTCCATATCGCTTTGCCCCACATGGATGCCATCTGCATCTACAGCTAAGGCAACTTCAATATTATCGTTAATGACAAAGGGCACGCCATATTTTTTACAAACTTCCTTTACTTCCTTTGCCTGTTCTACAAATTCATCAAAGGTTGCATCCTTTTCTCTGAGCTGCACAAAGGTCGCCCCGCCTTGCAGTGCTTTTTCCACATCCTCGGCAAGCTCTCTGCCGTTTAACCATGCGCGGTCTGTCACCGCATATAATAGCAAGCTTTTTTTATCTAGTTTCAAGCTTCATTCCTCCCTCCAAAATTTCATCACTCATATTGCTCATCGCGTCAATGATAAAGGTACGATAGGAGGAGGTTCCTCCCAATTCGGTTTTTTTCAATCGTTCAAAGGCAATTTCCCCTGAAAGTCCCATGGCCGCCACCGCCGCTGCCGTGGCCTCCAAAATATTTTTGGGATTTGCCACGCAATACGCCGCTACCACGCCGCTGAGCATACATCCCGTTCCCGTTATTTTTGACATCAGCGGATTTCCGTTTCGAATGGCATATGCCGTGTTTTTATCCGCAATAATATCGATTGCCCCCGTCATTGCAATCACAGCTCCTGTTTTTTCGCTGAAACGCTTTGCAAACTGCACCATCTCGTCCAAGTTTTCCTCGGTCACACGGTCTGCAATGTCCGCATCCACACCCTTTGTTTTGCCGGCTTCCCCCCAAAGGGTTTTCAGCTCCGAAACATTCCCACGGATAACGGAAAAACGAACCTTTTCCAAAAGCTCCATTGCCGTTTGGGTGCGCAGCTTGGATGCACCAGCGCCCACAGGATCTAAAACAGTGATATGCCCCAAATCGTTGGCTCTTTTTCCAGCCAAAAGCATGGATTCAATGGTGCGGGCATTTAATGTGCCGATATTAATATTTAAACCGCCGCAGATGCTTGTAATTTCGGCAGCCTCCTGGGCATCGTCCGCCATAATTGGGGACCCACCGCAGGCCAATAAAATATTTGCCACATCATTTACCGTAACGTAATTTGTAATGCTGTGTACCAAGGGCGCACGTTCTCTTACATGTTTGATTAAATTCTTTTCCATTTTTTTCCTCCTTAAAATCCATTGGATTTTGCAGCGAAACCCTTCAAAAAAAGACACTCCCTAGGGGAATGTCTTCATAAACGAAGTATGTCCCTACGTTGGCATTATCCAAATCAGGTTTATGGTCGAAGTATGGATACTTCCTCTCAGCCTGCTTACAAGCTCCCATTTTTTATATCGGAATTGCTTCCTTTTGTTAGAATAGCACAGGGCATTTTCTTTGTCAAATGCTACCTTTTCCCCCGCCGATTTTTCTCTATTTTTTTCTGAACTTTTTCAATGGTTTTTTCGCTTAGAATGGGCTGATGGGTATCTTTTACCACAATCCACCGTTCTTTGGGAACCAACACTGTTTTGGAGGACTTATAGCTGATTTTTTCCTCCTTCCCCTGCACCATATGTCCAAGGTACACAGGGTTTGTCAGTATTTTCCGCACAGAAGTTGCCCCCCATTTTCCGCAAGCCCTCCGCCCCAAATCCTGTCCTCTTTTTTGCTTTCCCTCCGACGGTGTAGGAATGCCCTCTGCGCTAAGCTGCGCCCCAATTTTCTTACAGGATAGCCCCGACAAATACAGCTTTGCAATATAGCGCACCACCTGTGCCTCCTCCTCAAGAATCACCAAACGATGGCGGTCAGAGGAATCCTTTTCATATCCATAGGGGGCATAATTGCCTAAAAATTGCCCCATTTCCATTTTTTTTCGCAATACTGAGCGGATGTTTTCGGAAAGTTCCTCGCAGTACCATTCGTTTACCAAGCTGTTAATCTGCCTTGCCTTTTTATTTTCCTTTTTTGCCGTATCCACCCCGTCCACCACGGTAACAAAACGAATCCCCCATTGGGGAAACCTTTCGTGAAGATATATTTCCGCGGTAGCTGCACTGCGGGTAAAGCGGGACTGGGTTTTGGCAAGGATAATTTCAAACTTCTTTTTTTTCGCCTCCTCAAGCATACGGCAAAAGGCAGGGCGATCCTCCCGCAAGCCCGAATAATCCTCATCCTCGTAAATATCATAAATTTCCCAATCGTTTTTTTGGGCATAGGCAATCAGCATAAGCCTTTGATTTCTAATGCTTTCACTTTCCTCTCCCGTTCCATCCTCCACTGATAAACGACAGTATAAGGCAGCCTTGGGCATGCTTTCGCCCCCTCATTCCTTCTTACTATCAATATATACAAAAAAAAGTCCGCCTTATCCCTAAAATGATTTCTTTTATGCTCTTTTCACAAAAAACAATAGGATTTTTTGCATAAAAAAACCCGCAGCAGCGGGTGGGTAAAATTTTAATCCAAATCCTTAAACATATACTTTTTACAACGAGGGCAGCAGGTATCCTCTTGAATTCTTTTTCTGCAGTCCAAAGTTTTTTTGCAATGGGGGCATACATAAATTTTCGTTTCCAAAACAAAGGTAAACACTACAATTGCAATCATCAAAATTAAATTGTGTAAAAAAACAAAGCTTAAAGCAGCCAAAGCCAATAAAAAAATATCCAGCTTTTGAAATTTTTTGTATTTTGCTAATAAAGCCTGACCTTTTTCTGATATTTTCACGAAAGACCCTCCTATTTTTATGTATTTCATCTCTTTTTTATTTTATCGCAATAAGAAAGCAAAAGCAATATAATTTACGCGACCCATGTCACGGGTATCGCCAGTGGCAACGGCACTCTTTCCAACGGTCGCTACATGGGAATTGCACCCCAAGCCCATATTATTTCCTTAAAAATTCTTGACCGCCACGGCCAAGGCAGCTCTTCTCATGCAGTTGCTGCATTAAGATGGATAATGGACAATTCTGCGAAATATAATATAAAAGTAGTGAATTTATCCATCGGTTCCAATGACAAAAAGGTAAATCAGCCTTTGAAGGAAAGCGTTGAAGCCCTTTGGCATAAAGGAATTGTTGTAGTTGCAGCCGCAGGAAACCCCGACGGGCGCAGAGGCTATCAGCCGCCGCCGCCCATCAGCCCCATGGTAATTACCGTTGGAACCTGGGAAGACCGTGATTATTTTATCAGAAATAAACCCTTTTCCTTCTTTACCAGGGATTTTTTCCATCTGCCGGATATTTGGGCGCCCGGTGAAAACATTGTTTCCGTTCTCTCCCCGGATTACCAGTTTTCCATGCCCAATCGAAGTCGGGAAAATATTATTTATCCCAACTATATCAGTATGAGCGGAGCCTCCATGGCAACCCCCTTGGTAAGTGGCGCGGCGGCCTTACTATTCCAACGATTCTCTAATGTCAGACCCAACAACGTCAAGGCTGCCTTGATTAAAATAGCAACCGAAAATGGAGGGCTGCTGGATCAAAAAACCTGTCTTAATGAAACAGGAAAGGTGGTTTTAGCTTAATGGAGCAAAATCTAGTTTATGAATTGGCAAAAACACTGCAGAAGACAGAAGGTCTGGAAAAAGACTTTCTGGAGATGGCTACATCCTTACGCGAAGCAATTGAAAAAAACTATGTTCAAAAAATCCAAATGGCAGCAGGGAACCAAAAATCGTTTGCCGTTGAACACCCGCCCAAAGAAGTAACGCTTCTACGGGCAATATCCCCTTTTTTAGACGAAAACAATCGGGGACAAATCAATGACATTTGCCGTTCCTTACTCTTTATGCACACATTGCAAAATGTAAATGAAAATGTTTCAAACATCACACAAGATGGTGCCCTCATTGCCGCACGAAGCAGTGATGGCTCGGAAGATAATTTAAACCCTCAGTCTGCGAAAATTGCAGGGCTTTTAATGTCCATCGCTTTAATGGGGAAATTTTAAAAGAAAAGTGGGGTTCGACATGAATGATGCCGAACCCCACTTTCGCATGCCTATTTTATTTTTCCCCTAAAATTCTATCCGCCACATACATTCCGTTTGCCGCCGCCTGAGATAAGGAACGGGTAAAGCCCGCACCATCACCGATGGCATAAAGCCCCGGGCAGTCGTCAATTTCAAATTCCGTACATTTTGGTCTTGCGGAATAATATTTACATTCAATCCCATACAGTAAGGTATCGCAGTTTGCCGTACCTGGGGCAATTTTATCCAATGCATGGAGGGTTTCAATGATATTATCCAGCTGACGCTTGGGCATACAAAGGCTCAAATCCCCGGCTACTGCGTGAAGCGTGGGTCTGGTGGTTGATTTTTTGATACGGCTTTCGTCGGAACGTCTGCCCTGTTCCAAATCACCCAAGCGCTGCACCATAACGCCACCGCCACAAATGAGGTTTGCCAAGCTTGCAACATATCTTGCATACTCAATGGGCTTTTTAAACGGCTCTGTAAAGCGAATGGTGGAGAGCAGCGCAAAATTGGAATTTTGTGTTTTTCTCTCCTCATCACGGTAGGAATGGCCGTTTACCGTCAAAACGCCCCCTGTATTTTCCGTTACCACATGCCCTCTTTCATTAAAACAGAACATTCTGGTGGTATCACCATATTGCTTTGAGCGATACCAAATTTTTGGCTCGTATATTTTTTTACTGAAATGCTCCCAAATCATGGAAGGCAATTCCACTCTTACGCCAATATCTACCTGATTATTTTTCAAAGGAATGTCATTTTTTTCGCACCAGTCGGAGAAGAAACGGCTGCCAACACGCCCTACGGCAAATATAATTTTATCCGCCGTAACCACATCCTTCTCGCCTTTGTGCGTCAAAAACATTTCCTTGGTATCTTTATTCACATCTAAAACTTCCGTATCCACGGCAATATCTACTTTGCCCTCCAAATATTCAATCAGCTTGCGCATGGTTTCAAAATTGCTGTCCGTCCCCAAATGCTTCAGCTGTGCCTGACTCATATGCAAGTCATACTGTAAGCAAAGGCGTTTCAAATCGTCATTGGGCATATAGCGTTCTGTGGTTGCGCCGAACTTCACCAAAACCTGATCCGCCTGTTCAATATAGTGAATTACCGTTTTTGGCTCCAAAAAATCTGTCAGCCAGCCGCCGTATTCCGTAGAAATTACATATTTTCCGTCAGAAAATGCGCCTGCACCAGCCATCCCCTCCATAATCGCACAGGAGGTACACTTGATACATTGATCCACCTTGCCTGTCACAATAGGACACTCGCGTTTCCCAATGGCATGGCCTTTCTCCATGATCAGCACTTTCATCTCAGGATTACTTTCGATCAAACGATAGGCTGTCATAATACCGCCGATTCCGCCACCGATAATTGCTACGTCATAATGCTTTTTCAAATTCATAGAAGCACCTCCTAATGGGGCATTCAAAATGCCGATTCAATCATTCAAAAAAATACATTTTTCTGCATAAATATTCTTTGCGCGCAGAAAAAGAGCGAAACTCTTCTATACTTCTGTAAGAAAAGTTTCGCTTTACTTACGTCTTATTTTACCTTACTTCACCCTGCAAGTCAATATTTTCTTTTATTTTCAGAAAAAAATACATATACCCTGGCGCATAATCATTCATGAAAAAGACGTTTGACTTTGTTGCAAAGACACAAAGCGCTTCCTATTTGCTTTTCCTGTCTATTCAATCATTCTCAAAAGGTTTCCACAAAAAAGCAGCTGCCCAATTGTTCGGACAGCTACCAGTGTGTCGATAAAGTCAAAACCTTGAGGGCTTTGCCCTCAAACTCTCACAAGGGTTTCGCCCTTGACCCATTACAAACCGCATGAACATGAGGTTTGTATAAAAGTTTTTGGTCTTGCTTTTTACAAAAAGCAAGCAGGTTTGGGCGGCGCCCAAGGTTTTTCGACAGTCTGACAGCTGCTCAATGTTTCGAGCAACTGCTTTGTCATTTTAAATTATATTACTTTATCTGCTGTGCAATAACTTCCTTTGCTTTTTCCAAGGCTTCGCCAATCTTTGCTGCATTCTTTCCTCCGGCTTGTGCCATGTTGGGACGACCGCCGCCACCGCCGCCGCAAACAGCCGCCGCTGCCTTTACAATATTGCCTGCATGCGCGCCCTTTGCAACCGCGTCGTCGGTTGCCATAACCAAAAGGCTTACCTTGCCCTCTGTGCCGCCTGCCAAAACAACAATGCCGCTGCCCAGCTTATTCTTCAACTGATCCCCCAAGGTACGCATGCCATCGGCATCCAAATCCTTGATTTCTGCCGCCAATACTGCAATACCGCCAATTTCCACCTTGTTGTTTATAATATCTTCAGCGGCACCGCCTGCCATTTTGGCTTTCAGCTTCTCTAATTCCTTTGCCATATCCTTTTGTTCTGCCATCAATTGCTCCACACGGGCTACCAATTTATCAGGGGCAGCCTTTACCAAGCGGCAGATTTCCTTCAATTCATCCTCCTGTGCCTGATAATGCTTCAAAGCTTCGCTACCTGTGACCGCTTCAATACGGCGAACCCCTGCGGCAACACCGTTTTCGGAGAGAATTTTAAAGGAACCCGCCTGTGCGGTATTTTGCAAATGGGCACCGCCGCAAAGCTCTATGCTGTAACCGCCCATATCTACCACACGCACAACGTCGCCGTATTTTTCGCCGAACAACGCCATTGCGCCCTTATTCCTTGCCTCGTCAATGCTCATTTCGTTGGTTTCAATTACATAGCTTGCAAAAATAGACTCATTTACGATTTTTTCAACCGTCTTTAATTCTTCATCGGACAAAGCTGTAAAATGGGTAAAGTCAAAACGCAAACGCTCGGGGCTTACAAAGGAGCCTGCCTGCTCCACATGGGTGCCCAAAACCGTTCTCAATGCCTTTTGCAGTAAATGGGTTGTGCTGTGGTTTCTTGCCGTAGCCATACGTCTTTCCCAATCCACCGTAGCAACTGCCTTTTCATCCACGGAAACCATTCCCTCTGTTACCTGACCCACATGGGCAATTTTGCCGCCGATTACCTTAATGCAATCCGAAACGGCCACAACGCCGCTTTTTGTTTTGATGGTGCCATGATCCCCCACCTGACCGCCGCTTTCTGCATAAAAAGGTGTATTGTCAAGGAAAACAGCAACACTATCGCCGCTTTGTGCAACGCCTGCAATTTCATTATTTGCAATCAATGCAACGATTTTTGAATCCTCAAGCTCTTTCACATCATAGCCAACAAATTTTGTTTCCAGCTCAACAGGCAATTCATGATAAACCGTTTCCGCAGCGCCCATATAGGTGGATTTGCCCCTTGCTGCGCGGGCTCTTTCCTTTTGCTGCTTCATTTGGGCGGCAAAGGCTTCTTCATCCACGTTCATGCCAGCCTCTTCCAAGATTTCCTTTGTCAAATCAATGGGGAAACCATAGGTATCATATAAACGGAAAGATTTCTCACCGCTCATCGTTGTCTGACCAGCGGCTCTCATCTCTTCCATGTCTGACTTCAGGATTTCCATACCGTTATCAATGGTTTTATAGAAGCTGTTTTCTTCCACAGAAAGAATCTTGAAAACATACTCCTGCTTGTCCACCAATTCGGGATAAGCATCGCCGCTGCAAGCAATCACAGCCCTTGAAAGCTCTGTCAAGAACTCCCCTTCAATGCCCAAAAGCCTTCCGTGGCGTGCGGCACGGCGAAGCAAACGACGAAGCACATAGCCACGACCCTCATTGGAGGGCAAAACCCCGTCGGCGGTCATCATGGTTACAGAACGGATATGGTCTGTAATGACGCGAACAGAAACATCTGTTTTGGCATTTTCACCATATTTTACGTTGGCTTTTTGGCAAATTGCATCACGAACGGATTTTATGGTATCCACATCAAAAATAGAATCTACTCCCTGCAAAATGGTCGCCATACGCTCCAAGCCCATGCCTGTATCCACATTTTTCTGGGCTAATTCCGTATAGGTACCGTCTGGTTCTGCGTTAAACTGGGTGAGTACCAAATTCCAAAATTCCATATAGCGGTCGCAATCGCACCCAACATCACAAGTTGGGCTGCCGCAGCTATATTTTTCCCCTCTATCAAAGTAGATTTCCGTACAAGGGCCGCAAGGGCCTGTGCCGTGCTCCCAGAAATTATCTGCCTTGCCTAATTTTTTAATCCGCTCACGGGGCAGGCCAACCACATTATGCCAAATATCTCCCGTTTCATCGTCATTTTCGTAAATCGTCACATACAGCTTATCCTCAGGGATTTCCAAAACCTTTGTCACAAACTCCCATGACCAAGGGATAATTTCGTTTTTGAAATAATCACCGAAGGAAAAGTCCCCCAGCATTTCAAAAAATGTGCCGTGGCGCGCTGTTTTTCCCACATTTTCAATATCGCCCGTGCGGATACACTTTTGACAGGTGGTCACCCTTTTACTGGGAGGAACTTCCTGCCCTGTAAAATACGCCTTCATTGGCGCCATGCCAGAGTTAATCAACAGCAAGCTTTTATCGTTATGTGGAACCAAGGAAAAGCTTTGCAAACGCAAATGCTCTTTGCTTTCAAAGAAAGAAAGAAAAGCCTCTCTCACTTCATTTACACCCATGTATTTCATAATATTTCCTCCTTAATCAACTTCCATCTATTGTTTTTTTGGAAAAAAAATAAGCCCCCGATCACTAAGGATCAGGGACGAATAAACCGTGGTACCACCCTGCTTACGGTTAAAAACCGTCGCTTTTATGCCGTTAACGCCGACCTACGCCACGGCATACTCAATTTTTCCGCCGCAGAGCTGTGAATATCCAAAAAGACTGCTTCTTTCACGGGCTACCGAAAACCTTCCACCAAATGGTTTTCTCTCTGAAAAGGGTTCCCACAAAATACTCCTTCTTTTTATGGCTTTTT
>JAQUSU010000051.1:9265-17234 GCA_028710085.1 Anaerotignum sp.
TTTCCGCCGCAGAGCTGTGAATATCCAAAAAGACTGCTTCTTTCACGGGCTACCGAAAACCTTCCACCAAATGGTTTTCTCTCTGAAAAGGGTTCCCACAAAATACTCCTTCTTTTTATGGCTTTTTTGAATTTATTCAATTAACAAGATTATAGTGATTCGTGCTTCATTTGTCAAGCGCAAGCAAAGGCAAACCTTGGGCGCCGCCCAAATCCTCCAAAAGACAAACCTTGGGCGCCGCCCAAACCTGCAAGCCTTTAAAAAGGCTTGACCTAAACTTTTATCCAACCCCGCATAGATATGCGGGGTTCAGGTGGGTCAAGGGTGATACCCTTGTAGGAGTTTGAGGGCAACGCCCTCAAGGTCTTGCCCTTGCCCTTGCCCTTATCTTTCCTCTAGCATTTTTTCTATGGTTTCGCCCATGCGCTTTAAGCCGACCTCGATTTTTTCATCCTCCAAGCCGCAAAAGCTTAACCGAACGTGTCCACTGTCTCTGCCGCTGATTTCGTATTGACTCCCCGGTGTCAAAATAACGTTTTTCTCTAGCATTCGACTGCAAAAAGCCTCGGCGCTGACCCCCTTGGGTAGACGAATCCAAAGGCTGACACCGCCGTTTGGCAAGGAATAAGTGGCTCTCCCCTCCAAATATTTCTTTGCAAAGGAAAGAGCACGGCGGTATTTCTCCCCGCCAAAACGCCGCATGGCTTTTGCATGCTGCTCCCAGCCGTTTTCCCTGAAATATTGCTCCATGGCCTTTTGAATAAAGCTGGAGGTGGAAATATCCGTCGTGTATTTCGCCTCCATTACCCCTTGGTGCACCTTTTTCGGCAAAACCATAAGCCCCATACGCAGCCCAGGCATTAATATTTTAGAAAAGCTCTTGATATACACCACTCTGTTTTTGTAATCCAACGCCTTCAAAGGTACAGGCGTATCCTTATTATAATAGAAATCGTAAAAGTCATCCTCTTCTATGATATAGGTATCATACCGCTCCGCCAATTCCAGCAGACGGCGCTTTTTCTCCATGGAATAAGAAATTCCCGTGGGTGTTTGAAAATATGCCATCATATAAATAAACCTGGGCTGGTACAGCTTTAAATAATCCTCCAAAACCGTCATTTTCATGCCGTCAGCTTCCATCGGGATTTCGATCAGCTTCGCCCCGCGGGATAAAAAAGCACCTGCCGCACCATAAAACGTAGGGCTTTCCATAAAAACCACATCCCCAAAGCGCACCATGGCCTTGGAAATAACGTCAATGCCCTGTTGGGCACCGGAAATAATCTGCACACTGTCCACGGTTGTTTTGATTCCATTATCCTCTAAATAGCTGCAAAGCTGTTGGCGCAAGGGATAATAGCCCATACTGTCCGTATAGCGAAAGGCGCCCCCCTTTTCCCGCTCCAATACCTCATCAAAGGCTTTTTTAAAGGCATCCACCGGAAACAGCTCGTGGGGCAAGGAGGTATTTGCAAAATTAATTGCATTCTCAAAGGAAATGCCCGCCTCAAAATGATGGAGATTTCCCTTTGCAACAGGTGCTGGAATTGCTTCCACAGGCAAGGGGGAAACAAAGGTGCCGCTGCCCTTTCTGGAATAAACCATCTGCTTGCTTTCCAGATGCTTATATGCCGCCACAACGGTAACATTATTTACGCCATATTCCTCCGCCATTTTCCGTATGGGCGGCAGCTTGCTGTCAGCAGGCAGACTCCCCTGGGCAATCAGCTTCGCCAAGCCCTCCGCCAATTGCTGATAGATGGGCACTTGCTTTTCTTTATTTATTTTAATATGAAAGATTTTATCCGGCATAGAATCCTCCTTTTTAATCGTAGTATTTTCTGCCAGATGTCCCCGCAATGCCCATACCCTCACGGTATTTGGCAACAGTTCTGCGGGAAATCTGAATTCCTTCTGCTTGCAATTTTTCCGTCAGCTCTCGGTCACTTAAGGGCTTCTTTTTGTTCTCCCCTTCAATCAGCTGTTTTAATTTTTGTTGAATAGAATCGGCAGAAATCGTCCCCGTTTTTTCCGAGGACATCGCTTTGGAGAAAAATGCATGCAACGGAAACACACCTCTGCCGCATTGGAGATATTTGTCCCTCACCGCACGGCTCACCGTGGATTCATGCACCTGCATACATTCGGCAACATCCGCCATACGCAAGGGCTTCAGCTGCCCATCAGGGCGCTCAAAGAATTCTTTTTGATGGGTAACAATACATTTTGCCGTTCCAAGAAGGGTTTCCTCTCTTTTTGAAATGCATTGAATTGCCCATTCCGCCTGTTTTAATTTATTGGAAATAAATTCTTTTGTTTCTTGAGAAGGGCCTGCTTGCAGCATTCTTAAATAGGATTGGCTAATAAAGAGCCTCGGCGTGGCAGAGCTGTTCAAAGTCACACTCAGCTGTCCGTCCTGTATTTCCACAAAAACATCGGGCAATATATATTCAACGGGGTTTTCGCTGATAAAACCGTGCCCTGGCTTTGGTTGGCAGCTTTTGATCTCATCAAAGGCAGTTTTTGCCTGCTCCAAAGAGACCTTCAGTTGTTTGGCAACATGGTTGATTTTGTTTTTTGCCAAGTCCTCCAAATATTTTTCTACCATATTAATGGCAAGGGAAGATGCATTTTTTTGCTTTAGCTGTATCAGCAAGCACTCCTCTAATGTTCTGGCACCTACGCCGGGGGGATCCAAGGCTTGCAGCATGCCCAAAACATCAACGCTGCATGTTCTTTTTAGATGGAACTTTTCCTGAGCAGCCTCCAAGGCACCCTGCTCCAAATAACCGCTTTCTTCCGTACTTTCGGCTAAAAACCGTAAAACATACTTTACCCCTTCGTCCACCTTTAATATATTAATTTGGAATAAAAGATATTCCCGCAAGCTCTCCCGCTCACGTTTTCCAATGGTTTCTCTTTGATCTCTTTCATCTTCCATCTCCACGCGATACATACTGCGGTTTTGCTCGTCAGCCTCTTTCAGCCATTCCATCTTACACAAAAATTTTTCGTCCTGCCCAGGCTGCTCCAAAGAATTCTCCTGCCATTCTAAAAGGGGATTCTCCTGGGTCAGTTCGTTCATATATTCTGAAAGCGTAAGGGTATTCATCTGCAAAATTTCAACAGATTGCTGCATTCTTTGTGACAAAATCTGTTTTTGTGCTAATTGCAAGGACAAATCCACAATATCACCTTCTCTGCTCATATTTTTAACAATAAATATCTTGTCTTTGGCACTTTTTTTATTTTATCATAGTTTTAATGAAATAAAAAGCTACAATTCTGCCATGTTTTAAAGGATTTCTACCTCATTCTATACAAATTTGTCGATATACCTTAAAAATCTCACAAGTTCACCCTATGAATTATGGTAATTTATTATCATTTACATTTTTACATAATAATAGTAAACTAAAATAGGTCTTAATACCTAGCATACAAACTGATTGTATGTTCACTTCTCTATACATGCCAATTCCATTTTTCCTGTGAAAAAAAGAATTTTGCCATTTTCTTTTTTCACAAAATAAGGTTTTGCAGTTTTTTTTTGCAAATATGTTGTGAAAACCTCGTTTTTGTATTAAAATACTGCTGTTGAATGTATAGTTTTATCATTTTTAATGAAGGTACAACTAAATTATGCGCTACTTTAGCGCGAAAACACTTGACAGAGGGGGATAATATGCAAGCTTTAACGTTCAAACGTGGAGTTCATCCGCCTGATGGAAAAGCTCTGTCCGCAGAGCAGCCTATACAGGTGATACTCCCAAAGGAAAACTCTGAGTTATTCTACCCCATGAGCCAGCACATCGGTGCTCCTTGTGCACCCATCGTTGCTGTTGGCGATCATGTAAAGGTAGGTCAGAAAATCGCAGAGTCACCCGCATTCATGTCTTCTCCGATTTTTGCCAGCGTTTCCGGCGAAGTTGTGGACATCCGTCCTATGCTCGTTCCCGGCGGCGTAATGGTAAATTCCATCGTTGTGAAAAACGACGCAAAAATGGAAGAAATTGAAGGCTTGAATCAGGGTAGAGACTACACTACAATGACAAACGAAGAAATTCTTGCAGCGATTAAAAATGCAGGCGTTGTTGGTCTGGGTGGTGCCGGTTTCCCTACACATGTAAAACTGAATCCGCCAAAGGACAACCCCATTGATTACATTTTAATCAATGCGGCAGAATGTGAGCCATACCTCACATGCGACTACCGTTTGATGGTGGAAGAACCAGAACGTGTTGTAAAGGGTCTTCAGATTATGCTGAAATTGCATCCCAATGCAAAAGGCGTAATCGGTATCGAAATGAACAAGCCTAAGGCAATTGAATCTATGACAAAGGCTTGTGAGGGCATCAGCAATATCACTGTTCAGCCCTTGACCACAAAGTTCCCTCAGGGTTCTGAAAAGCATTTGATCTATGCAATTACACAAAGAGAAGTAAAATCCGGCGCTCTGCCCGCAAGTGCAGGCTGTATTGTTGACAACACAGATACCGTTGTTGCAATCGAAAGAGCTATCGTAAAAGGCAGACCTTTGATGAGAAGAGTTGTGACGGTTTCCGGTAAGGGCATTAAAAACCCAGGCAACTACAAAATCCGTATCGGTATGACCCTGCGTGACTTGGTAGACGCCATCGGCGGCTTTAACGAGGAAAACCCTCCTGTAAAACTGATTGCCGGCGGTCCTATGATGGGCCCCACTCTTTATACCTTGGATGTTGCATCCGTAAAAACAACCTCCGGTTTGCTTTGCTTCACAAAAGAAGAAGCTTACATTCCCGAGGAAAAGAATTGTATCCGTTGCGGCAAGTGTGTTGATCACTGTCCTATGGGGCTTATGCCTTTCATGCTGAACGCACTGGCGCTTAAGGGTGACGGTGAGGGCTTTGTGGCTCACCACGGTTTGGATTGTATCGAATGTGGTAGCTGCTCTTATGAATGCCCTGCGAAACGTCAGCTGGCACAATCCATTCGTGCGGTAAAGAAGGTTGAAGCAGGCAAAAAAGCAGCTGCAGCTGCTGCGGCAAGAGCGAAAGCTGAAGCTGAAGCAAAAGCAAAAGCTGAAAAGAACTGAGAAGGGGGAGAATAAAACATGGCTAATTTTGTAGTATCCGGTACCCCTCACGTACGTTCTAAGGAGTCTATCCAGAGCATCATGCGTGATGTACTCATCGCTCTGGTTCCTGCTTCCGTGATGGGCATTTACTATTTTGGTTTGCGAGCATTGATTTTGATGGTTGCTGCCATCGTTTCAGCTGTTTTCTTTGAATGGCTGTATGAAAAAATTATGAAAAAACCCGTTACAATCAGCGATTTAAGCGCCGTTGTAACAGGCTTACTTTTGGCAATGAATATGCCTGCATCCGCTCCTGTTTGGGTAGCTGTTGTTGGTAGTGCATTTGCAATTATCTTTGCAAAACAGCTTTTCGGTGGTTTGGGCCAGAACTTTATCAACCCCGCCCTTGCCGGTAGAGCTTTCTTGTTGGCATCCTACCCTACCGAAATGACCTCTTGGACATCCGCAGGTAACTTCGGTGCAGACGCTGTTGCAGTTGCAACACCTTTGGCTCAGTTAAAGGCTGGCGTAACACCTGATGCAAGCTTTGTAGATGTTTTGGTTGGTAACATAGGTGGCTGTCTTGGTGAAACCTGTGCCATCGCTTTGATTATCGGCGGAATCTATTTGATCGTGAAACACGTAATCAACTGGAAAATCCCCGTAATCTATATTGCAACTGTTTTCATTTTAACCGCATTAATCGGCAGAAAAGGCATTCGTGTTCCTTCTTATGAAATCTTTGCAGGCGGCTTAATGCTGGGTGCATTCTTCATGGCAACAGACTATGCTTCTTCCCCTGTAACACCGAAGGGACAGATTATTTTTGCTGTTGGCTGTGGTTTATTAACAACTTTAATCAGAATTTTTGGCGGTTACCCCGAAGGTGTATCCTACTCCATCCTGATTATGAACCTTGTTGTGCCTTTGATTGAAAGATTTACAGAACCCACAATCTTTGGTGCATTACCTAAAGTGAAAGGGGCGAAGAAAGCATGAACACAAAAGAAGTAATAAGACCCGCTGTGGTATTGCTGATTATCGCCGGCGTTGCTGCCGCTGCTTTAGGTGCAGTTCAGTCGATTACAGCAGAGCCTATCAGAATGCAGGAAGAACAGACAAGAGCGGCTTCCATGATGGCAGTTATGCCTGATGCAACCTCTTTTGAACAGATTGAAGATGTAGAATTAACCGGTTCCCTTACTGCTGTTTATAAGGCAGATAACGGCGGTTTTGTAATTACAACAGCTCCTGGTGGCTTTGCTGGCGCTGTAGACACAATGGTTGGCATTGGTGAAGATGGCGTGATTACCGGTGTGCGTGTAACAAAGCATGCTGAAACACCCGGTTTGGGTGCAAAATCCACCGATCCTTCCTTCTATGAACAATTTACAGGCATGTCCGGTTCACTGGCAGTTACAAAGGACGGCGGAGAAGTTGTTCCCATTACAAGTGCTACAATTACTTCCAGAGCTGTAACAAGCGGCGCAAATGAAGCATTGGAATGGTTTGCTGCAAACGGAGGTGCTTACTAATGGCTAATGCATTGAAAATAATTAAGAACGGTATTATTGATGAAAACCCTACCTTTGTACAGGTAGTTGGTATGTGCCCCACCTTGGCTGTAACAAGCTCCGCAATTAACGGTATCGGCATGGGTCTTTCCACAGCAGCGGTTTTGATTTTTGCAAACCTCTTCATTTCCCTGCTCAGAAAGATTATTCCTGATAAAGTAAGAATTCCATGCTTTATCGTAGTTATTGCAACATTCGTAACGATCATTGAATTTTTATTGAAAGCCTACCAGCCTGCACTGAATGCATCTTTGGGTCTTTACATCCCCTTGATTGTAGTTAACTGTATTATCCTCGCAAGAGCAGAAGCTTTTGCATTCAAAAACGGTCCGGTTGCTGCAATTTGCGATGGTATCGGTATGGGTCTTGGCTTTACAGTGGCTTTGGGCGTTTTGGGCTTGGTGCGTGAATTGATCGGCGCAGGTACATTATTTAATTATACTGTACTTCCCGAAGCATTCCCCAGAACATTATTATTTATCATGGCACCCGGTGCATTCTTTACCTTGGGTTGCTTGATGGCTGCGTTAAACTATTTTAGAAACAAGAAAAAAGCTTGAGAAGGAGGGGAAATTAAATGAATCTAGTTTTATTAGTTTTAGCAGGGATTTTCGTAAACAACTACGTATTAGCCCAGTTCTTAGGTATTTGCCCCTTCCTCGGTGTTTCTAAAAAAGTGGAAACAGCAGCAGGTATGGGTATGGCAGTTATCTTCGTTATGTCCTTGGCAGCGGGAGTTGCATGGCTTGTTTATGCGTTAATTCTGGTGCCTTTGCAAATCGAATATTTGTATAACATTGCGTTCATTTTGGTTATCGCATCCTTAGTACAGTTCGTAGAAATGTTCTTAAAGAAAGCTGCACCTGCGCTGTATCAGGCACTTGGTGTATTCCTTCCTTTGATTACAACAAACTGTGCCGTTTTGGGTGTTGCCGTTTTGAATATGCAAAAAGGTTACAACTTCATTGAAGCTGTATTAAACGGCTTTGGTGGTGCAACAGGCTTTGCTTTGGCGATTGTTCTGTTTGCAGGTATCCGTGAAAGAATCGCAGACAATGATACTCCGAAGGCCTTTGATGGGTTCCCCTTAGCTCTGCTTACAGCAGGTCTTATGTCCATCGCGTTTTTAGGCTTCTCCGGCTTGATCAAACTTTAATGCAGGGAGGGTGACAAAAATGGACATTATGAATATTATAAATCCGATTATTAGTATCGGTGGTCTCGGTGTTGTTTTTGGTGCAGGCCTTGGCATCGCCGGTGAAGTTTTTAAAGTAGAAGAAGATCCTAAAATCACTCAGATTTTAGAGGTTCTTCCCGGCGCAAACTGCGGTGG
>JAQUSU010000052.1 GCA_028710085.1 Anaerotignum sp.
TTAATAAGAGCATTACGCGCAACGAACAAAGGCTCCTAAAAATCATATCATTTTAGTATACAATTTTATTCGGAATCCAAAGAATTTTCAGTTTGAATAAATATATCATGTATGAATCGTTCATAATTTTCCCTTTGTACATGTTTATTTCCTCGATAAAGTTTTTTTGAAGTTACAATTTCATTTAATAAATGAGCATCAAGATAATTTATTTTACAAAATTCATCTTTATCATACAAATCTTTTAACGTTCTTCCAATCTCTAAAAGCTTTTCATAGTGGCTTCCATTAGAAAAACCCATAATCATAGAATTGTCAAAAAAATCACCATAGAAAAAAAGAGATTTCGCAAGCCAACCTTTTTCCGCCAAACCGCCTTCTGTTGTATTTGACAGCACAAAGTTTAAATATTCTGTAAATTCTGTAAATAACCCTGTCGTTGTTTTTATCCCTATAATAGGATACCAAAGACCTTTGATTTTTCCATTATTTGTGCCGGAAGAACTATAATAAGCTAATGTAACTTGCTCAACATTATGATCATATTCAATATTTACATCTACTAAGCCGATCATTCTAAAATGTTTCACAGAGTATATATTAGCACAGAAGCTTTTTTTATTTATTTCTTTAATATAAATCGAACTGTTCATACTCCATCCTCCCATGTTTCATTTATTTATTCATATTTAAGACATAAACCATATCGTTAAGAAAACTACTCCTAACCATATGGTTTATCATCAACTTCGTCTTACATTTTTAATTTCATAATATCAGTTCGTATTTGCTCAATATTCGTATAGGTATCTTCAATCCCCATTAATTTTTTCAAAAACAAAAGCTCTTGTTCTGTGATATCTAGTTCTTCATACCAAGGCTTATCTTCCAAATCTAAGTCTTGATAAAACGATGTATAGTATAAATGGATTAAAAAATCTCCCAGGAACCAATAATCATCTTGCTTCGTATATCTTTTGTTATCAATATATCTAGCTAATCCAAAATCGATTAAAACGATATCTTGATTTTCTTTCATCATGACATTAGGTGGCCTAATATCTCGATGAACAATATTGTTTTGCTGCAATACAGAGATAATCTCTATCAGTTGAGCAGCAATTTCATAAATCTGAGCTTTAGAAAACATATAAGAATCATCCGCTAATAAATCTTCAAAAACGATTCCCGGGATATATTCTAATACATAAGCTGGTAAGTTATCTATTTCTAGATATTCAATAAATTTTGGAAATTTAGAACTATTTAGTCTTTTTAAAATTTCCTGTTCATAAAACAATTTTTTTTTCGATGATTTTAACATTTCTTTTTTTAGTAATTTAATGATACATTTTTCTTCTTTTGTATTTTCTGCAAGATACACAATACCGTATCTGCCCTCACCAAGTATATCTAAAATAGAATAATCTTCTATCTGTTCCCCACGTTCAAAGTAGTTCGCCATAATATCAACACTTCGCTCAATGCTTGTGCGAAATTATCGGCTAAAGCTGTAAGAACGGGTAGCTGATCTGCTAGCTGCACTTCTGGAGATACTAGAGCGGCTACGTCTTTGGTAATAGCTATGCCCTTTATTAGAATCAGATTTTTGCTCTTTCATGATATTTCCTCCTTTATATTAATTGGTTGCTTTTTATACGGCAGTTACGATTTGGATTAGCTGTACTATATCCTATGGTTCGCTTGTACATTGTGTTACAGCTCCAACTAATATAATTACACTCACTGGAAATGTCTCCGTATATAAAGAATTTCGTGCCGATTTATTGTCTTGTATTTTCTGGTTGGTAATAATCTTTCATGCCATTTTTTTGCACAAAAAAAACCTCCACTCCCAGTACAAGTCTAAGAAATTTTTCATTTCCAGACGTGTTCTTGGTTTTGAAGGGAAACTTTAAGGAACCCACAAAATGCTGAGTTCCTTGTTTTTTATTTGTATGAGCAAGCCATATAAGCCGGGTTCTGTCGTGGACAGTCATCTATCTTGGTCTGTTGTTGCCAACAGCATCATGCGACATTTATTGAAACAGGACGAGCAGCCCTATTGTTTCATTTGGTCTTGCTTCGGGTGGGGTTTACAGAGCCTCCCCTGTTACCAGAAGAGCGGTGGGCTCTTACCCCACCTTTCCATCCTTACCTGCAAAAACAGGCGGTTTATTTCTGTTGCACTATCCTTAGAGTCGCCTCCACCGGCCGTTAACCGGCACCCTGCTCTATGAAGCCCGGACTTTCCTCACCCTTATCAGGCGCGACCATCCAGCTTACTCACGAAGAACATTATACGACATCCTTTTTCTATTGTCAAACCTTGAAGCAGCTTCCACCAACAAATTCCTTAATGAGGGAATTATTGGGAATCTCCAAGCCCGGCGCCGCCAGAAAATATCCCAAAAATTTAATTAATCTTTTTGCGGTAATATATTCCGGCTTGGAGGAGTCAATGGCAAACAATAACGGCTCCGCATATTGCTTTAAAACGCTGAGCTCATAAATCGTTGCCGAATTAAAAATCGCATCCGCATTTTCTTGATAAGGGAAAATATTTTCTTCCTCTCCCCTTTTCACCATATTCCATGCTTCAATGGTAGCCGCACCATCTCTGCCCCGAAATTGATTATCCCGCACCATTCGGCGAATCAAGCGGCTATCTGAAGTAGAAATTCTGTTATGGTCATCAATATTTAATTGCGTGATTGCATTGATGAAAATTTTAAACTTATTTTCGTCGGGAATTGCCGAAGTCAATCTGTCATTCAAGCCATGAATGCCTTCAATTACCAAAATTTCATCCTTATCCAGCTGAATGAAAGTCCCTTTGTGTTCTCTGGTTCCGCTCACAAAGTTAAAGGAAGGAATTTCAACCCGATCCCCCGCAATGATATTTTTTAAGTCCTCATTTAACTGCTTCAAATCCAACGCATCAATGCTCTCAAAATTTTTATTTCCCAACTCATCCAAAGGGGTAAACTCTCGGTTCACAAAATAATCATCCAAGGATATTTTATGAGGTCTGACCCCTAACGCACGAAGCTGAATGCACAAACGGTTTGCAAAGGAGGTTTTTCCCGAAGAGGAGGGCCCTGCAATTAAAACCATTTTCACCTCATCAATTTTATGAAAAATCTGATCTGCAATCTGGGCAATTTTCTTTTCATGGAGAGCCTCATTGATGCGTACCAAATCACCAAATTCCCCTCTTACCAAGGTATTATTTAAATCCGCCACATTGGCAACGCCCATCAGCTGGCACCATTTCATCTGCTCCATAAAGACACCGCTGATTTTTTCCAGATGAAAAGGCGGTTGAATACAAAGGGGATTCTTTGCCGCGGGCAATAGGATTAAAAACCCATTTTCATAAAGCATTAATTCAAACACCTTCAAATGCCCCGTTGAAATCGGCATATACCCATAAAAATAATCAAACAGCCCCTCTATTTCGTATAAATTGACGTTAGATGCACGGCGGAACCGAAGCAGCTCAACCTTATCAAGCATACGTTGCTTTTTCATAATATCAATGGCTTTATCTCTGCGGTAGGTATGCTTCACAATAGGCAAATCAGCACTTACATACCCCTCCATTTTTTCTTTTAATTGCTGCAGCAATGCATCATCCATCGTCACCTTTGGCTTGGCAATTTCGCAATAAAGGTTTCCTTTTAACGAGTGCTCGATAATCAAGGAGGCATCCTTTCCAAACAAATCCCAAACTGCCTTTACCAGCAGGAAGGATACTCCTCTATGGTAAACCCGCATTCCCTCTTCATGGGTAATATCATAAAAAGAAATGGGGATATCCTCACGAATGACATTGTGCAATTCCTTCAGTCGATTTTCCTGCTTTGCCACCATAATGCCGCCTAAGCATTCCTCCTGAAAGGCTTCTGCCAACTCCCCAAAGGTGGTACCTTCTTGCACCAATACATCTTTTCCCATCACATTCATCTGCATTTGTTCCAAACTATTTCCTCCTATTCCATCAAATTGTCCAAAAAGTCTGCCCGTTTATTTTAGAACACACGACCTCTAAATCCCATTCCTTTTCCCTTGCTTCCTTGCTCAATGCTTTTTGCAGCACAGGCACAATAATCACTTCGCTGGCATAATGCGTAATATCTCCCACGCAAAGCCCCATTTCTAAGGCTTTTTGGGCTTCATGAAACTTTAAATCTCCCGTTAAATAAAGGTCTGCACCCTGTTTTTTTGCGGTTTCCATAAACTCCACTCCGCTGCCTGTGCAAAGACCCACACGCTGAATTTCTTTCTTGGAGTCGCCCACAAGGCGAAGGATTCCATTTAAACCTAGCTTTTCCTTTAATAATAGCGCAAAATCCGAAAAAATCATAGGCTGTTTTAAATCGCCAATCCTGCCAATTCCCTCTTTTTTGCCCTTTTGCTCCACAGGATAAATATCGTAGGCCACTTCCTCATAAGGATGAACTGCCTTCACTGCTTCAATAATTTTTCCCACTTTTCCTACGGGAGCAATGGTTTCCAAGCGTACCTCGGCGGTTTTTTCCAAAAGCCCCTCTGTGCCAATGTAAGGGGAAGTTCCTTCCAGTGGCACAAAAGTGCCCTCTCCCGCTGTTTGAAAGGTGCAATGGGAATAACCCCCAATCTGCCCACCATCTGCATTACACATGGCTTCCCGCACCACATCCAAGTGGCTGTTGGGCACATAAACAACGATTTTTTTCAAAGCCTCCGAAAAGGTTTCCTCCAGAATTTCCACCTTGGTAAGGCCAATTATTTCCGCCAGCACATCATTGGTGCCGCCCTTTGCCACATCCAAATTTGTATGGGCGGAAAGAGCCGCCACCTCATTTTCAATCAGCTTATAAATTCGCTTCCCCAAGGCATCCTTTTTTGTAATGCTGTTTATTTTTCGAAAAAGCAGCATGGGATGATGGGTGAGTATCAAATCCGCACCAATTTCAACGGCTTCCTCCACCACCGCATCAATGACATCCAAAGCCACCAAAACCTTTTTCACAGGATGTTCAGGATCGCCTACGGCAAGCCCTGTATTATCCCAGCTTTCTGCCAATTCAGGGGGTGCAATGCCCTCCACAAATGCCACAATATCCTTTACCCTCACAAGCATGCTAAAGCCTCCCTCATGAACCCAAGTTTTTCTCTCACTTGAAGTAAGCGTTCCTTTGCATTTTCCGTTTGACTTTCCAATAACCTTTGCTCCACCAAGCGATATTTTCGCTCCTCGGTGGTTAGCAATTCTTTTAACAAAGGGTTCTTTTGTAATAATAATCCATTTCCATACAAATAGTCAATTTCCCGTTGATATTTTTCTTCTCCCGGAATGCATCTAAGGATATTATAATACTTGCCCTCCTCCTTGAGCATCAATTCTGTTTCGATGGAAAAACCAATGGTATGCAAATAACGGCGCACCGCATCCACATCATGCTGAGGTGCCAAAATCAGCTCCTTTAAGGCTGCAACCACCGCAGGGCTATCCTCTAGTATCCGTATGGTGAGCATGCCGCCCATGCCGGCAATGACCGCCGTTTGTGCCTCCTTTGGTTGTAGCGGCGTAAGGCCGCTGCCCAATCTTGTTTCAATCACGCTTTGGGCATCATACAAAAGAATATTTTCCTTTGCTTTCTCCAACGGCCCTTTTCGCACATCGCAAGCAAAAGCCTTTGTAATCTTCCTTAAACTATGTAGAAAAATAGGTACATAGCCGTGATCCGTTCCAATATCCGCCACAAGGGGGTAAGAAACCAATGCTGCAACCGCCTGCAGTCTTTTCGAAATATCCATGGTTTTTCCCTTTCTATGTCAAAGTGTATTCCAAAATATACAGCTTTACAACGCCTTTTTTTAAAATGCATTTATTTTTCTCTATGAAAAAATAACGGGCGAAACTGTTGAAATTCGCCCGTTTTCTTATTATTCCAGATAATCTTTTAATTTTTTACTGCGGCTAGGGTGTCTTAATTTTCTAAGAGCCTTTGCTTCAATCTGACGGATACGTTCACGGGTAACGTTAAATTCCTTCCCTACCTCTTCCAAAGTTCTTGCTCGTCCATCGTCCAAGCCAAAGCGTAAACGCAATACCTTTTCTTCTCTGTCTGTCAATGTATCCAAGACTTCAATGAGCTGTTCCTTTAACAAGGTGAAGGCGGCCGCCTCCGCGGGTGCCGGAATATCGTCATCGGGGATAAAATCTCCCAAATGGCTGTCCTCCTCCTCACCGATGGGGGTTTCCAAGGATACAGGCTCCTGGGCAATTTTCATAATCTCACGAACCTTGTCCTCCGTCATCTGCATTTCATTCGCCAGCTCTTCCGAGGTTGGTTCGCGGCCTAATTCCTGCAAAAGCTGTCTGGAGATACGAATCAATTTATTGATTGTTTCCACCATATGCACAGGAATACGGATGGTTCTTGCCTGATCGGCAATGGCACGGGTAATGGCCTGTCTAATCCACCAGGTGGCATAGGTACTGAATTTATAGCCCTTATGGTAGTCAAACTTTTCAACTGCCTTAATCAGCCCCAAATTTCCTTCCTGTATTAAATCTAAAAATAGCATCCCTCTGCCCACATATCGCTTTGCAATACTAACAACCAAACGCAGGTTGGCTTCGGCAAGCTTCTTTTTCGCTTCCTCGTCTCCATCCTCCATCCGCTGGGCAAGATCAACCTCTTCTTCTGCGCTTAACAATGGCACCTTGCCGATTTCCTTCAAATACATACGCACAGGATCATCAATATTGATACCCTCGGGCAATGTCAAATCCAGATCCTTTTCGACTTCCTCTTCCGCATCTATGTTACCTAAAACGTCAATTCCTTGAGATTCCAGATACTCATAAATTCGCTCAATTCGGTCGGGGTCAAGGTCCAAATCCGCCAAATGATCCATGATCTCTTTATATTCCAATACACCTTTTTTCTTTTTCCCATGCTGCACCAGTTCCTCTAAACGGGTCAACAACGTACTTTCTTCGACGGATTTCAACGCAATCCTTCCTTTCTCTGCTCTTATAGTTTAACCATCTTAAATGGTAATATACAGGGAATCCAGCATTCTTTTGGCTTCCACCAGCCTTTGTATCTGCTCCACCGTGGTGGCGGCAGCCGTCAATTTGTCGATTTTCGTCCGTTTCAGTATTTTTACCGCTTCATTCATCCCCTTTTGTAAATCTTCCTTACTTTGGGCGGGAAGTTGGATTGCGAAAATCTCCGTTACAGGCTTTTGCTCGGCGCCATCTTCAAAAAAGCTTACCAATTCCGCAGGAAACACGTTGCCGTTATCCCGCCATAGTTGGCCAATCGCCTCGAAAACCCGATAATAGAGCTCCTCGGTAAAATCCTCTTTTTCTAAAACACTTACTAACTTTTCGTAAATCTTTTGTTCCGACGCACAATAATACAAGATGCTTCTTTGGGCTTCCATGAGTCCCTTTTCCCTATGGTGCCCCACATTGCTTATCTTTTGGTTCATTTGCCGCTTTTTTTCCGCCTCCTTTTGGAAAGCGTTCTCTTCTTTTTGCACACGCTTGTCAATTTCACTGCGTATGGCGGCCTCCTCCACCCCTGTCATACGGCACACTTCCCCTGCGTAAACATTCCGTTCAATGGCATTGTCCAGCTTGGAAAGAATGTCCGCCGCCTCTGTTGCAAAGCGGACTCTATGTTCAGGGTTTTTCAAATTATATTTTTTCTGTATACAGGCGATTTCAAAAGAAATATAATGGACAGCGTTTACCAATAGCTTAGAAAACTCTAACGCCCCATTTTGCTTGATAAATTCATCGGGATCCTTCCCGTTTGGCACCTGTGTCACCCGCACACGAAAGCCGTTTGACGTTAAAACGGGAATTGCCCTTAATGCGGCATTGGTGCCTGCCTCGTCGCTGTCGTAAAGAAGAATAATATCCTCTGCAAATTTTTTAAGCGTCCTTGCATGCTCCTGATTGAAGGCCGTTCCCAAGGATGCCACCACATTTCGAAATCCCCCTTGATAAAGAGAAATCATATCCATATAGCCTTCCACCAAGATCAGTTCCTTTTTTCGTTCTGCCTTGGCAAAATTTAAGCCATATAGATTCCTGCTTTTACTGAATAAAATGGTTTCCGGAGAATTTAAGTATTTCGGCTCTCCTTTTCCAATGATTCGTCCGCCAAAGCCAACAACCCTGCCTTGAAAATCAAAAATAGGAAACATCAGCCTGTCACGAAAGCGGTCATGGTATCCGTTTTTATCCTTATTTTCAATGACCAAGCCACTTTGCAGCATATCATTGATGGAGTAGCCTTTTTCTTTCAAATGCTCCTGCAAGGCATTTCGCCGCTCAGGTGCATAGCCCAAACCAAATTTACGGCTAATTGCCGGTTGCAGCTTTCTTCCTTCTATATAGCTTCGGGCCTGGGCTCCTTCTTCACTTTGTAAAATTTCATAATAAAAACGCCCCGCAACACTGTGAATTTCAAACAGCCTTGCTTTTAATTGTTCCACCGCCACAACCTGAGCGCTTCTTTCCGGCTCCGGCAGGATAATATGGGCACGATCCGCCAGCTTTTTTAAGGCTTCGGGAAAATCGCAGTTTTCCATTTCCATGATAAAACCAAAAACATTCCCGGCGGCTCCACATCCAAAGCAATAATAAAATTGTTTCTCGCTGTTAACGGAAAAGGATGGCGACTTTTCATTGTGAAACGGGCAGAGTCCAAAGTAGGAATTTCCCTTTTTTTTCAAAGGAACGTATTGAGAAATCACCTCGACGATATCATTCTGCAAACGTACTTCTTCCACGATTTCACGGGGATAACGCACACCTAACACCTACCTTTTCCCTTCGCTTTTTCTATAAACAGTCCAAAAGGAAGTGAACCTTAACCTTGCACTTCCTTCTCCCCCTAAATATTCGACACAAACCCTAAAAATCCTTTAACCAACTTTTATTTTGTATATATGCCCAAAAAACACGGAAAAAATGACATTCTTTTTTAAAAATCCACCTATCCTTTTAAAGTTTTCTCCATTCTTTGGGAATAAAAAGCTCTGTGTACTTGGCTACCGCAAAGCGATCGGTCATGCAGGCAACATCATCGCAAACCACCTTCCACAAGGGCTCACCCTCTTGCAAAAGCTGTAGGAATTCCCCTTCCATACTCTCAGGGTGGTTCATATAATATTCGTACAAATCCCCGATGATTTTGTCCGCCTTTTCATGCTCCTCAATGACAATAGGGCTCATGTAGACATTACGAAACATAAACTCTCTCAGTTTCGTTAAGGTTTCTCGCATTTCCACGCTCATGCGAATTTCGTTCCTATCGTCACTGTTTACAATGGTATCCCTGATCATGGCATTGATACGACTGCTGGAGGTTTTGCCGATGAGGGCGACAATTTCCGTTGGAATATCCTCCGGCGTAAGCATGCCCGCCCGTACCGCATCATCAATATCATGGTTGGTGTAGGCAATTTTATCGGAAAGCTGAACCACCTTTCCTTCCATGGTGGCAGGCCTACAGCTGGTACGATGGTTTAAAATTCCATCCCGTACCTCCCAAGTTAAATTTAGCCCCTCGCCGTTTTTTTCCAAGCGCTCAACCACCCGCAGGCTTTGCTCATTATGGGCAAAGCCCCCGTGGGCTTCACAAAGCTTGGAAAGCTTTCGCTCTCCCGCGTGTCCAAAGGGAGTATGCCCTAAGTCATGCCCTAAGGCAATGGCCTCGGTTAAGTCCTCATTCAAGCTTAACGCCCTTGCAATGCTTCTGGCAATTTGAGAAACCTCCAATGTATGGGTTAAGCGGGTACGGTAATGATCCCCCTCAGGAGAAATAAAAACCTGTGTTTTATGCTTCATGCGACGAAAAGATTTACAGTGAATGATCCGATCTCTGTCCCGTTGGAAATCTGTACGAATGTCGCATTTTTCTTCGGGCTTTTCTCTCCCCTTTGTGTCAACACTTTTTGTTGCATATTTTCCAAGAAGCTTTTCTTCTCTTGCCTCTTGCAATCGCCGTAACTCCATACAATCCCTCCTTTTGCTCAGCAGATGATTCTTATACTAGAAAAATACGTCATTCTTCGCAAAAATCCTCTTTTTCCCCCCTGAAAAGATTGCGTTTCCATTATAATCCTGCCTGTAAAAATTTCATTGTCTAAAAATAAAGAAACCATCCGCTGCAACAGATGGTTTTTATCAGTTTATTATTTTTCCAATGGAATATGCCTTATATCAAATTCTTTTATTCGGGCACCCTTCCGTCTCCGGAATACTCAGCATAAGGTTTCCCCCGTACCTGCACAAACTCCCGCTCAGGATAACGCAGTGCTGTCAAATATCCCCCATAAACGCACCCTTGGTCAATATCTGCGGTGTTATGAACAATCTCCGGCACTTCTTGCACGGTATGCCCATAAACAACAAATGCCTTTCCACGGTATTCCGCCGCCCAATCCAACCGTATCGGCTTGCCTGTGCCCTCATAAACCCCCGCTGTTTCACCATATAAGCAAACGGCACGAATTTTGTTGGAAAACCGCCCCATGGACTCCTCCCGCAAACCGCCATGCACAACAGCCAGCCTTTGTTTGTCCAGCAATAAATAGTAGCATTGACTTTTATAGCAGCTCATGAACCGATTTCTGAAGGCAAGTCTTTCTTCTTTTGGGCACTTTTCAAATTCCACTATGGTATCCTCCAAGCCATGAGAAATTCGCACCTTATTTCCTAAAAAATAACGGTACAGCTTATTGCAATGATTTCCGTGTATCCAGAAACCGCCGCCATAAACCACCTGATCCATCCAAAACTCCAAAGCCAGCAAATTTTTGGGGCCTTTATCCGCCACATCGCCCACAGAAATCAGTCTTCTGCCTTCAGGGTGAAAATAGGCTTGTCCCTTTTTTTCATAGCCCAATTTCAACACAAGCTCCAACAACTCATCATAGCAGCCATGGATATCCCCAATAATGTCAAATTTATTTTCTTTAAATTCTAATATTCGGAAGTTTCGTTCCCGTTGTTCGCTCATGCCGTCATTTCACTCCTAACCTCCTTTTTACTATATCATAAAAAAGTTCACAGGTGAAAAAAAAAGAAGAAAATTATTACGCTTTTCCTCATATATTAAATACAACGACACTACGGAGGTATTTCCATGTATCATAACCCAAATTTACCTGATCCTTTTAATGCCCGCACCTGCGGTCATACGGCGGCACCTCGGCACCAGCCCATGCCTGCCTGCGGCCAAAAGCCGGTGGCAAAGCCCATTTGTAACGAACCAAAAATTTATACGAAAAACCCTGTTTGTAACCAAGCCCCAGTCCTTGAAAAAGCTTGCCCACCCAAGACAGCAACGGAAACCTGTGAGAAAAACTGTCGTCCCGAACAAATTGACAGGAATCTTTGCAACGCTTCAAACTGCAACCAAAATCAGTTGCCGGTATTATTGCTTTTGCTTTGCTTGTATCGATGAATTTCAATCATCGCAAGGAAAAATTTACTGAATAGTAATATGCACGGAAAAAATCATCGGTTCCTTAGCTAGGTTTACGAAACACAAAAGCCCGATTGCAAATTTCTCTTTACAATCGGGCTTTTTATTTTCTTATAAATAGCATAGGCAAAGCGGCATCTGCATCCCTTTCGAAACGCCTTGCCGCCTAAAAAATGATGTAGGAATGCTTTAAAAGCACTTAATAGCCCAACATGGACATCATTTGAATCATTCTTTCCTGTTCTTCTTTTGGCAAGGTTGCGCTCACTGCCGCCAAAAGAGCCTTTTGCTGATCCTCCTGCAGCTTTCCACCTTCAGCCAATCTCTCCCCATATTCCAATAACACATCCAGTCTCTCCATTCCTGATTTTCCGCGGCTTTTTTCTGCTGCCTCTCGAATCAAACGCAGCCTTTCTTCTCCCAACGCCTGTACTTCCGGAATATCCCATTCCTTACTCACTGTTGTCCCTCCTTATGATCCATAAATTCTTTTATTTCCATGAATTTTATCATCGTATCCAGTTGTGTTCTGTCCTCAGTTGCTAAATATGGCCGCACAGCGCGTAGCAATTTATGCCGACGATACACCGGATCCTCCTGCTTTTCCCTTGCTTCTAGCTTTGTGCCCTCCAGCACACGCCTCAGCTCCATGAAGCGGACGGCGACAAAAATATTTTTTTGAAATTCCATATCCAAAAAAGGAATGGCTGCGCACAATATTTTTTCCCCCTGCGTGCTGCCAAAGGGTGCCTCTACGGCAGAAGCTTCTTTCGCCTGAATATCCTGTGGCTTTTGTTCCTCTGTATTCCCAAAAAGATGGCGCAGCCGATTAATTCTTTCCATCATTTGCAAAGCATCACTATGATCTGCTCCCATCATTCCGGATAAAAGCTTCATTTGCTCGCTGCTTAGTTTTTCCTCCATTTTGAACCTCCCCCAACAAGCCTTTTAAAAACATATGACGAATGAGCAGAAAAAATAACTTTTCCTATTCCCAAAAACTTATTTCTACATATTTTATTAGAGAAAGAAAGGAGATGTTTTCCATGTCTTTTCCAAATTATTCGTCCCAAACAGGCGAAGCTAAAACCTCTCCTGAATCCCTCTTTACAGGAAAAGGAATCGGTATTGCCTTCCTGGATACAGGTATCTCTCCCGTTGCGGATTTTATCACACCACAAAATAGAATCGTTGTCTTTCGAGATTTTGTTGGCGGAAAAATAGAGCCCTATGATGATAACGGTCACGGCACCCATGTGACGTAATTGAAGCAATGATCCCTTGCGCTTTATTTAGGGGAAAACGAAAAGCCCTCTTTCTTTTCAGAAAGAGGGCTTTTCCGGAGTTCAATATGAGTCACAACTATCCTGCGATAGGGGACGCCTTGAATCAATAATAATAGAACATACAAATTGCAGCAAATAAGATGATTGCACAATCAAATAGGCGATCCTTAATCTTATTTACAAATGCCATAATCCATAACTTCCTTTCCTATCCCAGCTTGCCTTAGGATAAAATTCTCGGCAAGAACAAGGAAATTTCAGGTATATAGGTAATCAACAGCAATGCAGCAATCATTAAAATCAAGAAAGGCACAATACCCTTTATGACGTTATCCAGCGTCGTCTCACCTACACGGGCGGCGACAAACAAGTTTACGCCCAAAGGAGGTGTGATAAAGCCGATTGCCAAGTTTACTACCATGATAATACCAAAATGGATTGGATCCACACCCAAAACCTTTACAACAGGGAACAGGATTGGAGCCAAAATCATAATTGCACACAAGGTTTCCATGAAGCAGCCAACAATCAACAGCAAAACGTTGATTAACAAGAGAATGAGAATCTTGCTGTCTGTCAAAGAAGTTAAGAAGGTTGCTACAGTTGTAGGGATACGTCCCAATGTAAGAACCTTAGAGAAGCCGGCAGCACAGCCAATTACGATCATAATTGTCGCTGTTGTTTCGCAGGCATTCTTTGTAACATTCATTAACTGCTTGAAATCCATTTCCTTGTAAACCAAGCAGCCAATGATCAAGCTGTAAATAACGGCTACAGCCGCTGCTTCTGTAGGGGTAAAGATACCACCGTAAATACCACCTAAAATGATAACTGGAGAAAGCAACGCCCATTTACTCTTCCATACTTCTCTTCCTGCTCTTCCCCAAGAAAATGGTTCGGTATCGCCCTTGTAACCCATTTTTTTGGCAAAGAAATAGCAATAACCAATCAAAATCAAGCCGATCAAAATACCGGGCAAAAAGCCTGCCATAAACAGCTTACTTACGGAGCTGTTTGTGGTAACGCTGTAAACAACCATGGGGATACTGGGGGGGATAATAACGCCGATAGAGCCCGCCGCAGCAATCAAAGCCAATACAAACTTTTTGTCATATCCCTTTTGAATCATGGTAGGAACAACCATACCGCCTACCGCTGCAACAGTTGCAGGGCCGGAACCGGAAATCGCCGCAAAGAACATACATACAACGACTGTTACGATGGCCAAACCACCTTTAACACGACCGAAAAATACGTTGGCAACATTCAGCAATCTTTGGGAGATGCCGCCGCCGCCCATTAATTCCCCGGCAAATACGAAAAACGGAATTGCCATGATGGGGAAAGAGTCAGCACCAGTTACCATGTTTTGTGCAATGAATCCAAAAGTCAACTGCTTTGTGAATAAAATATATCCCAAAGACGCAATACCCAAGGAGAAGCCAATGGGTACAGTCAAAATTAAACAAACAATCAATGTTGCAAAAACAACGAGAGCAATAGTTCCTGTCATGCTTTTGCCACCTCCTCATGGTTCTTTATTGCTTTTATCCTTCTAAAAATACATTGAGCCTGACGGATGGCTGTTAAAATAAACCCAATCAAAGGCGCAGCATATACAAACTGCATAGGAATACGCATAGCAGGAGAAAGCTGACCGCTCCAAGTAATTTTATTGTATACCGTAACTGCTGTTACAGCAATGAATACAGAAAATACCAAAACAACCAATTCACTTAAAATTTCAATGTAAGGTCTCAATTTCTTTGGGTATAAATTAATTGCCGCATCAATACGAATATGCTTTTCGTTTTTTGCCGTATGTGCTACCGCAAAATAAACCAGCCAAATAAACAGATATCTTGCCAATTCCTCAGACCAAACCAAGGATGACTGGAATACATAACGCATGATAACCTGAATGAAAATGATGATACTCATTACAAACATCAATGGAATGATGAACAATTCTTCCAAGTGTTCATTTAAGAATTTCATTTTATTGCCTCCCCTCTTATTTACGAAGCTGACCCTTCAGCGGGATATTTAGCTTTTGCTTTTTCTACCTCGCTATACAGTAAGTCAACAATTTCCGGATGATCAACTTTTCCATAAGCCAAGTCCTTAACACCAGCACAGGCAGCCGTAAACTCAGCAACCGCTTCCGGTGTCAACTCTGTGAACGTCATACCAGGATAGTTTTTGATGTTTTCCAAAGCAGCCGCTTCGTACTTAGAACATCTTTCACGCTCGTATTGTACAGCTTCATCAGAAACCTTCATTACGATATCCTGCTGCTCAGGAGTCAGCTTTTCAAATCTTTCCTTACTCATCAGGATAAGATAAGGGGAGTAAATATGCTTTGTATATGTATAGAATTTTTGTACTTCACAGAATTTTGTCTGCCAAGTTAATTCGGCACCGTTATCCTGACCATCTACTGTGCCCTGCTGTAAAGCAGTAAATAATTCAGTAAATGCCATAGGAGTGGGGTTTGCGCCATAAGCTGACCACTGTGCCAACTGCAGTTCGTTCTCCATAATACGGATTTTCAACCCTTTCAGATCGGAAACCTTCTCAACCTTTCTGTCAGAGGTTGTCAGCGTACGGAAGGAGTTTTCCTGCCACTGTAAAAGCTTATAGCCTTTATCTTCAAGCCCTGTAGCAAGGGTATCACCCAAAACGCCGTCAAGGACTTCATAAACCTGTTGTTTATTATCATACACCCAGGGAATATCCAAACAGAAAATATCCTTGCTAAAAGATGCTACAGTTGCATTTGTAGCTAATACGATATCATAATTCCCAAATTGGCAGCCTTCCAATAATTCACGCTCGCTGCCCAAAACGTTATCTGTATAAATGTCGACACTTAATGTACCGGCACTTTCTTGCTCCAGACGCATTTTGAAATATTTTGCTGCATCAATGGTAGCAGGTGCGTTTCCTAACGCATAAATAAAACGATAGCAGTCTTCGGTTAATTCTACGCCTGAATCATAATTATCAGGCTCTACCTTTGCTTCCACAAAACCAGTCGGAGTCGCTGGGGTTTTGGAATCGCCTGTTGCTGTTTCCGCAGGTTTTTCCCCACATGCAGTGAGTCCGAGCATCATAACTGTTGCCAACGCAGCAGCTATCCCTCTTTTCAACATAGATTTCCCTCCTAAATATTGAACAGTTTCCGGTTTTTACTCTCTCCAAAAACAAAATGTCGTTTTGGGATCATCCTTTGTAGGGGTGTTGCTTTGTGTCCCGGCCGAGGATACAGGATGAACATCCCATGCAAGTATTTCGCATAGAAACTAATCACCTTATTTAATTATAGGTATTCATTTTCATACAGTCAATCCGTAATTAAGCCGAATAAAACTCTCAAATGACCAATAATCAGACGTTTTTTTTATCATTTTTACTGAATTTTACGAATTTAAAGTTGTAATAAATTAAAATTCCATATTGTTGCACAAAAAACACACTCTATTTTTGTGATTAGTCAATTCTATAATTTTCTATTCATGTTGTAAATTTCAAAATAAAAGTTTTATTTTTATAAAAAGAGTATGGCTTAAAATTAAAACCCTTATTTTTCAAAGTTTTCTAATAAAAAAGTAGATTTTTTTATAAGGATATAATATAATTGACATGGGGGAAAAGATGAAAAAAAATAAACTGTAAGGACGGGAGAATATTGTGGAGGAACCAAAAAAACAAACAAAAGAAAACAAGAAATGTACGCTAACAACGCAGATTTATCAAGACATTAAAAACGGCATTACGAAAAAGCAGTTTTTACCGGGGGAAAAGCTGAATATTAAAGATCTGGCTAGAACGTATAATGTGAGTGATACGCCGGTAAAACAGGCCCTTCAGCGCTTGGCTGATGAGAAAATGGTAATGAACACTCCGAATAAGGGCATGAGTGTGTACTTACTTACTCCCAATGAGCTAAATGATATCTTTGATATGCGCTTAATGATGGATACCTTTTTTGTTAAGAATGTTGTTTCAACCTTGAATTATAACAACAATCTGCGTCAACAGCTAATTGAAAACCTTGAGGAGCAAAAGAAGTTTGTGGCAAACTGCGAATCTTCTTTGTATCCGGAAAAGTATTTTTCGTTAGATATGGAGTTTCACACACTTTTTTTGACTGCGTCGGGCAATCAAAAGGCAGTGGATGTATTTAACGATTTACAGCCCTTTACTTATGCAACGGGTACATACCTGAATCAGCCACATTATCGTGATTGTGAATGCGTAAGTGAGCACGAAGAAATACTGAAAGCAGCCTTTAACGGAGATTTGGATGCACTAAATAAAGCAGTGCATACCCATATTGAAAACTCAAGGAGTGCTTTGCAGCTGATTTTTAAGGTAAACCAAATCGTTTCGCCCAACGAATAAAAAAAAGCCTCTTGGAAAC
>JAQUSU010000122.1 GCA_028710085.1 Anaerotignum sp.
ATTGTAAGTGCATCTTTTTTTGCAAAAAAATGTTGGGAATGAATGAACCACCCCAACATTTATTATAGAGCTAGTTAACGGACAGAGAATAAAAAGCCCTATCGTAGAATATTGCAAGATTGCGCAGCCTGACGCCGCTTTTCGAGTGGTGTCAGGTGCGTTTTTGTTTGGATGCGCTCATTGTTGTAGAAATCTATGTATTCGTCGATAAGTTGTCTCGCCTCGTCAAAAGAGGAAAGCTTACGGCGGTAAATACATTCAGTTTTTAGAATGGAAAAGAAATTTTCAGCCAATGCATTGTCATAGCAGTTACCACGTCTTGACATAGACGGCGTAATGCCGTAATCTTTGGTTAGGTTGAAATATGCTTGTGAGGTGTATTGAAACCCCTGGTCGCTGTGGAGGTGCAACTCCCCGGCGGCCGTTTCTTTTCCCATAGCAAGTTTGATTGTACTCAAAACAAGATTTGCCGTCTGTTCGGTTCCTGTCTTGTAAGCAACAATACTGTTGTCAAACAGGTCACGAATCATAGACAGATACAGGACGCCTTGGGTTGTGTGTATATATGAAATGTCCGTTACCCATTTGGCATTTGGCCTGTCAGCAACAAAGTTGCGATTCAATATGTTTTCATATTTGTGAAGCTGCTGTCCCATTTGCTTGTACTTCTTACGACGACGTATTTCAGAAAGCAAACCATATTTATTCATGATGTGGAGAATGGTTTTAGCGTTGAGATGCAAAGATTTCTTACGTTCTAGCCAAATCTGAACTCGTCGATAACCATAAGTTTTACCACAGCTCTTCTGACACTCCGATATGAGTCCAGCAAGTTCTGTATTACGCGGCAGTAATCCACGACGCCTAACATAGTCGTAGTAGCCACTGCGTGATACCTCAAAGAATTTGCACATGATACTTACTGGATATTTCTCACTGCGGCAATGGATCACCTCATATTTTATGGCAGCTTTCACTTCCTTCCAGCGGCGTGAAGAAAATCCCGCAGCAACTCATTTTCCATCTTTAATCGCTTGTTCTCGTATTTGTATTCTTGCAGTGTAATGGCAGGCTTACGTTCCTGTCTCTTTGGTGGAATTCCTGGTTGTTCACGATCTATTTTTTTGTTGTGCCGATTAATCCAGTTCTTTATCTGGATTTTGTTTAATCCTAATTTATCTTGAATTTCTTGCCTCGTTTTTCCTGCTGCCCTCATTGCTAGAATCTTTGGCTCAAACTCTTTTATTTTTATCCAACTTCTTTTCATAAAAATTGCCTCCTATCGTAGTTATATTATCCTACGATGGGAGGCTTTTTTGCAATGTCCGTTTTTGCTGGTTCAGTCCAATATCATCAGGCTTTATTTTTATGATGCTGAAATAGAAATGGGGGATGGCATGAAAACTTACAGAACATCTGAAGTTGCAAGGCATATGGGTATCTGTAATAAACTCCTTACTTCACTGCATTATGCAGAAAATACGAAAAAAATAATTATTAATCTTGAAAAAATCAATAATCTATTTTTAGAAAACCCTACACTTTAACACCAGACTTTATGCTGGTGTTATTTTTTTATACAAAAAAAGAGGAAGTTTTTATATCTGAATATCGGACCGGAAAAATATTAAAGCGATTTCAGGTAATACCAACAAGCCTCAAAACTATTTTAGTGGAGCAGGTTCTTATCTACATGATTTATTCCGTGTTATCCCTTGTTTTTGTTTATGCAACAGCAGTAGTTTTTTTGGATATCAGGTGAGAGGCTCATGGATGGCGTTTAATTGAATTCAAAATTTAAGAAAAGTATACAAAAAATTGAAGTGAGATATATTCTAATGTTACAAAATTTTATAAAAATCAAAATAGCATAATCACGAAAATTAAAAATACTAAAAAAATGCATTGACAGAACATTTCCAAAGTGATAATTTTAACTCAACAACAAATTGAATTCAAAATATATACCATATGAACGCAAAATATTTCATGAAATATGCAAAAATATGAAGCAACAGAATTGGAGGTCGAATAATGGATTTTACAGGAAAAAAAATTATTGTTACAGGCGGTGCCAGCGGAATTGGAAAAGCAATTACTGAGGGCGTCGTCAGAGGAAAAGGTCATGCGATAATCGTTGATTTGAACATGGAAGCAGCCGCAAAGATTCGTGAACATTTAGGAGAAAACAATGTTTCCTGCTATAAAGTAAATCTGGCGGACAATCAGCAAATTCGTGAAGTATTCTCTCAAATTCTTACCGATTTTGGTCAGGTTCATGGTCTGGTAAACAATGCAGGTGTGGTGAGTACCGTGCCTTTTGAAGAAGTAACGCAAGAGGAATGGGATAAAGTGGTTGCAATTAACCTTACAAGTGTGTATGTAGCAATTAGCATTTTGTATCCTTCTATGAAGGCAAATAAGTATGGCAGAATTGTCAACGTTGCATCTGTGGCGGCAAAAATCGGCGGTGGACTTTTGGGAACCAGTGCTTATGCAGCATCAAAAGCTGGTGTCATCGGCTTGACAAAGGCAGTAGCGCGAGAAGGCGCATCCTTTGGAGTTGCTTGTAACGGAGTATGTCCTAGTTACACGCTTACCCCTATGACATCAATTATGAGTGATGAAAAAAAGGAGCGCGTTTTGAACAGTATTCCTATGCACCGTGGGGCTGACCCTTCGGAAATTGCAAATGTTGTTCTATTTTACTTATCAGACCTTTCTAGTTTTGCTACTGGCGAAATCAGTGATGTAGATGGCGGGGTAACGATGGATGGCTGAGTTTCAGCTTATCATAGCACTATAAAAATATAAGGAGGAGAGAATATGAAAAAACGTTTATTTGCAGGTTTATTGGTGGTAGCAGTAGCAGCATCTTGCTTGGCTGGATGCGGTGGGAGCGGTACAAGTGATACAAGTAGTAATGGGGATACAGAGGCAGCAGCTGGGGAAGAAGGAACAACCTATACCTGGAAAATGGCGCTGAACTCTACGGGAGGCGACAATGCTTACGATACAGCCGAGGTTTTTGCTAATAAGATTAATGAACTGACAGACGGCAAAGTAACTGTTGAGTTATACGGCGGCGCAAGCCTTGGGACTACCTCGGAAGTATTAGAAGGTATGAGCTATGGAGTTGCGGATATTATGTGTGAATCTGTGGGAACTTTGGCTACATTCTCCAATTTGGCAAACATTGATGCTATGCCTTATATGTACAGTGGATATGACCATTTCATGAATGTTTGGAGTAGCGACCTTGGAAAGGAAATGAAAACAACAATTGGCGATGCGGCAGGCTTCAGCTTGTTTGGTGGTACATACAGAGGGCCTAGAATTGTAACTGCAACAAAGGAAATGACAAAGATTGAAGACTTCAAAGGGTTTAAACTGAGAGCACCTAATCTTGAGGTTTACTTGAAAACATGGCAGTGGTTAAACGCTACACCAACACCCTTAGCAATGGGAGAAACCTATACCGCGTTGCAGCAGGGAACTGTTGAAGGTCAGGAAAATCCTATGGTTGATTCTATGAACTATGCAGTACAAGAAGTTTGCAAATATTGGATTAAAACGAACCATGTATATAGCTGTAATGTAATCATTATGGACAAGACATATTT
>JAQUSU010000053.1:0-7622 GCA_028710085.1 Anaerotignum sp.
GGAGCTTGACTTTTTGTGCAAATATGTTGAGGAAAAAGCCATTTCCTTGGGAAAGGAAGGCATCCCCATCGGGGAAATGCATAATATCGTGGAATCCGCCTTGGAGCAGGTGAAACCTGAGGTTGCAAAAAGCTACCGTGACTACCGCAACTATAAGCAGGACTTTGTAAAAATGCTGGACGAGGTTTATAAAAAAAGCCAATCTATTATGTATATTGGAGACAAGGAAAACAGTAACACAGACAGTGCCTTAGTTTCTACAAAACGCAGCTTAGTGTTCAATCAGCTGAATAAGGAGCTGTATCAGAAATTTTTTATGACCACAGAGGAATTGCAAGCCTGCCGTGACGGCTATATTTATGTGCACGATATGTCTGCCCGCCGAGATACTATGAATTGCTGCCTTTTTGATGTGAAGGTGGTATTGGAGAACGGCTTTGAAATGGGCAACCTTTGGTATAACGAGCCAAAAACCCTCAATGTTGCCTTTGATGTCATCGGGGACATTGTGCTTTCCGCAGCCAGTCAGCAATACGGCGGTTTTACCGTACCCTCTGTCGACCTGCTTTTGGAGCCTTACGCAGAAAAAAGCTATGAAAAATTCTATCGCCGTTATATCGACATGGGGCTGACTCCAAAAATCGCCGACAGGGAAGCCATGGCGGATATTCTAAACGATTTCGAGCAAGGCTTTCAGGGCTGGGAATATAAATTTAATACCGTTGCCTCCAGCCGTGGGGACTATCCCTTCATTACCATGACCTTCGGCACAGGCACAGGAAAATTTGCAAAGCTTGGTTCCATTACCATGCTGAATGTGCGTAGAAAGGGACAGGGTAAGAAAAATTGCAAAAAGCCCGTGCTTTTCCCCAAGCTGGTGTTTCTCTATGACGAAAATCTCCACGGAAAAGGTAAGGAATCGGAGGATGTTTTTGAAGCTGGCATTCTTTGCTCCTCAAAAAGCATGTATCCCGATTGGTTGAGCCTGACGGGGGAGGGCTATGTGTCAGATATGTATAAAAAATACGGCAGAATCCTCAGCCCCATGGGGTGCCGTGCCTTTTTGTCCCCTTGGTTTGAACGGGGCGGCATGGAACCAGCCGACGGAGAGGATAAGCCTGTTTTTGTGGGACGGTTCAATATCGGTGCAGTCAGCCTGCATCTGCCCATGATTTATGCCAAAGCAAAACAGAAAAGCAAGCCTTTTTTTGAGGTTTTAGACTACTATATGGAGTTAATCCGCAATCTCCATATCCGCACCTATGCATATTTAGGGGAAATGCGTGCCTCTACCAACCCCTTGGCATACTGCGAGGGCGGTTTTTACGGCGGTCATTTAGGTATTCATGATAAAATCAAGCCCCTTTTGAAGGCGGCCACTGCCTCCTTTGGGATTACGGCTTTGAATGAATTACAGGAGCTGCATAACGGCAAATCCTTAGTGGAGGATGGAGAATTTGCCATTGATACACTGGCCCACATTAACGAAAAAATTGCCCAGTTCAAGAAAGAGGACGGCAATCTTTACGCCATTTATGGCACCCCTGCGGAAAGCCTTTGCGGCTTACAGGTAACACAGTTCCGCAAAAAATACGGCGTAATTGAGCACGTTTCAGATAGGCCTTATGTAAGCAACAGCTTCCATTGCCATGTGACGGAGGATATCACACCCATTGAAAAACAAAACTTGGAAAATCGTTTTTGGGATTTATTTAACGGCGGAAAAATTCAGTATGTAAAATATCCCATTGATTATAATTTAGATGCCATTCGCTCTCTCATTCGTCGGGCAATGAAAATGGGCTTTTATGAAGGCGTAAACCTTTCTTTGTCCTATTGCGACGATTGTGGTCATCAGGAATTGGAGATGGAGGTTTGCCCGAAATGCGGAAGTCACAACTTGACGAAAATTGACCGCATGAACGGCTATCTTTCCTATTCCAGAGTAAAGGGCGATACCCGATTGAACGAGGCAAAGATGGCAGAAATTGCAGAAAGGAAGAGTATGTAACCTATGCGTTATCATAATATTACAAAGGATGATATGCTAAATGGCGAGGGGCTTCGTGTTGTTCTTTGGATTTCTGGCTGCGACCATGGCTGTAAGGGCTGCCATAACCCCATTACATGGGACCCAAACGGAGGTGTCGCCTTCGATGCGACAGCGCAAAAGGAGCTTTTTGAAGCCTTAGGGCAAGATTATATCAGCGGCATTACCTTTAGCGGCGGCGACCCCCTTTATATGGGCAATCGAGAGGATGTAACTCAATTGGCAAGGCTCATCAAGGAGCGTTTCCCCGAAAAAAGCACTTGGCTCTATACCGGCTATCGTTGGGAGGAAATCAGCGCCTTGCCGATCATGAACTATATTGATGTGCTGGTTGACGGGCGTTTTGTGGAGGATTTAAAGAATCCAAAGCTTCATTGGAAGGGAAGCTCCAACCAAAGAATTATTGACGTACAAAAATCAATCAAGAACAGCTCTCTTTATCTTTATCAAGCAGAGTAACAGAAAGGACATTTTATGGAAACCATCAGAATTAAATATCTCAGTGACAAAATTGAAAAGCTGCGCTATATTGACGGCAAGTCCGACTGGATTGACCTCAGGGCTGCGGAAAGAATCGAATTAAAGCAAGGGGAATTTCGCTTAATCCCATTAGGCATTGCCATGGAGCTGCCCAAGGGCTTTGAAGCCCATATTGTGCCCAGAAGCTCCACCTTCAAAAATTTCGGCGTTATCCAGACAAATCACTGTGGCATTGTGGATGAAAGCTATTGCGGAAATAACGACCAATGGTTTTTCCCAGCTTTGGCCATGAGGGATACGGTAATTGAGGTAAACGACCGCATTTGCCAGTTCCGTATTTTTGAGCATCAGCCTGCAATCTTTTTTGAGGAAACGGATGACTTAGATAATGCCGATAGAGGCGGCATCGGCTCCACCGGGAAACAATAACCAACGAAAATGAGGTGTATGCATTATGGGACGAAAATTGTTTTGTGAAATCTCTCCTTTGACCTATGAAATTTCAAGGCAAAAGTGTATTCTCATGCGCCGTTTCAAAAATTTTATTGGTAGGGAAGCATTTTCAAAAGCAAAGTCCCTTTCACCGTTGCCCAATGAAATATTTTCCCATGCCTCTCTCATGCGGCGAAGGCTGGGAAATGTAAATATGGCACTTCAGGAAAATAAAGTTTCCAATCTTTCTCTGGCAGTGCCTTTGGTGGATGGTATCCTAATTCGTCCTGGGGAAACCTTTTCTTTCTGGAAATTAGTAGGCAATACTTCCCTAGCAAAGGGCTATAAAATGGGGCTTTCCCTTGAAATGGGCTGCCCCTCCCAAGATATTGGCGGGGGAATGTGTCAGTTTACAAATCTGATTCATTGGATGGTTCTGCACACACCCCTGACGATTATGGAGCGGCATCACCATGACCAGTTGGATTTATTCCCCGACTTTCATCGTCAAGTCCCCTTTGGACTAGGCACCTCCATCGTTTATAATTATTTTGACTATCAATTTAAAAATAATACAACCGCTACATACCAAATATTCGTCTCTATCATCGACGAATATCTTTGCGGCGAAATCAGGGCAAATCAGGTGCAGCCCTATCTATATCATGTCTATGCTGAGAATGAATTCTTTTCCAAAGAAGAGGATGGAGTTTACCGTAACGGTAATGTTTACCGTGAAACCATAAACGCTCATACGCAGATTTGTAACGAAAAATCCCTATTGCAAAAAAACCATGCAAAAGTAACCTATGATACTACCCACTTAAAAATCAGCGAGTAAAAAACATACTGCAATAAAAAAAGACTTTCCATTTCTTTCGAAATCGGAAAGTCTCAGACAAAAGTCAAAAGCAAGACCTTGGGGACTTTGCCCCCAAACCTCCACAAGGGTTTCACCCTTGACCCATTATTGGGCAGGATTTTGTTTGTTCGCCATTACATCCATAACCCTTACAAAACCGCATATTTATGCGGTTTTGTATAAAAGTTTTTGGTCTTGCTTTTTTCAAAAAGCAAGCAGGTGGGTCATCACTTTTGCTACGCAAAAGCCAGCTTCGCTGGCTGCCCTATCTTGGGCAGTGAGAGGGTGGCGCCCAAGGTCTTTCTCTTTCTCTTTTTTTAGAACATAGGCTTTACTGCACCGCCGTATGTATTGTTGATGTAATCTGACACGGTCTGGCTATTTAATACCTCAAGCAAAGTAACCAATTCAGGTCTTGTTTCATCTCCGCTTCTTACCGCAACAATATTAGCATAGGTTGTGGTCGCCAAGGAATCCGCCGCTTCAATTGCCAGTGCATCCTCAGTCTTCAAGCCGTTTTGCATTGCATAGTTGCCGTTGATTACCGCCAAGCCCAAATCCCCGATAGACAAAGGCAGCTGCGCTGCTTCCATCTCAACAATTTCAATATTCTTAGGGTTTTCCTTAATATCCAGCTTTGTTGCGGAAATGCCAGCGGCAGGATCCAGTTTAATCAATCCGCTTGCTTCAAGTAATAACAACGCGCGGCCGCCGTTGGTACCATCCGCAGGTACGCCAACCTTTGCGCCGTCGGGCAAATCAGCCAAATCTGTTACACTTGTGCTGTAAACGCCCATGGGTTCGTAGTGAACAGTTCCTAAGCTTACAAGGGTTGTGCCATGCTCCTCATTAAAGGAATCCAAATAAGGCACATGCTGGAAGTAGTTTGCATCCAAGTCCCCGCTGTCCAAAGATAAGTTAGGCAGAACATAATCGGTAAACTCTACGATTTCCAAATTAATACCCTTTGCCGCCAATTCTTCCTTTGCTGCCTCTAAAATCTCTGCGTGAGGTGTGGGAGAAGCCCCGATTTTCAATGTCACCGCTTCCGCTTGTGTTTCTTTGTTTTCGGTAGCAGTTGCGTCTGCCGCTTCATCTGTTTTGTTGCCGCAGCCAACGGCTCCCAGTGCCAAAGCACCTGTTAACAATACTGCAAAAAATTTCTTCATAATACAATTCCTCCTCATTTTCCTCTTTTTTTCATGCTTTCTATATTTTGAAACCTATTTTAGGTTTACAAACGTTTATCAGTTCTTTTTGCTATCTGCATTCCAAATTCCTGCAAAATCTGTACAATTACCACAAGTAAAACTACAATGACATACATAATATCCCTTTGTCCACGATGAACGCCATAATTGATTGCAATTGCGCCCAAGCCGCCGCCACCAACAAAACCAGCCATTGCGGAATAGCCTAAAATCGTTGTCACTGCGATGGCACTACCCACCAATAGGGAGGGCTTTGCTTCGGGAATCAGTACCTTTACCAAAATTTGAAGGGGAGAAGCCCCCATGGACTGTGCCGCTTCAATAACACCTTTCTCCACTTCTTTTAGGGATGATTCCACTAATCTGGCAATAAAGGGTGCCGCGGCCACCAAAAGCCCAACAATGGCAGCCTTTGGCCCAATTGTGGTGCCGACAGCCAGCTTGGTAAAGGGCATAATGGTAACAATCAAAATCAAGAACGGTACCGAACGTACAATATTAATAATGATCCCTAAGGTTTGATGAACAATAGGGATGGGGCGAACCCCTTCCCCATCCGTCATAACTAAGATCAAGCCCAAGGGAAGACCAATGAGATAGGCAAAAAAGGTGGAAATCAATGTCATATAAATACTTTCCCAAAAAGCGATACCAACTAATGCCATCATTCCCTCTTTAAACATATTGAACCTCCTCTACCTCAACTTCTCTCTCCCTTAAATACGCCAGCATCCTTTCCCTTGTTTCCTTATCCGCGGGCAGCTGAATCATCATTTGCCCATACACCCTGCCATCAAGCATACGGGTGTTTCCGGAAAGAATATTCGCAACGGCATTGCATTCGAGCATCATGCCACCTAAAATGGGCTCTCCGGAAATTCCGCCACGAAATACCACACGATAGCAGTTTTCCATGGGGCCTTCAATTGCCTCTCTCTTTGTACCTTCGTGATAAACCAGCTCTCTACCGGCTTTTGTTTTTGGTGCACGGAAGATTTCCTCCACACCGCCCATTTCCGCAATCTGGCCATCATCAATAATGGCAACCCGATTGCAAATTTCTTGTATTACACTCATTTCGTGAGTAATCACCACAATAGTAATGCCCAAGCGTTCGTTAATATCCTTCAATAACCGTAAAACCCCTGCTGTTGTGTTGGGATCAAGGGCGCTGGTTGCCTCGTCGCATAAAAGCACCTTCGGCTCTGTTGCCAAGGCTCTGGCAATGGCTACCCTTTGCTTCTGCCCCCCCGAAAGCTGAGAGGGATATGCGCCTAACCTTTCCCCCAAGCCTACTAAGTCCAATAATTCCTCGGCTCTCGCCCTTGCCTTTTCCTTGGGCACCCCTGCAATTTCCAAGGGGAAGCACACATTTTCCAACGCCGTCCGTTGCATTAATAATTGAAACTGCTGAAAAATCATGCCCATAGAATGCCGTTGCTGGCGCAATTCCTTTTCCGGCAAGCAGGTTAGCTCCGCTCCATCTAAGTAAACCCGACCCTTTGTTGGTCGTTCCAACAAATTGATACAACGCACCAAGGTACTCTTGCCCGCACCACTCAGTCCGATAATTCCAAAAACTTCGCCTTTTTCAATTTTCAAATCAATATCCTTCAGCACCTCCAAGGAACCTCTTTTTTGTGGAAAGCTTTTTGAGATGCCCTCCAAGTGAATCATTGTTTCCTTTTTTTCCATACCCTTACCACCTTTTCTTTTTGCATGCGATCAGAAAATTACCATGAAACAGCCCCCGGCAGGCCTTGTATTATCCATATTTCAAGTGGAACAGATTTTTTTATCTCTTTTGGAAAGTATCTTTTTTCAAAAAAAGCAATAAAAAAGCTCCCATCCCTAAGACATTTCTGTCAAAGGGACGAGAGCATAAGCCTCGCGATACCACCCTAATTCACCATAGCCTCACAGCTATAGTCTCTATAAGTACGGGCAAAAATAATCTGCCGATACTCTGTCGCTATCACGGGCGCTCCCGTCGCAGCCTAAAGGAAAATCCTCTCGGTACGCAGCTCCAAGACCATCTTCCACCCTTTCCGCATTTCCTCCCTCTCAGCTTAATGGGAGATTCTCTGTAAAACCGTCCAGGATGTACTCTTCTTTTCGTAGCCTTTTTCAATGTAATGAAGTTAACCTCATTATACAAATTTCTTTCTATTTGTCAATCAAAAAATAAAATTGACTTTCGCAACATGCAGGAGCCTAGCTATCATTTTGCACAAAAATAAATTGTTTTTTTGGCAAATACATAGCAACAATCCAAAAATTCAATGCTATTTAAAAATATAAATCGTTTTTAATTGTTCTTTTTAAAGATTTAACTTCATGTTATTCATAAATTATTCACAATTATTTTATTCCGCCGCTTCCTCTGCCTCTTCGGTGTCTTTTCCATACTGGTCAAAAGGAATATCCTTGTAAATAAAATTCTCTATCATCTCTGATGCTTGGTCAATATCATACACATAATACCACACACCGCCAATGGTTTGACCGTGGGATTCAATATTTTCATTTGGCAGGCCTGCCTGTTCTAATGCCAGATCACCTTGCATTCCCACCGAAGCAATTTTCA
>JAQUSU010000053.1:7722-17089 GCA_028710085.1 Anaerotignum sp.
ATCCTCATCTAACGTCTGACGGTTGACCCCGCCAATCATATACACAAAAATTCCGTACAAAACCAAAAGAACCCCACATAACCCAGCTAAAGTAAGCAATAATGTTTTAAAATACAATTTCCAAAGTTTCTTATCCATAAAGGAATGTCGTCCTTTCAACAAATTTCGTCAGAGTCGCTTTTTATTATATTACGCTATCCTAAAAAATACAATGAAAATTCCTTTAAGACAAGAATTAATCAAAAAACAACCTTTTTAAACAAAGATTGTCAATTCTTTTTGTGCTTTTCTCCCCAAGCTTTATCACAGCAAAAAAAAGCGGCAAACACCTTGAATGCTTGCTTACCGCTTTTCAGTATTTTCTAAAAATATATTCAGTCCTTAATTTCTTCCCAAATTCCAGCCTTGTTGTATAGCTCGTAAAAATGGTTTGTAGGCCCAACGCCCTTGCCAATTGCCAGACTATGCTGGATTGCTACGGTAATATATGCCTTGGAAATACGCACCGCTTCCTCAACACTTTTTCCCCTCGCCAAATTTGCGGCAATGGCAGAGGATAGGGTACAGCCCGTGCCATGGGTATTTTTCGTTTCAATACGGTCGGAATGCAGCGTAATAATTTTTTCGCCGTCAAACAATAAATCCGTTGCAGTATCCTCCAGATGGCCGCCCTTAATCAATACATTTTTGGCACCCATTTCATAAATTTTTCTTGCTGCTTCCTCCATGGAGGGCAAATCGTTGATTTTCATCCCCGTAATGACCTCTGCCTCGGGAAGGTTCGGGGTTACAACATAAGCAAGGGGAATCAACCGCTGAATCAATGTATCCTTTGCTTCGGGCTGCATGAGATCAAAGCCGCTTTTGGAAATCATAACGGGGTCAACCACAATCTTTGTTGCATGATGCTCCACCAGCTTATCGGCAATGGCATGAATTGTTTCGATTTTTGAAACCATCCCGATTTTCACGGCACTTACTTCGATGTCGGAATAAATTGCGTCAATCTGCCCGCGGATGATTTCCGGTAAGATGTCTTGACAACCAAAAACCCCTTGGGTATTTTGCACCGTTACCGCCGTAATGACACTCATGCCGTAGGTGCCTTGGGCGGAAAAGGTTTTTAAATCTGCCTGTATCCCTGCGCCGCCACAGGTATCAGAACCCGCTATGGTTAAAACGTGCTTCATTTCATCAGCCTCCCAGATGATTAAATTATTTTTGTTACTGTTTTAACAAAATATAAGCTTTTCATAAAAAAGCACAGCTACGATTTCTCGTTTGCTGCGCCTGAGTTTGAAGTAATACGCTTCCCTACGCTGGTATAATCCAGATCAGGTAGAAAGGGTAACAAGCTCTTTGCCTATTTCTCAGCCAATTACGGCACCCCCAGCAAAATTTTATTCTATTTATTTACAAAATATCACGATTCCCAAACCCTGTCAAGGAATTTATCCATTCAGCCCCAACAGTGTGGCCATCTTGTTCAAAGGCACATAAACCTCACCATCTACCAGTATGGGATAAATTTTTGTTTCCTTCCCATCATACAGCAAACGAAAATCCGCTTTTTTCATAATTAATCTTCCAGTGTAGTCCATCAATAATTCATTGCCCAAGGTGGTAAACATCTTTCTGGGCACTAAATTCAAGGTCTTATTTTGAGAGTCAAGCTGGGCAAAAAACCGATTCCCAAGGTTCGCCAGCTGGCGCAAGGGCACATAGTCCTCCCCTAGAATCTTTAGCGTATCCAGCTTATATTCCTTTTCTTTAAGGCTCACGGCTTTTTGTACCACCTTACGGCTGTCAGAAAGCCCCACCCAGTTTAATTCATAGGGCTTGATGCGGTCTGTATAAATTCCGTCCACACCCAAGGTCAATAATTCCTCAAACTGCTTATAGCGGTTAATGGTATGGGCATAAACCTTGATTCCCTTTGCGTGAAGGGTATCCAGCACTGTCTTTGTCACACGGGTATATTCAATGGTAACCGTACCGATTCCTTTTTCCTGGCAAAAATTCGCAATTTCAGGATAATTGGGATAGTAGTTCAAATATAACGTATAAATCCATTCTGAAAAAGGATAAATTTCCTTCACCCAATTATACATTTCTTCATTATAAATCTGTGGTACAATCCGCTCCAATAATTCGGGCTGCCCCATGGCCTCGGCAATTTTCTTTAAATCGGCAAATTGTCTTTGCACCGTTGCCTTGTCCGTATCCTTCGTATCGGTAATCAAATAGACATCAGAATATTCCGCCATTAACCCCAAAACCTCAACAGCTGTCAGTGGTGTTTGTTCATAAATAATGGGGGTATGTTTATATGTATTTTGATCCATCACCAGGGGGTCATTTACACCTTGTTCCAAACGGTAATAGGAACCACTCTCTTCAAAATCGTGGCGGGCAACCAAAGCTCCGTCAGAGGTATAGGTAAAATCCACTTCCATGGCACGAAATCCGCTTCCCCAAGATTCCTCAAAGGCCTCCTTGGAATTCGTTTCAATTTTTCCGTCAGCTTCTCCCAAAGCATGGGCAATCAAAGGGTTTTCCTCCTGCCACCCGGCAAACGCCGTAAGGGGTAAGGCAGCACCAAGCATTGCTGCCAGCATCACTGCCGTCATTCTTTTTCCTAACATTTTATTTCCTCCCAGCCAAGACAATTGGCAAACTCATTTCCTAATTTAATTTATAACGGACAGGGTTCCCCTTTGCAGTCCGTAAAAAACAGAAAACAGGGATATTCTCCCCGTTTCAGATTGTTGACAAAGTCATTTTACACAGCCTAGAGGCTTTGCCCATCCGAGGAAAACAGGAAAGATCAAAACCTATTTTTTCCTCTGTTCCTTTGAAAAAGCTTCAACAAACCCAGCTTTTTCAAAGGGTGTCGACTTTGTCGACACCCTCAAACAAGGATATTCTCCCTGTTTTACATACTTTATTCTTCTTCTTCGTCGTCAAATAATTCATTGAATGCAGCGGATACCTTGTCAAACAATTCATCCTCTTCAATAACATTCAATTCAATTTCATCATCCAGCTCTTTGTATTCATACAGCAATACGGTTTCATCTTCCAGTGGCATTAATGCGATAAATTCCTTACCTTCAATGCCTTCCACTTCAAATACGCCAAGAACGCCGCATTCCAATTCTGTTTCATCATCCAATGTTAAAAACATTGTTTCCAATCCCATTTCTTCTTGTTCATTGTCATGATCGTTGTCGCAACCGCATCCGCATTTTTCGCTCATATACAGTACCTCCTTAGGAATCTATTTTCCTATCTATCATACCCTATTCTTTGTATTTGGACAATTATTTTTTTTGGTTTTGCAGTTTATTTTTCTCTTTTTCTGCCAGTTTTTTTGCCTTCGCAGCAAAAAATCCCAATTCTTGGTTTTTATTCTCTTTTTTATCCTTCTTTTTGCCCGTTACTTTTAGCTGAGAAGGAGGTGCCTTTTTTAACTTTTCTTCATGGGTTATGGATTTTTCTTCTGCCCCCTCCATTTTGGGAGGATTATTTTTTTTCGGCTTCTCCAAATCCTTTTTGGTTTTTCCACTGTCCACTAATTTTCCATAAGACATTTCCTTTTGCACAAACGTTAGACCCCAAACCTTTTCGTATTTATGCACCCATCGTCTTTCGTAGGGTGTTACCAAGGTAATGGCAGTGCCCTTTTCGCCCTTTCTGCCACAGCGTCCTGCTCTGTGGAGATAATGGCTGGGCTCCTCGGGCACATCCATATTAATAATATGGGTTATTCCTTCAATATCAAGGCCTCTCGCCCCAATATCCGAAGCCACCAAAACATCCACTCTGCCTTGTCTAAAATCCTCCATGGCATTTTTTCGTTCCAATTTCCCAGCTTTCCCATAAATTCCTGCAGCCTTTATGCCGTGGTGACAAAGCTTATCCACTGTCACCTCAATGTTTTCAATGTTATTCAAAAAAACAATGGTTCTTTCGGGCTTTTCCCCCGCCAAAATTTTTCTTATCTCCACAAATTTCTCTCGCTGGGTTGTCAAAATATAATAGTGAGAAATCCCCTCGGGCACCAAGCTACCTGTTTTCGCCTCAATAAAGAGCATATCCTCCTTCATCAGGCGTTTTCCGCGCAGTCTGGTTTCCTCATCCACGGAGGCAGAAAGCAGCACAAGCTGCCGATCTTTTAATGTGGATTTTACCACACTCTCCACATCCTCTATGTTGCCATCCTCCATAAGACGGTCGCCCTCATCTAAAATAATTGTTTTCACCAAATGGGCAGGTAATTTTTTACGCTTTATGAGGTCTAAAATTCTTCCTGTAGAGCCAATAAGAACGCGTGGTTTTTCCCTCAGCTTTTCAATTTGACGGTTCACCCCCGCCGAGCCAATAATTAGCATACAGCCAACGTCTAAGCCGCTGTTTTCGTCCAAAAGCTCTGCCTGGTGAAACACCTGCGCCGCCAGTTCATGGGTAGGGGTCAAAATGATTGCCTGTGCTCCCCTAATATTCAAATCCAAGCGTTCAAAAATAGGCAAAAGATAGGCCAGTGTTTTCCCTGAACCTGTTTCGGAGCGCCCCATTACATCCTTGCCCGATAAAATAAGAGGTATCATATTCTGTTGTATTTCTGTGGGCGATTCTATATCCTGCTTTGCCAGTGCCTCTACCAAAGTCTTAGATAGCCCTAATTTTTCAAATTCGTTTTCCATGTTCTATTCCTTCCTTATTTTAAGAACAAGCCTTTTTGTTTATTATTCCAATTATAGCCTGTTTTTATCAGCCTGTAAACAAAATCATCAGATGCTTTCTTGTTCTGAAAAATAATCAACAATTCCCAAATAAATTGCCCAAGCAAGCTTCGTTTGATACTCCTCATTGTTTAAAAGCGCCTCCTCCGTTGGGTTGGAAAGAAAGCCGCATTCCACAATAATTGCGGGGATTTCAGTGGTGCGCAATATGTAATAATCTTTATTTTCCTTGGCCAGACGTTTGTTTTCGCTGTCCACGTTTGTTTTCAGCTTTTCTTGAATGATTTCGGCCAGCCTTTTGCCCTGCTCGCTGGTTTTATGGTAAAAAACCTGTGCGCCCTTTACCCCTGAGGTGGGGAATGCATTTTGATGGATGCTTACCAAAATATCTCCATCACTTTCATTGGCAATTTTCTTTCGTTCCGCCATGTCCGCCCCTTTCTTGCTGCCCAAAGCCTCATCGGTGGCACGGGTAATAAACACCGTTGCGCCACCCTGCTCCAAATATTGCTGTAATTTTTCCATTACGGCTAAATTGATATTTTTTTCATCCGCTCCGCCAGACCCCGCCTTGCCCGGATCCCAACCACCGTGGCCTGCATCTAAAATAATTACCTTTTGGTCAACGGGAAGCATTACATGAGCACTTTTCCCATTTTCTCTGACAGTTATGCAAAAGCACAACACAATCATTGCGCAGAAGCAAAAAAAACCATAGCCCTCTTTGACAGAAAATTTTCCTTTCATTTGTCCGCCTCCTTATCTAAATAACCTTATGAGAAAATAAGCAAAAACTTTCTGCCATTCTTGAATAATTTGCAAAAAGAGAGAAAAAAAATCAATATCGACGATTTTGACCCGCTTTTTTCATTTAATTTTTAAAGAAATGCTGTACAATTTGCTAAAGATTTCACAAAACACTACTATTTTTTTGCCCGTTCCTCCAAAAAATAGCTCGCACGCAAGAAAATCCCTTATTTTTGTTGACGGTTTCTGTCAAGGTGTTATAATTCTTCTAAGACTTAATTTGCACATTTGACCACGGTCGAAAGACAAATGTCAATTCTTCACATCAAATAATTTTAGGAGGCTTATTTTATGGAAAAAAGAGTTTTTAATTTCTCAGCAGGACCATCCATGCTACCCGTAGAAGTATTGGAACAAGCACAGCGCGAGCTTGTATGCTACCCTTCCTGTGGCATGTCAGTAATGGAGATGAGCCATCGATCTAAAATGTTTGAATCCATCTTGGCAAAAACAAAGGCTGATTTAAAGGAACTCATGCATATCCCCGATAACTACAAAATTATGTTTCTTCAGGGCGGTGGTTCCACCCAGTTTGCCATGGTTCCCTTGAACCTGATGAATAAAAATAAAAAAGCAGATTATGTAATTACAGGGCAATGGGCAAAAAAAGCAGCAACGGAAGCAAAGAGATACGGGCAAGTGAATGTGGTGGCAAGCTCTGCCGATACCACCTTTAACCGTATCCCCGAATTAGATTCCTCTAAATTCGACCCCGATGCCGATTATTTTTACATAACCTTGAATAATACCATTTACGGCACCCGTTGGACGAACCTGCCCGATACTGGAAACGTGCCTTTGGTTGGCGATATGTCCTCCTCCATTCTTTCCGAGGAGATTGATATTACAAAATTTGGCTTACTTTATGCAGGCGCTCAGAAAAACTTAGGCCCTGCCGGTGTAACCGTTGTCATCATTCGTGAAGACCTTTTGGGCAACGCTATGGATTTTACACCAACCATGCTGCGTTATGATATTCATGCAGAAAATGATTCTTTATACAACACCCCACCTACCTATGGCATCTATTTTATGGGCCTTGTTTTTGACTGGGTAAAGCGTCAGGGCGGTGTTCATGCTTTACAAAAAATAAATGAGCATAAGGCTGGCTTACTTTATGATTTCTTAGATGCGTCCTCTTTGTTCAAGGGCACCGTTGTGCCAAAGGATCGTTCCTTGATGAACGCGCCCTTTATCCTGCCCACGGAAGAACTGAACGCAAAGTTTATTAAGGAAGCAGAAGCACTGGGCTTTGTCAACCTTAAGGGACACCGCACCGTAGGCGGTATGCGTGCAAGCATGTTTAATGCCATGCCCGTAGAAGGCGTAGCGCAATTGGTTGCTTTTATGAAAAAATTTGAAATAGAAAATAAGTAAGGAGATTATTATGTTTACAATTCGTACATTAAACAATATTGCGCCCGTAGGTTTGCAGAAATTTTCGTCAAAACATTTTACAATAGATGATAGCACGGCTGCTCCCGACGGCATTATTTTAAGAAGCTTTGATATGCATTCAACAGAATTAAACGACAATCTCTTGGCAGTTGCCCGTGCAGGTGCGGGAACAAACAACGTGCCAATTGAAAAATGTTCCCAAAGAGGCATTCCTGTCTTTAACGCCCCCGGCGGCAATGCCAATGCCGTAAAGGAATTGGTTCTGGCAGGCCTGTTCATTTCCTCCCGTCGCATCGTTGCCGGCTCCAAATGGGTGCAATCCATCGCGGCAAGCGAAACCTTAGACAAGGAAATTGAAGCAGGAAAGAAAAACTTTGTCGGCCCTGAAATTTTAGGAAAAACCTTGGGTGTCATTGGCTTAGGCGCTATTGGCGTTTTGGTTGCCAACGCAGCATTGGACTTGGGCATGGACGTGATTGGTTATGACCCTTATCTTTCCTTGGAATCCGCTTGGCACCTTTCTCCCTCTGTGGAAAAGGCTGACTCTATTGAGGATGTAGTGGCAAAATGCGATTATATTACCCTACATATTCCGCTGACTGATAAAACGAAGCATACATATAATGAAGAATTGTTCGCCAAAACCAAGCCGGGTGCAAGACTCTTAAACTTTGCAAGAGGCGGTCTGGTTGATACGACAGCCCTTTTGGCGGCATTGGAAAACGGAACCATTGCCCGCTATGTGACAGACTTCCCCGAAAAGGAAATTCTTGGGTATGAAAATATTATTGTAACACCCCACTTGGGTGCATCCACCCCTGAATCCGAGGAGAATTGTGCCATTATGGCGGCAGAAGCCCTCAGAGATTATTTGTATTTTGGAAATGTCAAGAATTCGGTAAATTTCCCCAACTGTACCGTTCCCTATAATGGAAAACCTCGTATTGCCGTTTCACATAGAAACATAGTGAATATGATTGGGCAGTTAGCCGCTGTTTTCACAAAATACAGTATTAATATTGATAAGCTGGTGAATAATTCAAAGGGAGAGCTGGCGTACAACATTATTGTTTGTGATAGCTTGCCTGAAAACGAAGAAGATTTTATTCGAGATTTGTATGCCATCAACAGCGTGATCAGAGTACGCTTACTGAAATAAGGAGGAAGAATTTATGGCTACCATCAGACCCTTTATGGGAATACGTCCCGAGGCGGAATATGCCGAGGCTGTGGCTGCTCTACCCTACGACGTAATGAATAGTGAAGAAGCAAGAGAAATGGTAAAGGAAAAGCCTTATTCTTTTTTGCATATTGATAAAGCAGAGGTGGATTTACCCCAAAATATTGATGTTTACAGCGATGCTGTTTATGAAAAAGCAAAGGAAAATTTGGAGGACATGATTGCAAAGGGCATTTTTATGCAGGATTTACTCCCCAATTTGTATATTTACCGCCTTACAATGAACGGCAAAAGCCAAACAGGGCTGGTTGCCTGCACCTCCATTGATGAATACCTAAATGGTACCATTAAAAAGCACGAGCTTACCCGTGCAGATAAAGAGGCCGACAGAATCCGTCATGTAGACACCTTAAATGCAAATACAGGGCCGATTTTCTTGGCATATAAAAAGAATGAAATGGCTAAGATGATCATTGAAGGCTGGAAGGCCGCCAATAATCCCATTTATGATTTTGTATCGGAAGATGGGATCGGCCATACCGTTTGGGTCATGGACAGCGATACGGAAATCGGTATTTTGGTTGACTCCTTCCGCAGCGTTGAAAATCTCTACATTGCTGACGGTCATCACAGAAACGCTTCGGCAGTAAAGGTTGGTCTGAAAAGAAGAGAGCGTAATGAATTATATACAGGCGAAGAAGAATATAACTACTATCTCTCCGTACTTTTTGCAGCGGATGAGCTGAAAATTATGGACTATAACCGTGTGGTGAAGGACTTAAACGGACACAGCGCCGAAGAATTTCTATCCCTTTTGTCCACAAAATTTGAGGTTTCGCCCTATGAGGGTGACGGTCAGTTTCATCCTGAAAAGCCCCATCAATTCGGCATGTATCTGGGTGGCAGTTGGTACTGTCTTATGACAAAAAATGAATTTATCTCCGACGACCCCGTTTTGGGTCTGGATGTTTCTATTTTACAAAAAGAGGTTTTGGAACCCATTCTTGCCATCGGCGACCCCCGCACAGACAAAAGAATTGACTTTGTTGGCGGAATCCGCGGCTTAGGAGAGCTTGAAAAACGGGTTGACAGCGGCGAAATGAAGCTTGCCTTCTCCCTTTCCCCCACTTCCATGGAGGAATTAATGAGCGTGGCTGACGCAGGCTTAATTATGCCACCAAAATCCACATGGTTTGAACCAAAATTAAGAAGCGGTCTTTTCCTTCACGATTTAGGA
>JAQUSU010000054.1 GCA_028710085.1 Anaerotignum sp.
TTGTCCATATGATAATGCGCCAATGGAGCGTTTTTATAATACACTTAAAAATGAATATTTCAACCTATATTCCTTTCATTCGCCAGATGAACTGGATCGAGGAATTTATGAATTCGTGTATGTGGAACATAACCACGTTAGACCCCACTCTTATAATGGAGGGCTTACACCTTATGCCGCACGCTGTGCTGCATAAGCAAATTTTATACTGTGGTGTTACAATTTTGGTCGACTAGGACAGGTAGATAAGGATGCAGATGCACCTGATAAGAACACAGTTGCAGCTGGAACTTCGCTGGGTACATATAACAGCGGCAGCATAGGAAAAGAGGTTACGCTGAGCGCAGGAGCAAAGGATATTTATGTGGTAGTCAAGGATGGAGCCAATAACATCAGCACCCCATTGAAAATCCAGGTTGGGGCGTATGTGTCCCCCGCACAAAGCGTTGCCAACGGGATAACCGCACTGGGTTTTTCCAGTGAAGTAAATGGTAGCACTGTCACAGTGAGCGGCAGCAAAACAGGTGTGACAGAAAGAATTTATTTTGATATCCCAGCTGGTGTCACTGTTAAATCAGCGCTATACTGACTGGTGCGGTTGAAAAAAAGACTTTGCTCTCTGTTACCAATGAGGGAAGCCTTGAGATCGTATCGGGTGCAGAATTGGAAAATAACGCTTCCGTAGGTATCACACTTGATTCCTATAAAGACGGGTCACTTCTTGTTTCAGACGGTACAATTCTGTTCACGGGAACCATGGGTTATGCAATATCCGTCAGAGACGGTGGAGTTTGCGTAATAAAGGGCAGAAGGGTTTTCGCCGGAATGTCTTCTGATCTTTTCCAGCTTAGGCTGGACGGAGCTCTGACGGTCATTGCAAACAATGCTTTAATCACTACGATAGCTACAGACAACGTAGAGGGGGCATCCGCAGTGGTGCGTGTCACCGATGGAACCAGCAGTGCTTTAATCGGCAGCGCAGAGGCTCTAACGGTTACACCCTACAATTTGGATGCTGATGACAGCCTGACAACACAATGGTTGACGAGAAGTGGTGTAGTGGGAATCAATGTTTTGAAAAATAAAAGCTCCGAATACTGGTTTGCGCCATATTCCGGTGTGAGCCTACACACTTCAACCGATGTGAATCATGGCGGCGGCGGTGCATCCACCCCTAAGCAGGAAGCCAGTGTGACCGGTGGGGACAGTGCAATTAAGACTGAAATCAAGACCGACACAAAAGCGGGCAATGCATCGGTGGAGTTGACCGCAACACAAATAGCAAGTGGTAAGGAAATTGAAGTTACTGTGCCCCAAATTACGGGTATGAATAGCTATGGCCTTGGGATCCCTGCGTCTGGCTTATCTGCGGAAAGCGGCAGTGGTTCGTTCACAATGAAAACCAATGTGGGTAAAATCACGCTGTCCTCGGGTATGCTTGTGGGAATGGATATCACCTCGGGCAGTCAGGCACAGGTGAGTATTGGTACGGTAAAGGTTGCTAATTTGCCCAAGGCTGCACGGGAAAAGGTGGGCAATCACCCGATTGTTTCTCTCAGTCTGACGATTGATGGCAAGACAGCAGCGTAGAATAACGCGGATGAACCGGTGACGGTTTCTATTCTCTACACACCTACGGCAGAGGAATTGGAAAATCCCGACGGTATTACCGCTTTCTATATCGACGGCAGTGGTAATATTATCGAGATGAAGGATGCAAAGTATGACCCGAAGACCAAAAGCGTGGTGTTTACTACCACACATTTTAGCTATTACGCTGAGGGATATAATGAAACCGCTCTATCTGAAGCATTTAGCGATGTTTCATCTGCCGCATGGTATTACAACGCGGTGAACTTTATCGCTAAAAAAGGCATTGCCACTGGCACCGAGAACGGTAAATTCAGCCCGGATGCGACCCTTACACGGGGACAGTTTATCGTGATGCTGATGAAAGCCTATGATATCGAAGAGGATAAAAACTCTGCGGATAATTTCACGAATGCGGGAAATACCTACTACACAGGCTATCTTGCGGCGGCCAAGGCAAAGGGCATTACAAGTGGCATAGGCGATAATAAATTTGCACCGAATCAAGTGATAACCCGACAGGAAATGTTCGCTTTGCTCTACAACGCCCTAAAGGTTATGGGTCGGCTTCCACAAGGAGATTCCGGCAAGACGATTTCCGACTTCTCCGATGCTTCGCAAATTGCTGACTGGGCAAGAGAACCTATCACAACCTTTGTTGCGACCGGAACGATCAGCGGCGATGCAGGTAAGCTTAATCCACACAGCACGACCACCAGAGCTGAATGGCACAGGTGCTGTATCTGTTGTTGTCAGAGTAAGACATATCCAATTATCTATCATGCTGTGAGTTAAAAAGCTCGCAGCATGTCTTATGTTTCGGGTAAATATATTCTGTTGATATATTGGCATGAATCGTATATGTTGACGTGTGCCATGTTTGCAACGGTTATCGAAAGACTATATGAGCGAAGCGATGGGGCAATTGCATTAAATTTACAAGATGAATAAATCTATTTGCCAAATACAAAAGCAATAGAGCGTGGGTCGAGTGCTTTTATGATAATTTTTAATGTATCCTTCCAAAGCTCACCCTTTCATTGAGATTTTTCATATATTTTTATTACCCTCCTAGTTCTGCATTGTATGTCATAGTTCTAATAAAATTTATTTTATTTGATTTATTTCAAGAATACAGTTAGAATAAATGTTTAAGGTGTGACATTGAACAAGGCTTGAAAGAAACATAAATTGAATTGAATAATAAATTTACGGAGGTATCTAATGATTAAAGCTTATTTAGCAGGGATTGCATCCTTATACGAGGGTGAGGATATAGAAATTCAATATAGTATTTATGACGATTTGGAACTCATAAGCAAGGATTCAGTGAAAATGGATTATGTGAAGCCAGCAATTGTAGGACAAGTTGCTATGAGAATGCTTTTGAACAAATTGAAGAAATATATAGGTAAAGAAGTCGTTGTCGTTGTTAATGATACAGTGTTATATGAATCTATTCGAGGAACATTAAAAACAAAAAATTTAGAAGTTTTAAAAATGGCAAAGGATGCAAGAAAAAGAATAGCTGGGTTTGAGAATTTTACAATAGAAGATGTTAGTGCGGATCATGTAGCGTTGGAAAAATGGGTTGAAGCTTTAAAGGATTTGTAAAAGTATTAGACTATCTTGGCATCATTAACGCCAAAAGCTGTTTCGTGAAAAAAGGGTATCTTTGTGAATTAAGGGAGGATATATAGATGGACAATAATGATATATTAATTAGATTAAGATATGCACTAGATATAAAGGATACAGATATGGTGGAAATATTTAAAGCTGGAGGCATTGCACTAACAATAGAAGATGTGAGGAAGATGCTCATAAAATCTAAGGACAGTTTCAATGTAGAGGTTGAAGCTGAGGACGAAACAGAAGAAAATTTAATATGCAAGAACAGTGAGTTAGAGTCATTTTTAAATGGATTTATCATATTCAAAAGAGGGGAACAAGAACAAAAACCAGGGGAAGCTGAAAAACCAGTTTTGGCTATAACGAATAATCAAAATATGAATAATATTATGCTTAAGAAATTGAAAATAGCCTTATCATTAACCAGTGAGGATATGCTTGATATATTTAGCGAAGCGGGAATAAATGTAACAAAAGGGGAACTGAGTGCTTTATTTAGAAAAGAAGGGCATAAGCATTATAAAGAGTGTGGTGATAAATACTTTAGGAATTTCTTAAAGGGATTAGCTTTAAAAAATAGGAAATAGGTTCTGGGGTTGCCATGGGCAGACACAGAATATAGGCATGAATAAATCCAGGACTGGTTTAATACCAGGTTCTGGATTTATTTTTTTAAAAATGAACATACTTTTAGCGTGTTTATTGAATAAAAAATTGTTCATTTTGCCAATAGAATTTTATAAACTTTGGTGTTACCCTTAAACGGATTGCATCCTGTGAATTATTGGAAGTTCGGAAACATTTTGAGTATAGCATAACGGAAAATGGACGTTCTTGTATATAATTGAATTAAATAGTAGAAATACGGCAGGATGGAAAGGGAGGAACAATTCATGAATTTATTAAACGAATCGCTGATTTCTATGAAAGATCTCAGGATGAATTTTGGAAATAAACAGGTTTTGAAAGGAATTAATCTGGAGATAAAGGGTGGCCAAATCATTGGCTACATAGGCCCCAATGGGGCGGGGAAAAGCACAACTGTGAAAATCCTATTAGGAATTTTAGACGGGTTTCAAGGTGAAGTAAAGGTATTTGGAGAAGATATATCATCGGGAAGTGTGAAATATAAGAAAAAAATTGGTTATGTTCCTGAAACAGCGGAGATGTATGATACGCTTACCGCAAAGGAATATCTTACTTTTATTGGAGAGATATATGGGTTAGATTATGAAACGGTTGACAGTAAGGCCAAAAGGCTCATGGAGCTGTTTGGTTTAGACCAGTTTTACAACAGCAGGATTTCTTCGTTTTCAAAGGGCATGAAACAAAAGGTGCTTATTATTGCAAGCTTGATTCACAACCCCGATATTTTATTTTTTGATGAACCTTTAAGTGGGCTGGATGCAAACAGTGTAATGATTTTTAAAGAGATTATTTCAGAGCTTGCAGCCGAAGGGAAAACCATTTTCTATTCATCGCATATATTAGAAGTTGTGGAAAAAATTAGCGATAGAATTATTCTCATTAATGATGGTCAAATTGTAGCAGATGGTACGTTTTTAGAACTGCAGAAAAAAAGCAGCGAAGGTTCACTTGAAGAAATATTTAATCAGCTGACAGGATTTAATCAGTATAAGGAAATCGCCCAAACGGTTATTTCTGTCTTAAATGAGGGATAAAAATGAAAGAATTTACTATTTTAAAATTTTTAGATAAAATAAAGTTCATTTTCAAATTTGCAGGAATTGATTACCCGTTACTTAGAAAAATTCTGCAAATAAAATTTGTTATGGATGAACGAAGAGTTCCCACAATTATGATGAATGGAAAAAATAGTGATGAATCTAAGAATTCCTTTCGATCAGGATTGCTGATTTATGCATTTATGGGTATTTTTATTGGGATTTTTATGTTGCCTCCGTTTTCATTATTTTTAAAAATGAATATTATCATGGGCATGCTTATTTTTATGCTTATGACAACGATGATATCGGATTTTTCATCTGTCCTTCTTGACATTGATGATAAAAACATTCTTTTGCCTAGACCGGTAGATGCTAAAACATTAAGTACCGCAAAATTAATTCATATCGTTGTTTATCTTTTTAGCATTACATTGGCCATAACAGCGGGAGCGCTCGCGATAGGCCTTTTTCGATATGGATTCTTGTTTTTTCTTGTGTTGCTTTTTGAAATTATACTGATCTGCGGATTTGTAATTTTGTTTACATCACTTTTCTACTATGTAATTCTTACTGTTTTTAGCGGCGAAAAGTTAAAAGACATCATAAACTATTTTCAAATTGCTCTGACAATTTCCATGACAGTGATGTATCAGCTGATAGGGCGAGTATTTAATTTTGCTGATCTGAATATAAGCGTAACCCCAAACTGGTGGCATTTATTGCTGCCCTCAGCATGGTTTGCTGCTCCTTTTAGTATTCTTATTGAGCATGACTATAACAGCCATTACGTTGTGCTTAGCCTTGTTGGAATCATTGTGCCGATAATCGCTGTAACGTTATATGTTATGGTTGTTGCACCTCGGTTTGAAAGGAATCTTCAGAAACTTAACGGTGGCAGTTCAAAGAGAAAGACAAAGGGAAATGCATCGTTGCGACGAATGGTATCTAACATCATTTGCCATAATCCCATTGAGAAAGTCTTTTTTAGGTTTACGTTGCAAATGTTGGACAATGAAAGAAAATTGAAACTTAGGATATATCCCAATATGGCTTTGTCAGTGGCTTTTCCATTTATTTTTATGCTTAACTTGATCGGAAGAGGGGTGTCGTTTTCGGAAATATTTGCAGAAATATCCCAAGGAAGATATTATCTTTATTTGTACATTTCAATTGCGCTTCTTGCTGCGCTGTTTCCATTGATTAGTTTAAGTCAAAATTACAAAGGAGCATGGATTTACAAGGCACTCCCTGTTGAAAATCCGGCAGTGGTATTAAAGGGTGCATTCAAAGGCTTCTTGTATAAATACATTGTGCCAACTTTTTTGTTTATGAGCCTCCTTTTCATTTGTATTTTTGGATTAAGAATCATACCAGACTTGGCTTTGATTTTTCTTAACATGTTAATATTAATGCTCACCATTTTCCGTTTTTCAAAGAAAGAACTGCCTTTCTATAAAGAGTTTCAATATGCCCAGAATGGCAGTAGTACAGCTATGGTATTTCTTATGTTTGCGTTATGCGGTGTGGCTGCGGCCATTCACTATTTTGCATTAGTGCTTTTTCCGTTTGGTTTAGCGTTAAACATTGGAATATCTTTAATTATTGCAATCGTTTTATGGCTTAATAGCTTTAAAATTTCGTGGAAAGACATAGAAAAAGGTACTCAATAAGGAATTGAATTTAACGGCAAGCTTATAATTGGAGTAAAGAAACGTATCTAAAGCAGATTCGTTCTATTTTGCGGTATTCAAACCAAGGAAAGGCCTGCGTGCATCCCTTGTTGGAGTTTGGGAACGAAATGGTCACGTAGGCTTTGTGCAGCAGGATATTAAAAATCTCATAATTTTTTATAGTGTCCACTTTTTATAGCAATATAGTTTTTCGAGTATATTGCGTATGTGGGCATCGTCTAGGTCAGGATTCATGATTGAAATACTTTCATAAACCTCTTGAGGACTCATCTCAAGAGGGATTAGACGCTCCTCCTTTTGCATTGCAAATATCCTATTTATATCTGCTGGTTGATCATTTAGTAAACTAGCCCAACAATTATCCTGAATAAAACCTAAGTTATAATAGTGGGTCATTAATTTTAGATGATAAGCCACACTGGTTGTTACCGTTATTAATGAACAGGTATCCTTTCGCCCCCTTTTATAGTAAATGCTTAGAGGAGGTGAATTGTCAGAAATGTACTGAAGAATGTTCTTTTGTATGAAAGAATTTTGTTTATAATCTTGATCATCTTCTGCGCTTTTTGAAAGGTATTCTAAGGTTTTTTCATGAAACATCTGCTTAATCTCTCGAAGCTTTTTATGATCAATTTCAAATGAAATTAAATGATACGATAGATTTTCGATGATTTCCTTTGTTAGTAAGGTGTTATCGTTTATATTGCTGTTTGCTTGTACTATTTTAATGATACTATGATAAGGCAATCCTTCTATCGGTCCATTCGCTATATAGGTAATGACATTTTGAACGGCATAATTCTCGTCCTTTCCAAATTCATAAATTAATTCTAATGAATTAGAGCAACAGGTATCCAATAATAAAATATCGATTTTTTTACCCATTTTGCTTGATGCCATGTTGGTGGCTTTCACCATTTCAGGAATTCCCATGATGTATGGAGTCTCCCCGCTGTAATCGGTCAACATACCGATACAGTGATAGCTATGTCCGCCCAATATCAACATATATTTTTTAGCAGGATAAGAAAGCATTCCCCATTGAATAAAATGATAGAACTGCTTGGGATCTGCCATATTGACGTATTTTAAATCCTCTACCAATTCTGACTTGCCCCTGTGAACATAGTAGCGGCGAACTCCGCTCCAACAATCTTGATCTTTTAAATCAATGTCAGGCCGAAACAGTTTTACAAGCTCATATTCTGCTCTGCCGATTTGCATTACCACATGAACATGAGCGTTTGACCCCACTTTTTCTACATCAAGCATGGCTTGTCGCATTTCTGGTTCAAGGTCGTTGTTGCCATTGGCATAGATTAAAATTGTCCAGTCAACTTCCTGGTGAATGTCAACCAATTCAGTTTCTCCCCTTACTGTAAAGGCATTACATAATTTAGAAGCATTCGAAATCTCAAAATATGGCTTCCGTATTGGAAAAACAGATACCTCGGGTCGATGTTTTATTGATGAGTATTCCGGCATCATTGGAGTAAAAATCAATCACGGCTAAGTCTATTTTACCATCCATGTTAAAATCGGCAGAAACAATGTTTGCAGGATAATTGTTTGTAGAAAAGAATTGTCCTCCTTGAAACGTACCATTACCGTTTCCTAACAATATGGCGACATTATTGCTATCCACGTTTGTTACAGCCAAATCTATCTTTCCATCACCGTTAAAGTCTGCGGAGGTAATTCCGCTTGTGCCGCTACCACCGGCAGGAAAAAACGTTGGAGCTTGAAAAGTGCCGTTGCCATTTCCAAGCAGAATTGCGACAGTATTCGTATCATAATTTGTTACCGCAAGGTCTATATTCCCATCACCGTTAAAGTCGTTCGCCGAAATATACATAATGCCGGTACCGGCTGGGTAGGGTACTGCAGCCATAAAGGTGCCATCACCATTACCCAGCAGAACATTAATTTGATTATCACCACAGGCTGTCGCCAAGTCAATGATGCCGTCACCATTAAAATCAGCTGCTACGATTCCATCGGATGGAGCGCTGAGGGCATAGGTAACCATTACTTGGAAAGTACCGTTTCCGTTTCCGAGAAATACTCCTACGAAATTACTGGCTGCATCTGTGATGGCCAGATCCATATTACCATTCCCCCTGAAATCGGCGGATACAATGTTTATCGGGTTCGGACTTGCGGCCAATGCAATTGCAGCTTGGAACGTGCCGTCTCCATAGCCGAAAAGCACCGCAATGTCACCGCCATTTGAGTCTGTTACAGCCAAATCCAGAAAGCCGTCCATATTAAAATCAGCTGCTGTTACACTGGTGGGATTGATCCCAACAGGATAAGTTACTGCGGGTTTAAAGGTGCCGTTACCATTTCCCAGCAATATTGTAACAGATTCGTTTTGATTACATGCGATTGCCAAATCCATAATGCCAGTGCCAGTGAAATCCGCGGCTGTTATTCCGTAAGGCCCGGGATCGACTGGATAATACACAGTTGGGTCAAAATAAACGCTCATAGTCTCCTCCTATAGTTAATTATAAATTGATCTCTTTAAATATTATTCAGTTTTTAAAGTTTTGTTACTGTACTGACTTTTCAGTTTTTTTCTAAAAAGAATAGTTGGGGGCGTTAGCAAGCTCAATTCCTGCGTTTGAGGTTTGTGAAGATAGTGGTTAGTGGGAGTTTCCAAAAGCTTGTGCAGAGCTTCAAACTGATGTAAAATAAAGATATTCAGTTTGAAGGTTTCTTTTAGGGTGGAAAAAGATTATATCCAGAATATGAGTAGGAGGAATAGCCAATGAGTAAAGATATAAGACAAAAGCTACAAGATGGGGAGAAAGTTGTGGGAACTTTCTTTGAAATAGGAGGGTCAACTGCTGTGGAATGCCTCGGCCTTTCTGGCCTTGACTTCTTTATTATAGATACGGAGCATGGTCCTTTTGATGTTGAGAGCTCAGCAAATTTTATTCGTGCAGCGGAATTGCGTAAAATTGCTCCTTTTGTTCGCATTAGGGATGCAACACGGCCTTCCGTTTTGAAAATGTTGGATATCGGTGCCAAAGCTTTAATTGTTCCCTGTATCAATTCAGTAGAAGAGGTTCAAAAATTAGTTGAATATGGAAAATATTATCCTGTTGGAATGCGTGGATTTGCACCCACTCGTGCGGGTGGATTCGGGTTTGAGGAGTTTGCCGCAGATATTAACCATTATTTTGAGTTTTGTAATAAGACTACCATGATTATTCCACAGTGTGAGACATTAGGTTGCTTGGAACATATTGAAGAGATTACCGCTATTGAGGGAGTAGATGGTATTTTTATAGGCCCTTATGATCTTTCTTGTTCCTTTGGTAAACCGGGTCAGTTTAATGATCCTGAGATTGTTCATGCGTTTGATCGTGTTGTAAAAGCTTGCAAGGCAGCGGGGAAATTTGTTCTAATTTACGCTGGCAGTGAGGAAGTAGCAAAGAAATACCTCGAAGATGGTTTTGATGGTGTTGCTTATAACATGGATGCGATAGTATACATTAATGCTTATAAAAATATAATTAAAAATATTAAGTCTTAAAAATAGCCTTCGGATGATAGGAGGATTTTGTTTATATAAAAACGATTTAATTTTCCTTATTAAATATACAGATATATTTGGATTTTTAATACATTGCGAGCCCTTTGAAATGGTGGTTAATGCGTTGCGTAAAGAGTTCAATTTATTATCTACTTTATACGCATTTTCCACTAAAATGAATATTGACAGTCCACTTTACTGACAAAGGAGATTAAAATGAAACGAAAAATAAATCTATCCATTCCCCTAGTACTATTAATTTGCTGCCTGACAGTTGTTGCCGGATGCACCGCGGCAAAGGATGACAAAGGACAGACGGAAACCGCTGATGCCATCGTGCCCACAGACTATAGCCAGAGCGCACACTGGTTGAACCTTCCCACAGAAGTAACCAAAGAAGTGGATGTATTCTACCTGTACCCAACCGCCTGGGCCAAGGTGAATGCAGACGAGCCCATTATCTGTGAAATTGACAATCCTATCATGCTTAAGCAGTCAAAACTGGCTTATGACAGACAGGCTACAGCCTTTGAAACCATAGCCGATATCTATGCTCCCTACTACCGTCAGGATGATGCCGCTGCTACCCTTCAAATGCCACTTGAGGAGCAGCAGGATATTGTAAAAGGGGCGCCTCTGACGGATGCCACAGCGGCCTTTGAATATTATATTGAGCATTACAACAACGGCCGTCCTTTTATTCTGGCCAGCCATTCCCAAGGTTCCAATGTTATGATCTATCTCTTACAAGATTACATGAAAGAACACCCGGATGTCTACAAACGCATGGTTGCCGCCTATGTCATCGGCTATTCCATTACGGATGAGTATCTGAGCGAAAACCCCAATCTGAAATTTGCCACTGGTGCCGGAGACACAGGGGTTATTATTTCCTACAACACCCAGGCTCCCGTCATTGAAGGCACTAACGGTGTTGTATTGCCCACCGCACATGTTATTAACCCCATTAGCTGGACTACCGACGAAACAGTGGCGCTTGCGACTGATAACCTTGGTTCTTTGCAACTGGGCAAAGATGGTTCGGTGGTTACCAATTCGGACGGTACCTATGTAAAGGTGATGAAGTTCGCCGATGCCCAGATTGATAAAACAAAGGGGGTCATCGTCTGCAGTACAGTGAATGTGGATCAATACGCACCGGGAGGTGCATTGTTCGGCAAAGGTATTTTCCACAGCTTTGATTATCCTTTCTATTATTATAATATTCGAGCCAACGCCGAAGAGAGGGTAGCAAATTACCTGAAAGAACATAAATAAAAGGATAAAGGCTCTTTAAGTCTTGAAAATATTCATAATAACGTAATAGCTACTGTCATAGCGTAGATTTTTGAAATTGAAGATTCCCTCAAGACTTGCGCAGGTTCTAACGATAGCATTTCTGTCTTCTCATGGCACATAGAAGCGGAATTCTGATGGCGAAATGTTATTGTGAACACGAATAAGAGGGATTAAAGACAACTGGCTATAAAGCAAAAATAGGGCAAAAACGAGCTGAAAAGCGGCTGTTTTTGCTCTATTTTTATGGGTGTGTGTACAGTGCTGCTTTGTTACAAGATGATGCTTGTGGTGAAGACTCCATTTTCAGCCGTGAAGGAATACATACCGCCGTATTTTTGTGCTACCGCTGCAATACTCCTCGTGCCAAGCCCATGATTCTCCTTTGTGCTTATGGGTAGTTCCTCTGCAAACGCCACACTACCTTCGTAGCTGTTTGTAATTTGTATGAAGAGCTTATTATTTTTGTTTTTGCAGACGATTTTTATGAATCTATCATTTGTGTTCAAAACGCCCTTGCAAGCATTGATTGCATTTTCTAAGGCATTTCCAAAAATAATGCAAAGAGCCATATCCGATACGGCATTTTTTTCTGGGAGAATAATATGAGTTTCTACTTTTATTTCTTCCTTCTTTGCATGCATAATATGAAAATATAGAATCAAATTAACCGTGTAATTGCTGCAATATTTTTCAATCGTCGCATTTTCAATGCTTTCCTCCACCTCTGTAATATATTTTTGCGCCGCGTCCTTATTGTTATCTTCAAGATAAGAATTAATCAGATTCAAGTGGTGCCGCATATCGTGACGGTATAATATTATTTTTTCTTGTGATTCTTCCAAAGCTTCAAATTGAAGCTGCGCAGCGGCTACTTGATTCATTAATAAATATTGCTCGCTTTGCAAGGTGAGCTGTTCTCTGGTCAGCCAAAAGAACCTAAAAATCATATAATAAGCTGAAAAAGCCAACACGAAAAACAATACAGCGAACATGAGAACTCGTTCGATTTCCACTTCGTCCAAGTTATATCTGGAATAGGAATAGAGAATAATGCTGTAGGAAAGAGGTATGAAACAAAATCCAGCCCAACTTTTACTATCCGTGTTGCGCATCATATAAAGAAAGGTGGGACGGATATGTTTAATAATAATCAACCAGATCGGAATATACAGGATATAGCTGACAATATTGACGACTGTCCTGCTGGAATCAAAAAAATAAGAAGCAATCAGCCCTACTAAGGAGAATGATGTGCTTATAGCAATAAGAGTGCAAAGAACAAAAAATACCTTGATTGCTTTAAAGCTTGATATGAAAACAAAGGCAAAAAATACTGGAAGGTGAACAAGAAGAGGATATCCCTTCATAAAAAAGGTATATCCATAATGGATCAGAAGAAAGACATCAATACCAATCACGACAGATGCAAAAATCCCTAGGAAATACCAATTTTTCTTGTATTTGATTTCGCAATCCAGAAGCAGATACATCACGCTTACAGCGAAAATAAAACTAAAGAACGACCTTAAATAGTCCATATGTTACTCCTTAAATGCAAGTGTGATGTAAGCTGATTTTACAGTTCGATAACTAGCCTTTGCCAATGGCACTACGGCAAGTGACTGCATGATGACTTCCCTTTGACTGATTGTGTCAATATGTTCCATATTAATGATATAAGAACGGTGCGTTTTTATAAAGCTAGGGGTGGAGAGCAGCTCCTTTTCAAGCTCTGACATAGAACCAATTGCCTCTAATACCGAGCCATCTACTAAATGGTAGAGTATTGTTCTTCCAATAATCTCCGCGAACTCTAGCCTCTTGATATAGATTCTAGTCAACCCCGTCTTGCTTTTTATCAAAAAACTTGCACCCAATTGGATTTCTGTTTCGGAAATCACTTTATCCAAAAGGATAAACAGCTTTTCTTTCCAAATTGGCTTTAGTGCGTAATAATACGCATCCACGGAATAAGACTCCACGGCAAACTCAGGAGAAGAGGTCATAAAGATAATTTTAACATCCTGATTGAACTGCCGTATTTCCTTGGCAGCATCCATTCCCGTCATGAAAGGCATTAAAATATCCAATAGAATCAGGTTGTATTGATGCCCACTCTCTATGGCTGCAATTAAATCAACAGCACTTTGAAATGCTGTAAACTGGATTTTATTCTTATCTCGTTGCAAAGCTTGATAGTCTCCGATAATGGAAACCGTGTTTGAGAGATCTGATATATTATCATCGCAAATAGCTATTTTCAGCATAAAAACCCACCTAACCTATAATTCTACACATTATACCATAAAGTAATAAGTTGAAATAGTCGTTTCATTACGAAAAAGTATCATTTCATGCAGACGGCATTTTTTTCTGGATAAATTTGTTATGATTTTAGTATAAAGTTCAAAAATCAAACTTATTACAGAGAGGATTGTAACTATGAAAAAAACATTATTATTGATTTTGGCTGTTGTTATGTCATTTGCATTTGTTGCCTGTGGCGGCGGTGAAAACGATGAAAACAATGCCGCAGTTCAGGCAAAGTTCGATGAAGCAGATTCCTTATTACAAGAAATCCGCGGTTGTTATGAGGATAAGGGTTACTTAGAAGGAGATACTGCTGCAGAGGTTGAGGTTGTGCTGGATGCATTGAAGGCACCAATTGAACAAATGAAAGCCGCTCATCAGGATATTCTTGATATGGGTGGGTATACAGATGAAGATATGGTTACGATAGAGCCGATCTTAGATACTACCATTACAGAGCTTAATAAGGTAATCGCAGATCAAGCGGCTTACGATGCCTCGGCAGAAGAAGGTACAGGAATTGCGGCTGTGGGAGAAAAATACAACCAGCTCTATGACATAGTAATGGAAGCTTCGGATTTAGCAACAACAAATGGTTGGATGGAAGATGAAGCCTTCAGCTCAGAGCTGGACGCAAGCCTTGCGATTATGGAAATAGCGAAAGCTGACCTTGATAACCCAGAGAGTATAGACGAAGCTTACATGAATGAGCTCTCCGCAGCATTTGATGAATTGATTCCTGTATGGCAGGACTATTTAACACAGCTTTCAGAGCCTTATACCGGTAATTAAAAATAGTAAATAGAAAAGGAATCCTCCTTTTGGATGGTTCTTTGAAAAAATTGGAGGTAAATTTATGTATTACATAATTACATCCGTAGTCATTCTTGTGATGCTTATTTTTTGGATCATATCCGTACAGCGTTCCCTTGTGGTAATGGATGAAAACATTAATAATGCCATGTCACAAATTGGGGTTCAGTTATCCTCAAGATGGGATGCGTTGACCTCCCTTTTGGATTTAACGAAGGGATATGCTGACCATGAATACAAGACGATCTCAGAAACCATTCAAGCTAGGCGATCTATCACAAAAGACTCCTCGCCTGACGATGTAACAAAACAGGAAAATATGATTGCAGAGGCATTGGGGAAAATCATGGCAGTTGCCGAAAGCTACCCGGATTTAAAGGCAGACAGTACCTACCTGAAAACAATGGATGGTGTGAATCAATATGAAAATATGGTTCGTACCAGCAGGCTGATTTATAACGATAGCGTGACAAAAATAAATCGTGCGATCCGCATGTTCCCTGTCTCAATGATTGCCGGAATTCTTGGATTTTCCAATCGTGCTTATTTAGAAGCTTAGGTTCAAAAATCAGCAATGCCCAATATGAAATAAGAAAGAAATGTAGACGGTTGAAAAATGGAGGCATTCTATGACAAAAAAATCATTTTGCCTATACTTTGTACACTTTTGTTTTTTGCTCTTTTGCCCCAAGCCGCTTATGCAGTAAGCAATGTATCTGATATAAATGTTGATGTCGGAATTATTGGGGATGGCTCGGCATATATCACCCAAACATGGAATTGTGATTTTAATGAAGGCGCTGAGGGCTATATTCCCATCGAAAACTTAGGTGAAATGAGCATATCCAATTTTCGTGTTTCCGATGAAAATGGAGCCTATCAGCTCATGGAAGACTGGGAGGTAGGTGCAAGCTTTAAGGTAAAATCCCGAAAATGCGGCATCGTAGAAACCAGTGAAGGCTATGAGCTTTGTTGGGGCATTAGCAGTATGGAGAAAAACACTATGCATTGAGTATAAAATAGATCAGCTTGTTGGCGGATATGAGGATTGCGATGGTTTTAACTTCCAGTTTATTAACCCCGGAATGGGAACCTTGCCTACGGATGTAACTGTCAAAATTACAATGCAAGATGGTGCCAAGCTAGATGAAAGCAACAGCGGCATATGGACCTTTGGCTTCCAAGGGCAGATTTATTTTGAAAATGGTCAGGTTGTTGCTTACACGGAAAGTCCCTTGTCCTCCTCTACGGATAGCGTAATTATTATGCTACAGTTAAACAAAGGGCTGATTCACCCCATAAGAATTGTGGATGAAGCTTTTGAAGCTGTAAAGGCACAAGCTTTTAATGGAAGCGATTACGATACCAAGGATACTGGTGACGTGACCTCAGAAGCGGCGGAAGAGGATATCGGAATTGTTGCAACAATTTTAGGATGGGTGATTATGGTGCTTCCTATACTTGGGATTATTCTTTTTGTGAAACGAAAAGGAAAATCAAAAAAGGAAATTCACACCCTTTATAAGAATGCAGATTATTTTAGGGAAGCCCCATTGCGGGAAACTTTGCGGTGAGGACGCACCAACATTATTAGCCACAAAAATCGCTGATAAAATACCGATGCTGAATAAAATGTAGGATTTGCAGGGTAACAAAGGTCATTCGGATGTAAGCTGGCACCAGAGCCAGTACAACTATTTTGTATTATTTATATTAGGAGGAACAAAAAATGAAATTAAAAGGTAAATTAGTTATGGCTTTGACGTTAATTCTATGTATTTTTGCAATGACCGCCTGTGGCGGTGCAGAAGAGGTTGCTAGCGCACAATGGCCTGCTCAGTTTTCTGAAGTTCCCGCATTTACTGCAAGTCCAATTGAATACTTGGAGGTAGTTGATGAAAGCACGACCACAATGCAGTTTCAAAATGTAACGGAAGAACAGCTTGAAGCTTATTCAAATGAACTTGTGGAAGCGGGTTTTACCTATGAACCTCAAAATGGTAATGTTTTCACTAAGGTTGATGGAGAAGTCAGCTTGGCAGTTGGTTGGAATGTAGAGGATTCTACGATTAAGCTGTTTCTTCTTTGTTTGCCTGCTGAGGAAGCGTCTGAAGATGTTGTAGTACAGTGGCCTGTTGAACTGGATGGTATAACTCCGCTTCAAGGCTTTACTCCTAACCAGGCATTTATGAATCCTGAAGGCCTTGTGACCGTTGACTACTCTGATGTAACAGAAGAAGGACTTGACGTATACCGTGAAGCGCTTATTGCAGACGGTTTTGAACCTTATGACCTCGGTACCGGTGTAGAGTCCTATGCCAGAGTTGATGCTGAGGGAACATCTTTTCTTGTATTAATAAATCCTCAAAACGATGTGGAAGGACACCTTCAGATTTC
>JAQUSU010000123.1 GCA_028710085.1 Anaerotignum sp.
GATGCTTTAGATACAGTGACAATACGAAATAATAAGAACAGCTCAGAAGAATATGTATTTGAGTATGACAATAACAAGTTTACCTATGTACATTAAATATTTGAATAGAGGTGTTTTATGAAAATTTTTAAAAAAAAATTAAAGAATCAAAAGGGCGCCTCTATTTTACTTGCTTTAATGCTCTTTTTCGTTTGCTTTATGGTTGCCTCGGTTATTTTAAGCTCAGCCACGGCAAATGGGGATAAATTGCGCCAGCGTGAAAGCAATCAAAAGGAATATCTCGCTGTCAGCTCCGCGGCAAATCTTCTGCGCGATATTTTTGGCGGATTAGAATTTACCGGTTGGGAAACAAATACCGTTTATGAATGCCAAGGAGAGCATTTAGAAATCAGACCTGAGAAGCATAGAGATAATCCGGAAATTCGCCAGGAAATGGAATATGATGCCGGTGTGGAAGCCAGAATAAGGGCGGATTTGGAGGATATGGTTTATGAAGCGTTTACCTCCCATACCCAGTATAAGAAGCCGGAGTCTGTTGATCCTGTGCTGACCAAAGAGTTTGTGATTTCCGGAGACTCAATGGAAGCTGTTAAGGTCAGTATGGCATTAAACTCGGATACCTACCTCATTACCTGTTCCCTGACGATAAACGACAGTACAGAGGATAATAATGCAATGACTGTGGTATTTAAAGCGAACGTTAATGCTCCATCAAAGGAGCTTGCAGATGTCGTTGTTAAAGCTGATGCAGATACGCATGAGGTTTATACGCTGGTTGAAGAGGAGGACGGAACCATATCATGGGATTGGGTAACAAAAACCTATGATATTACGGTGTATACAATTAATACCCAAATCACTTATGATGCTGGAACAGTTACAAAGGGGGTGCTCCCTTGAAATACATGAAGGAAAAGCTGGGTACAAAAGGGGAAACCATTATTGAAACCTTGGTTGCCATTCTTATTTTAACAGTCTCAGCCATGCTTTTGGCGGAAGTATCTGCTGCAGCTGTAAGAATGAATCAAAAGATTGAAGACGTCGATAAAAATTATCGTGATGAGCTGGCTGTTGTGGAAAAACAGGATGCTTCCTTTAAAGGGGAGATTACAATAAAAAGGCTAAGTGATGGGCATACATATACTTACGATGTTAATTTTTTTGGCAATGAGGGCGATTTAACCTCCTATCAAGCAAAGGCGGAGGGGATAGAATGGAAACCTTAAGAAAGCTTTGTAATGGAAAGGGCTTTTCCCTTTTTGAATCCATTGTGGCATTATTAATTATTTCTCTTTTGACAATAGGAGTTGCAACCGGTGTGAATACCGCGGCAAGTGTCTACAAAAAGTCATTGTTTCTTTCCGAAAGCGATGTGCTGGCAGCTACGGTTGATACAGCCCTGTCGGATGTTTTAAGGTTTTCATCAAATATTACGGAGCAAGCTGACGGGACAGTTCAATTTACTAATGCAAATTATTCCGTTAGAAACGGACACTTCCTGCTTAAGGATGGCTGGCTATACTTAAACCTGACGAATGAAAAGATGGATGATGCTGAAGATGCACCATTGGCAGCATTATTAAACGGAGGAATTTATACATCAATGAAAATTGATTCGTATATATTGGACTATAAAGATGGGGTTTTTTCCGGGAGTTATGTGATACAAAGCAAAGAGGACAGTGCTTTGGAGAAAAGCTATGAATTCTATTTTCGACCGATAAATTGATTAAAAGCAAACTACAAAAGAAAGGGGGGGAAGAATGAAATTTAAAAGATTAGGTGATATGCTGGTTGCAACCGGTGTAATCACAAATGAACAGCTGGAAAATGCCCTAAAAAAACAAAAGGAAACAAAAAATAGATTAGGAAAAGAGCTCATAGAAGAAGAAATTATTACGGAAGAACAGCTGATTCAAACGTTAAAGCTTCAATTAGGCTTGGATTCCATTGATTTGTCAAAATCACCAATACCAAGTGCTCTTTCAGAATTAATCCCCAAAAAATTAGCATACAACTATAGCCTTATCCCAGTAAAGCTGGAGGGCAATTTATTATATGTTGCCATGAGTGACCCTCTCAATTTTATGGCATTGGAGGATGTGAAGGCGGTAAGCCAAAAGCGTATTGTGCCGCTGATTGCAACGGAGGAGTCTATACAAAGAAACATTGCACTGCTCTATGGAAACGAAAGTGCCACAAAAGCAATTGAGGATATGAAACGGGAAATGGATGAAGTTTCCTTTGACTCTGTTTTGACGGATTCCTTTACCTCCAATGTCATTGATAGCGAGGATCAATCGGCACCTACCGTACGCTTGGTAAATTCATTAATCGAATGGGCGGTGAGCGAACATGCCAGTGATATACACGTTGAGCCTCATGAGAAAGAAGTCAGGGTAAGAATGCGTATTGACGGTTTGCTTCGCCATATTATGACGGTGCCCAAGGACTTGCAGGCCTCCCTTATATCCCGATTAAAAATTATGGCAGGCATGGATATTACAGAACGCAGAATCCCCCAGGATGGCCGTTCCAATGCCAAAGTGAAAGAAGCGGAAATTGACTTGCGTATGTCTACGTTACCCACAATTTATGGTGAAAAATTTGTTATTCGTCTGCTGGATAAAAATACACAGCTTTTGGATAAAACAAAAATTGGCATTAAGGACGAAGATTTGGAAAAATATATGCAGCTCATTGGACAAAAAAACGGTGGCGTTGTTTTGATTGTTGGACCTACGGGTTCGGGGAAAACCTCAACGCTGTATACAATGATTCGTGAATTAAATACAGAAGAAAGCAATTTGATTACCCTTGAGGACCCTGTGGAATATAATATTTCGGGGATTAATCAGGTGCAAATCAATGAAAAAATAGGAATGACCTTTAGCGGTGGCTTAAGAGCAATTCTTAGGCAGGACCCTGATATTATTGCAGTAGGTGAAATTCGTGATGGCGAAACTGCGGAAATTGCCATGAGAGCTGCAATCACAGGGCATTTAGTGCTATCAACCATTCACACCAATAGTGCCATTGCAACGCTGGATCGCCTTTTGGATATCGGGGTGGCGCCATATCTTATTTCCAGTGCATTAAACGGCGTTGTATCCCAGCGGCTTGTGCGTAAAATTTGCCCCTATTGCCGTGAGGAATATGCCCCCTCAGAGGAGGAGCTATACAGCTTAGGTCTTTCACCTAATAACGAGTACAGCTTTTATCGAGGCGCAGGCTGTCCCCACTGCTTTAACACAGGCTATCGAGGAAGAATTGGTGTTTTTGAAATTTTAGTGCTGGACAAGAAAATAAAAAATGCCATTTCCAATGGCGCAAAAAGAGAAGAATTGGCGGAAATGATCCGTAAGGATGAAAACTTTGTTTCCTTGGCGGAAAACTGCAAAAGGCTTGTTTTGGAAGGTGTCACTACTGTAGATGAAGCGAAGAGAATAACCAATGTAGAGGACTTTGACTATGAAAATTGATGAGTTAGTATTAAATGCAAATACCAAAAAAGCATCAGATATTCATTTGGTTTTTGGCTTGCCTCCAAAATGCCGTGTGACAGGCAG
>JAQUSU010000124.1 GCA_028710085.1 Anaerotignum sp.
TCTTTGTAGTGCCTTTCTTTTGCCGTTTTTTAGAGGGCGAAAATTGAATGGGAAAAAAATTATTGATGTATTTTTTTGCGTAAAAATTCTTTGTTTTTCAAAGAATAGAGATTGTGCAACAATAATATTTTTTGATTAAGCACGCGGGCAAAAAAACCGATTGGGATGCAAAGAATCAGCCAAATTATGCTGAATAATAGGCAAACTTGTCCCCCAAAATTGTAGGGCAGCCTGGAATAATCCCAAACGTGCCAGCCCAGCCATTTGTTTACAACTATCCCAGCAACAAATTCGATGGCGGTTACAATCACTGCGCCTGCAACACAGCGAGCCCAAAATGGCAGAGGGAAGGTAGAGGTAAACAAACAAAACAAGCATAAAAAGGCAATGCCCCCTGCTAGGAACATGCTCCAATGGGAGTAACCACGGTATAGAACCTCAAGGCTAAAATAGCCGAAACCACCAATTAAAAAAATCATTGTTCTGCGAATGAAAGCATCCATGGAAATCCTCCTTTCAGTAATAAAATTAGTATTATTATTTTTTTACGAATTATTTGCGTTTATTTTTGGTAATTTTGGTTCATAGCTACAAAGAAAAAAAGGGAAATACAACCAAATGGGTTGAGAATCAGGACTGCGGAGAACGGGAGAAAATACTCTGTTCAAAAAGGAAAAGAGAGGATATAATAAAAAACAGAATGCTAAGGAAGCACTGATTAATTCCGTGTGAACAGCTAAGTACTTGGTAAATTTTCCACTTGGACGGCGTCAAAAAGCCTCGCAATAGCGTTGCTATTCCTACGTTTTTTTCCTTGCCAATTGAAAAATTTCCTCGACCATCTGCACACCCTCCATTAAATCAGCGCTTCTCTAAAAGGAGGACAAAAATAAATGAACAGATTTGACGGAAGAGAGAAAGACCAACTAAGACCAATTAAGATAACGAAGGGCTATACGCGTTATGCAGAAGGGTCTGTTTTCATAGAATGGGGGAATACAAAGGTTCTTTGTAATGCCACGGTGGAGGAAAGCGTTCCCTCGTTTAAAAAAGGCAGTGGTGAGGGCTGGGTTACGGCGGAGTATGCAATGCTTCCCAGAGCCACACATACCAGGAATAAGCGGGATATTAACAAATTAAAGCTAAACCCCAGAGCTACGGAAATTCAGCGCTTAATTGGCAGGGCATTACGCGGTGCCGTTGACATGAGGGAGCTGGGCGAAAGAAGCATTACCGTGGATTGTGACGTGCTTCAGGCGGATGGCGGAACAAGAACGGCCTCCATCACAGGGGGATTTATTGCGCTGGTATTGGCGTGTCAAAGCTTGGTCGAAAAGGGTATGTTAGTAAAAATGCCCATGCACCACTATATTACCGCGGTAAGTGTGGGCATTTTGAAGGGACAAGGTTTGTTGGACCTTTGTTATGAAGAGGATTCGGCGGCAGAGGTGGATATGAATATCATTATGAGCGATGGTGCAGGCTTTATTGAATTGCAAGGAACGGGGGAGCATGGAACATTTTCGCAGGAACAATTGGAGGAAATGCTTCGCCTTGGCAAGAAAGGAATTTTTGATTTAATGGAAATACAAAAAATGGCTTTAGACGGCTTGCAATTGAACGATTAAGATGGGGGAGACAGAAAAATGGAAACGATTATTTTTGCAACAAAGAATAAAGGGAAAATCAAAGAAATCAACGCAATTTTAGCGGATATGAATGTAAAGGTTGTGTCTATGGAGGAGGCAGGTATTACCTTTGATGTGGTGGAGGATGGAAATTCATTTGAAGAAAATGCCATGAAAAAAGCAGTACAGATTATGGAAATCAGCCAAAAAATAACCTTATCTGACGATTCCGGCTTGGAGATTGATGCCATGGACAAGGCGCCGGGAATATATTCCGCCAGATTTATGGGGGAGGATACCCCTTATCCCCAGCGGTTTCGTGCAATTTTTGAAAAGCTTGCGGGGGTTCCCGAGGAAAAAAGGACAGCAAGATTTGTCAGCTGTATTGCTGCTGCGTTTCCTGATGGGAGAAGGTTGCTCAGCTATGATACCGTGGAGGGGATTATTGGCTGGGAAGTAAAGGGGGAAAATGGCTTTGGCTATGACCCTATCTTCTATGTTCCAGAAAAAGATAAATATATGGCGGAGCTTTCCCCAGAGGAGAAAAATGCCATCAGCCATAGAGGGAAAGCACTGCGCAAAATGAAAGTATTACTGAAAAAGGAATTGGGAAAATGAAGATTTTAGTGCTTAGTGATAGCCATGGGCGGATTGAAAATGCCAAGGCTGTGTTAGAAAGACTGGAGCAGAAGGTGGATATGGTATTCCATTTAGGGGATTATGATGAGGATGCCATAGCACTGCAGTCGTTGTTTTCAGGATTGCCCTTTCATTATGTGAAAGGGAATAACGATTATGGGTGGGACACCCCTTCTCATAAGCTGGTGTCTGCACAAGGCAAGCGTTTTTTATTGACCCATGGGCATAAGCAAAGGGTGCACTACAACCTGAATACCATTGCCTATTGGGGAGAGGAACAGGAAGCGGATGCCGTTGTTTTCGGGCATACCCATGTGCCCCTTAACGATGGAAGCGGGCGGGTTTATTTGTTTAATCCGGGAAGCATATCGTTACCCAGAGATAGCCATACCCCTACATTTGGCATAATTACCATTGAAAATGGAAAAATGGAGGGAGCAATCATGGAATATTTAGAACGGGGAGAAATTAGGCGTAGAAAAGGGTTTTGAGCTTTATGAGATATAAAATATGGGTTTGTGCTGCGTCTAAAACAGGAAGATTTTTGTTTGGAAGGGTTGATTCATTCTGTGCACCTGACATTGGAGCAATCTTTTCTTAAATTCTTTCAAAACGCAGCATTTTCCCTTATTTTGGTATAAATCAACGGAAATATTAATGAATTTGCTGTTTTTGAAAAAAAAGTGTTGACGAAACATAAAAGTTGTGGCATAATAATTTTTGCGTAATCGCTATGAATCAGTAGCTCAGTTGGATAGAGCAACGGCCTTCTAAGCCGTGGGTCGGGGGTTCGAATCCCTCCTGGTTCAGATTTTGCGGGTGTAGTTCAATGGTAGAACGTCAGCCTTCCAAGCTGAACACGTGAGTTCGATTCTCATCACCCGCTTTTTTTTGTGCGAATCAGTAGCTCAGTTGGATAGAGCAACGGCCTTCTAAGCCGTGGGTCGGGGGTTCGAATCCCTCCTGGTTCATGGAATGGCTCGTTTTGCGAGCCTTTTTGATATTTACAACAATTTATTCCTTGACAATGGTTTTGAGGGAGTATAAAATAAATTTTATCATGCGGATGTGGCGAAATTGGCAGACGCGCTGGATTTAGGTTCCAGTGGGGTATCCCGTGCAGGTTCAAGTCCTGTCATCCGCAGCAAAAACAAAAGGTAAAAAAGATTTATTGCTTACAAAGCCAGTAAATCCAAGCCTTTCAAGAGCTTCCACGATGAAAAGTGGAAGCTCTTTTTTCGTAGATTTATTGGGGTAAAAGCTTCACTCTGA
>JAQUSU010000055.1:0-4284 GCA_028710085.1 Anaerotignum sp.
TTTACCATTTTTGAAAAATAAACAAGCGTTACCCTATTAAAAGAACCTGTTTATTTTATGTCACCATTATAACCCATTCTTTTTCCTACGCATAGAACTTTATCTTCCATTGTGAAAATTTCTATAATATTTAATATTTCTTTACAAAAACGAAAGCCTTTTGTATAAAAAAGCCCTAAAGCTCCTTACAGCTTTGCTGTAAAAAAGACAAAAGGACTTTCATTTCTTCTTCAATTATTGATTGCTTCAACAAGAGTTATTCTCTTCCAAAAAAATATTTTTCTCTTTATCCCAACAATTCCTCAATATCATGTTCCAACATTTCGGGAGCATAGGCTGGCGAATATCTGGCTACAACATTTCCCTTTTTGTCTATTAGGAATTTTCCGAAATTCCATTTAATGTCGCTGGCTTCATTGCCCTGGGTAAATTCTTCTACTTTTTTCTCAAAGGCTTTTGTTTCATCGTTTCCACGATCCTCAGGTGCCTGTTCCTTAAGCCAAACATATAGCTCACTGGCATTTTTGCCATTCACGTCAATTTTGGAAAACCGGGGAAAAGTAGTGCCATAATTCAACGAGCAAAATTCACTGATTTCTTCATCCGTACCCGGTGCCTGATTTAAAAACTGATTGCAAGGGAAATCCAAAATTTCAAAGCCTTTCTCTTTGTATTTATTGTATAACTCCTCTAAAGCCGTATATTGGGGCGTAAGTCCGCATTTTGTAGCAGTATTGACAACAAGCAGCACTTTGCCTTCATAATCCTTCAACGCTACGCTTTTTCCATATTTATCCTGCATCTGAAAATCATAAATATTCATCGTCATCTCTCCTTTTCATCTTTCGCTTTTCTTTGGCTTTCTTCTATAGAATGCTTGTTACAATTTTTTCTTATGATATGATTATATTATCTTATCATTTTTATACAAGTACGCAGTAATTAATGAGTTAGTATTAAAAAACATACTATGAAAAAAAGGAGCATCCATATGATAAAAAATCCGGAAGAAAACATAAACGCAGAAGAAAATTTGCTCTGCCCCATTCGTTACGCCTTGGGCATTGTGGGGGGCAAATGGAAAATGCCCATTCTTTGTATGCTTTCAAAGGGAAAGGCCATGCGGTATAGTTCCATCAAGCGCAGACTGGGCAATGTGACAAACATGATGCTAGCACAATCCCTGAAAGAATTGGAAGCAGCAGGCATAGTTCATCGGGAGCAATACAATGAAATACCGCCTCGTGTAGAATATACGCTAACGGAAAAAAGAAATAGTATGGTTCCTGTTTTGGCACAGTTTGGAATGTGGGGCGCAGAAAACATAGAAACCAAAAATCTTCGCGAATTAAACTGCAGCATATATAAATCTTCGGAAAGGAAATCCCTATAAGAAATGGCTCCAATGATTTTGAAAGCATTCGGGGAACGAGGCTCAATGCCGTTAGCGTTTGCTTCTATGCTCGTTGGAATTCTCAAAAAAAGCAGCCACTCTCATATTATGATGAAAGTGTCTGCTTTTTATTATGACTTGCGAGGAAATTCGGACATTGTGTTATTTTTTTAAGCCCAAACCATCCTCATGAATACCCATTCCTTCATTATGAAAAAATACGTTACATTTCTTGGTGTTTACTAAGACGCATCAAAATTGCCGCAATCTGACTGCGTGTTGCGCTGCCGTTAGGATCAAGATTTGTCGTGGTCTTTCCGGCAATCAATTCTTGTGAAACAGCCCATTCCATGGCATCAAAAGCCCATGGAGAAACTTTTGACTGATCTGCGAAAGCGGAAAGGCTGTTACCGTCGGTATTGGTGTCATAGCCTTTTAGCTTGGCATAATTCATCAAAATTACCGCCATTTGCTCCCGTGTAATGGTATCCTCGGGGCCAAACTGACCTCCACTATAACCGGAGGCTATATTATTCTCAACGGCCCATTCCACTGCATTTGCATACCACGCATTAGGGGAAACATCCGTAAAGGAAGCTGCCCTTGCCGACGGAGAATTCTCCATGCGATATAGAATTGCAACCAACATTCCTCTTGTCGTTGTCGACTCAGGCGAAAATTTTGTAGTCGAAGTGCCGCTCATCAAGCCCTGCTCATTTGCAAACTGCACTGCATCGAAATACCAAGCGTCCTCTGCAACGTCTGCAAAAGGATTCTTCCACGCTTCCGCTTCATAGCCTACAACATATAGGGAGAGGTGGTTTGTTGTAAACACAACTTTTCCTGTCGCTTTATCATAAGCTGATTCCACTTTTTGAATGTCGCCCTGTGCATCCAGATACCAAACCACTACATTGGAAGGATCTTCTCCCTCTTTTAATTCATAGGGCAGAGAAACCGTAATTGTACCTCCATCAAAGCTGGAAATTTTGTTTCCTTGGGTAGTAACAGAAATATCATAAATTGGCGCATCGCCTACAGCACCCCGCTGTTGTTCATTGAGCTGCTCTTTATCAACAGGAGCAATGCTCATATTCACGTTGCCACTGCCAGCCTGTTTTACAATAGAAGCTGCTGTTTCAGTGTTCATAGTGATTTCACCAATTTCCGAAACCAAAGAAAGTGTTTCCGCTTTGCTTTCAGCAAAATTTTGCAGTGAATCCCTTGGAACGGAGAACGCAATTTCCTTGGTTCCTGACGGCACAGCCGCCTTGATTTCCACCTTATTCTCTCCCGCAGCTTTTTCAGCGGCTTCAATTGCGTTTTTCACTGCATCCCCACTGACGGAAGCCGTTGCAGCTCCGTTGGTGGTTTTCGTCTGTGCATCCACCGAAGTGTTGGTGTCATCTTGCTTGGGGGTTGCAGAGGTTGATGGGGTTGCACCACCACCGCCGGTGCTATCATCAGAAGAACTCTTTTTCTTTATTGTAATGGTTCCGTCTGCTTTTGTAATATTATAACTTGGATGCTCAATTGTTACAGCATCTTTGTTTGTCCATTCAATGGTATAATTTCCGGTTACGCTACTATTTGCAAGCGCGTCTGCACCGTTTTTCAGTGCAAACTCAGGCGTACCGGATGGAGAAATGGTGTCACCCGAAATTAATCCCACATAGTCTAGCGCAAACGTCGTAGGAAGTGAAGCGCCTTTTTTGATGGTAATATTATTCGGCTTAACTGTTAAGGCCTTCTTCGCAATGTTAAAGGGAATAACAAGCTCGCCCATATACGTCTCATTATCATCAGGGATTTTCACGGTAAGTGTATAGTCGCCTGCATCTTTCGGTGCAGAGCCGCTTGACCATACATATTCGTATTCACCGACATAGCCATCTTCATTTGAAGGTGTTCCTTCATAGGAAACTGCAACGCCATCATAGGTTTTATTCGCCACTGTCACGCCTGTTATCGTCACCGGGGTTTTATCCACAAGCGTCACAATTACATTAACCGTGGTATCCTCATAATTTTCCATGGTAACGATTACAGGAATTGTTACCATCTGATTCGTTATACCAATGTTGGTTGAGAATTGGATGCCTGTAGCAGTGCTTGTTACAGCGCCATTGATGATTGCAGTATCACCTGCCGCAGCGCCAACGGAAAAATTGGTTGCACCACTGCCTGAAGGTAACCCTGTAATATTTACCACTACATCCGTATGTGCTTCACTGTAAAGCAAGTTTTTAGTAATATCACTAACTGTTGGCTCGCTTGCCTTAGTGATGGTCAGCGTACCGGGTGTAACAGTTACATTATATTTTGCACTCGTTGATGTCCCCGTAATGTCGTAGTCGCCAACACTTGAGGTATTTGTGGCTGCCGTTGTTAGCGTAACCGCCAAATCGTCTACATCATCCTCAGATACAAAATCATCGGAATCATATTGAAAGGTAAATGCAGGATTAGCCTCACCGTAGGCCTTGGTTGCACTATCAGCTGAAACTGTAATCCCTTTCTTTCCAACCGTTAACGTGTAGCTTATGGAGGAAGAATTATATTCACCATCTACCTCGGCAGCCGTTGCCGCAATGGTGGTAGTCCCAGCGCCATTGATTGTTACCGCACCTGAATTACTATCAACTGTCGCAACAGCTGTATTACTGCTGGAATAGGAAATTGCTCCGCCGCCCGAGGTGTTGTTTACAGCCGTATGAGCAGTAACAGTGTCACCATAAATGGCATTCAGATTCTCGCCGCTGTCATTCCATGACAAATCTTGAGATGCAAGAGCCGTCCAAGTAATGTTGACGCCATAGCGTGCAATGGCAGCGGGATATTTCCCTTCCACCGCTCCAGCATAAGCATAAATATAGGCAAAGTCGTCTGAC
>JAQUSU010000055.1:4384-16318 GCA_028710085.1 Anaerotignum sp.
GGCACCGCTGCCAGTGCAACTACCGGCATCAGACTAAGCATCATGCAAAGGGTTAAAGCCCAGGAAAAAAATATTTTTGTTTTGCTTTTCATTTGGTTCCTCCTTTTTCTTTCTTCAATAATTCCTCAACCATCAAAGTTATAATTCGTATTGCTGTTTGAAATAAAATCCCCCCATTCTTTTTTTGAAAAACAATTCAGAAAATTGATAGCAGCATAGCTTTCACGTGAAAGTAAAGAAAAAAAATGCCTTTTAACGGTAATTTTTAAATTTTATTTACTTTCACGTGAAAGTTATTTATAATAAAATTAACATAATCCGAGTAATCTGTCAATTGCTTCCACAAATCAGAAGCAGTATTAATTTTAAAATAAATCTTCTACTTTTTATGAAAAAACATTTATGAATGAAAGGGGTAACCTATTTGTATCGCAAACCGACCATTAAAACAATCGCACAGCTTGCAGGCGTATCTCATGTAGCCGTTTCAAGGGCATTGCGTGGCTGCTCCGATATTTCAGCGGAAACAAAAGAACGCATTTTAAAAATTGCACAGGAAATTGGATACACACCAAATGCCGCAGCCAGAAGCCTTTCCTCAAAAAGAGCCACCTCTGTGGGCATGATTGTGCCAACCCTTGCGGAAAATACAGCTTATAGCGCAGTATTTAATCAGATTAGCATGGTTGCGGCAGAACATGGTTGCACCGTATTGCTGGGAAGCAGCCACCGCAGCCTTGAATTAGAACGTAAGCACTGTCAAATGATGTGTGAAAATCGTGTGGGTGCCTTAATTGTTTCCCCCTCCGGCAGTAACGTTTCCCATATTAAGGAAGCCTGCCACGGTCTTTTCCCCGTCATTTTTATGGGAGGAAAAATCGGATTTGAAGAGGATTTCGTCCTAACGCTAAACTATAAGCACAGTGCCAAGCTGGTTGTGGAATATCTTTATCAACTGGGACACAGTGATATTGCCCTTTTTACTTATGCCCCAGAAAACAATACCATCCTTCAAAAGAAAGACGGTTTTATCCAAGAAATGAAAAAATGCGGCCTTGCACCGCGCATGTATACCGCAGGCCATGCGGACGACACAAGCACCGCCGGCCAAGATTTGGTTGAACAGCTTATAATGGAAGATACACTGCCCACAGCCATTTGGTGTGCCAGCGACTTGATGGCCATGGGGGTGCTCAGTACGCTGCGTAATCATGGCATTCGGGTGCCTGAGGATATTTCGCTCATTGGCCATGATGACCTATATTTTGGTCGTTTACCAGGCATAGAATTAACCACATTGCACACGCCAATGAAGGAGCTAGGCGATGCCGCTATGCAGCTTGCCCTAGGGCTAATGGAACGTGAGCAAGTTGAAGCGCATCAGATTTTTCACCCAAGCCTTGTCATTAGAGGCACAACAGGCCCCGCCCCTAATAAAGCACAACGGCAACACTGAAGTTTCTCTAACGTCAATACCCAACAATTGCCGCAAGCAGGGTAAGTATTGTGCCAACCAATAAATACAAACCAACCAACGGTGCATAAAATTTGATCCACATTCCATATGTAATATCGCTTACAGCCATTACCCCATTTAACGTGGTAGATATAGGTGAGGCCAAATTTGTCAGTCCATCGCCAAGCTGAAATGCATACACAGCCGATTGGCGGGACAGCCCTAAAAAATCTGACATGGGTGTTATGATAGGCATTACCAAAGCCGCCTTTGCGGAGCCCGAGGTTACAAGAAAATTTATCAGAGCATTCAGTAAAAAAATCCATATCAGCTGCATTGTCGGTGGAAAATGATAGACCAATTCTGTCAGTTCAAAGGTAACGGTATCCAGAATATTACCGTCAGAAAGGATGAGGCGTATGGTTGCTGCGATGCCGATCACAATGACCCCCTTCATCATCTTACGACATCCGGCCAAAAAGGTTTCGCAAATGTCATTGAAAGACATTCCAAACGCAAGCCCAACACCAACACCTATGAGAATAAAACTTACAATAATATTGGAAGTATCCCATTTCCATAAAGAGATTCCTAACGTCAAAATCAGAAAGCCCAGAATAAAAACAAATAGGCTTCGCTTTTCCGCTAGACTTATTGTGTGAAATTTTTCAAGGCTTTTCGCAGGTTCTGATACCATTACCCTTTGGCGTTTTGCATGGAACATGATATAGGCGCTTGTAACAAAAATCAAAACGGGCAGCGTAAGCCATCGTAACCATGACCCCGAAAACAGCGGCAATTCAGCAATCATCTGTGCAGTTCCAACGCTAAAGGGATTGAATATCCCTGCCGTAAAACCCGCATTTACGCCCAAAGAAATCATAGCGATACCGGTAAGCCTGTCCATACCAAGGGATGTAGCCACTGCAATGCCTAACGGCACAAACGCCACAGAAGCAGTGGTCATACCCATGGTAAAACCAAATATTGAAAAGATAGCTACAAAAACCGGAATGATCCAAAGCTCCCTTCTATGAAAATAAACTGCAAAGCAGGAACAAATTTTCACAAAGCAACCTGTTTTAATAATGATTTCAAAGGCACCACCGGTAATGAAAATTAGCCACATTAAGGATGCAGTTTTCGGCAACGAGAGTGCCTCATAAAATTTATGAAAGAGCAGCCAAGGGGCAACGGGTTGTTGGGCAACGCGTGTATAGCTCCCCGGAACCACCAGCGTTTGATTCACAGTTTCATCAAAAATGCGTTCAAATTGACCCGCAGGTATCAGATAAGTTAAAATACAGGCAAATACAACAAGTGCAAATAAAACAATAAATGTATGGGGAAAGGTTTTTTTTCCTTTGTGGGATTCATTCATCCAGTATCCTCCTAGGGTTTCTTATAAAGTTTAAAAAATTATAACACAGGGAAGGACCTTTTTCCAGTGAAACCCATGTTAAGTTCTCTAAGAAACTGCATCTATAAATTCATATTATTTTAAGAACAAAAAATGCAGCAAAAAAAATTGTTTTCTAAAAAAAACCTGCTAACAAAAGTCAATACTTTTTCAGCACATTTTTGAAATTTATCTATGTTTTATTTTTGTGCACGACAAAGAAACCAGTAGTTATCCGGTCAAAATTTATTTAATAATCTTATTACATTTTATTGATATATTTCGATTACTCTTGCATAATAGATTCTTAGGAACTTATTTAATCCAGCTATCTTGGCTAAGCGCTTGCATTTACCTTCACATTCCTTTTTAAGTATAAATTGATACACTGCATCATCTTCTGGTGCGGCATGTGTTTTTAGGCTATGCATTACTTTGTATCCAATTTTTCTTAGCGCCGCTGAACCCCTTTTGGATATTTTACGTTCTGTGCCTGTGAACTGTCCTGATTGGTAAGGAGGTGCATCTATTCCTGTATAAGCAATCAATGCTTTTCCATTATGAAAACGCCTTACATCGCCAATCTCTGCTATTAGCTTAGGGGCAAGTACATCCCCAACTCCACCCATTGCTCTTATAACGGGATACTCTGGCAATGTCTTTGACAATGACTGCATTTGTGATAAAATCTTCATTAGAGTTGCATCGAGAGTTGCATCGAGAGTTGCATCGACTTCTCGAAGCACTCTTACAGCCTCTTGTACCAGCATTTTGACGGATGGGATATCAGAGGGTAGTGTTGGGATACTTTCTTGTGCTAATGCATAAATCTTTATTGCTTTATCTTGGCTTTGATGGTATCCCTTTTTATCTGCCCATTTCACATAGCTGTTCATAAATTGTTTTTCTGATTTCTTTGTAATGTTATCATAATGCCAGTATTCTTCTGCAAAATCAGAAAGCTTGTCCTTTCCGTTTGTTTCATTCCAGCCATTTAACAAGGTCTTAATCCCAGGCATTGTGTATTCCAACAGGTGCGTGAGTTCTTGTACGCTCTCAATACGCATTCTCATGTAGTGGCGGTATTGTCTTCCTAATATCTTCAATTCCTCATAAATTTGTGCATCCGCTACATAGTTCTTTAATTGAAACCAATGATCAATTCCGTAGTTAGAAATAGTAATAGCATCTTGTTTATCTGTTTTTACACGTCTTAATCCCTGACAACGATATTTCTTCATTTCAAAAGGATTGATTACAGAAACAAAAATACCTTTTTCCTGCAAGTATGTAACAACTGGAAGATGATAGATACCGGTAGCTTCCATAATTACTCTAACTTCATCGTCAAAGCGTAAAAGCATAGTTGTTAACTCGTTCATATCTTTTTCTATATGGCTAATTTCAAATGGCTTACGAACAATCTCTCCACATGGTTTTAAGATACATACTGTACTTTTCCTTTAGATACGTCAATTCCAACACTTATCATAAGTGACCTCCTAAAATAAATTTTGTAATTGTCTCCATCCACACTTATTACGGTTCATTTTAGTTCGTGACACGAAGGCTCACTACGAGTCTCAACCTGCTTAATCGAATGTTTATAACAAGGGATGGTTGACAGTTTTTTTGACGGATGTGGTTAATCCAAATAAACACCACGTCAGACCAATTGCTCCCTTATTATAAATTAAAATAAGTGCAAATGTTCAAGCACTAATGATATGCTCTAACACTTACACTTATATGGTACTAAATAAGCAGCACTTTATTAGAGTGTAAAATAATACGAATTTAGCAAGTAGGTTTGCCCATGCGCATTGGCCAATTTCCAAAGCTGTCGCTTCAGGGTCGTTGTGGAACAGTCTTGGCTCACCTTTTCCAACTGCTTCTCAAAATTAAATTTGGTTTTTTCATCAGCAAAATCCCTAACATAGCCCCATACATGCTGGGCGGAATTCACTGCATTTCCCCCTGTGGGCTGCGTTTTCAAAGCCTCGTCAATCAGCTTATAAAATGCAACAACAGGATATGCGGCTTTATCTTTTAAAAGCTGCCTGATTTCATTGTAAATTCTAGGGGAGCGTTCCAACACCAAATATTTATACAAGCCCCATTCCTGTTCCAGCCGGGAAATTTTCGGCGCAGAGGTGGCATTGATGCATTTTATTGCAGATAAATTCTTATCCTTTACCTCCATCATAATATCCAACTCTCGGGTAGGCAGGCGTTTGTAAAACTCCAAAAATCCACTGACGTCAATTGTTTCGGAATGTGCACCTGACCTTTTGCCTGCTGCCTGTTGGGAATAATGCAGCTTTTGAGCACCATCCTCAGCCTTCCATGTGTCTGCACATGCAGCAATCCATTCCGCTTCACTGCAGCCATTGTCAAGATGAACCTGATGATGCAAGCTGTCAAATACAACAGGAATGGCTTCCCTCTTGCCGATAGAAAGCACATCCCCTATGGTATACTGGTGGTCATCATTTTCAATCACCAGACGTCGCCGGATATTTTCATCCAAATTGCCATATTGCTGGATAAAACGCTGGATTGCAGCCCCCTTGTCACCATATATGCCACCGATATGCAGAATAATCTTGTGCTCCCTTCCCAAACCCATGGCATCTAAAAATCGGCAATGATACTCTAAATCAGCCAATGCACGGGAAACTACCCCTTCATCAGGAGAATTCAACACGGTATATTGCCCCGGATGCATGGAAAGGCGCATTTCCCTTTCCACGGCTTTTTCTCCAATGGCTTTCAGTTGAGGTTGAAAATCCTCCCACCATTTTGATGTATTTATGGGATGTGAACCAAACGGTATGATATCCGAGCTGATGCGAAATAGTTTAATTCCCTTTTCTTGGTTATAATCCAACATTCTGTCCAAAGTGTTTAAATTTGCCAGAATCAAACCTTTCAAAACCTCAGGCGAAGCGTTTTTCACCGTGCAGCTTCCAAGCTTTAACCCAGGAATTCCCATGGTTTGGCAGGCATAGCCAATATTCATAAAAAATCACCCTTACTTAAATAAAGTGAATTTCCCTGTCTTTGAAATGACAAAATCGCTAAAATTATAATTTTACTTCAGACTGAAGACAAACCTTGGGCGTTGCCCAAACCTACTTGCTTTTTGAAAAAAGCAAGACCAAAAACTTTTGTACAAACCACATGTTCATGTGGTTTCAGATGGGAGGTGAAACCCATGTGGGTGTTTGAGAGCAAGGCCCTCAAGGTTTTGACTTTATCTATATGCTGTCTTAAAATTATAATTTTACTTATCAAAAAAAGTAAAAAATCAAATCTAAAATTATTTTAAAATTTCTTCTTTAAATTTACCATTTTCATAAAACAGCTCCCCATCAGCATAAATTTTTCCCTCAATCGTCATATCTGTAATCATATCCCAATGAATGGCAGATTCATTTTTGCCGCCGGCCTCGTGGAAGGCTTCGCCAATGGCCATATGCATAGAACCACCGATTTTTTCATCAAAAAGGATATTTTTCGTATGACGCTGTATGCCATAATTTGTACCTATGGCAACTTCACCAAAATAACGGGAGCCTTCATCCGTATCAATGTAAGATAGCAATTGTTCTTCTTTTTCCTTGTTCTGGCAAACTGCCTCGACGATTCTGCCCTTTTCTACCGTAAGGCGTACCTTATCAAACTCATTTCCATTCATGATTGAAGGATAGGAAAAGGTAATATATCCATTTGTGCCATCCTCCACAGGGGAAGTAAAAATCTCACCATCGGGGAAGTTTTCCTGCCCGCAGCAATTAATCCACGTTCTTCCATCAATTCTAACATGAATATCTGTATCCTTGGTTAAAATATGCAATTCCTTTTTATCGTCCAAATATCTTGCCCACTGTTCCTGCCACTGTGACATTTCTTTCCATTTTGCCACAGGGTCATCCTCATATAAAAAGCCTGCACGATACACAAAATCCTCATATTCCTCCAGACTCATCCCTGCATTTTGCGCATCTCCATTGGTGGGAAATTGGGTGCCACACCAACGCAAGGAGCCATTCCCCATTCTTTCGGAATATAGTTTACGGTTTTCCCGATTCGCAAGGCGGCGTTTTTTCAGCTTTTCTCCCTCAATGGATTGAAAAACCTTCACGTTTTCACTCCCCCATGCGCTAATCCATACATCACCTTTCACACAGGCGCCAAAACGCTTATTCTCTCTGGCATATTGTTCCTCTGCGCCATTTTTTAAAATTTCCGCATCCACTTCGGGTACATCTATATAATATTCAATCAACGCACCTTTCTTTAAAGCTGCACGGGTTACGGCTTTTACAAAGGGTAATGCCGCATCCTCACCGGAAATGGCAACACGGTCGCCCTCCTTCACTTGGGTGGAATAATTCACCAGCACCTCTGCCAGCTTTTCCAAACGTTCATCCTTCAAAAAAACACCTCATTTCACTTTGATTTGGCACATGGCTAAGGTTGTCAGCGCCGCCTTATGGGTTTCGGGCGTTACCCCTGCACAACAGGAGGAATCCACGCTGATTTTCATTTCCGGCATTTTTGCCTTTAGCAAAATGGCATTGGAAACAACACAAATGTCCGTGCAAAGGCCCACCAATTCCATTTCCATTTCTTCATTTTTCGACTCGTTATACAATAACTCTGCCAATTCAACGGAGCCAAACGTAGGCTTATCAATCACGCGAACGCCATCTAACGCCTGGGCAATACGTTTATCAAGCTCCCACCCTTCGGTGCCCCGAACGCAATGCACCACAGGCAAATTTTTGCCTTCTTGCGTTTCCAAATAATTTTCTTCGTGGGTATCTCTGGTGGCAATTATATTTTGCTTGGGATATTGACTGATTTTATCCAACACGCAGTCAACTATTTTTTGGGCTTCCTTTGTTCCCAAAGAGCCGTCAATAAAATCCTTTTGCATATCAATCACAATAAGTATATTCTTCATTATATATCCCTCCAACGGTCAGTAATTTTTTGTTAAAACTATCATACAGCAAGTATTCTGAAATATCTATACATAAATTTTCCATTCCTGTGAAAGCTTTTGCATGAAAAATTAAGTAAAAATGTAAATTTCATTCACTGCCCCTTGACAGAACATTTCTTTTCGGTTTATGATAATAGCTGATAAAAACAGTGATAGAGAATAGTAAAAGAGTTCCTTGTCCCCAGAAAATAGGCGGTTGATGCAAGCCTTGGCAAGCCTTTTTGAACCTTCCTCTTAAGTTCCGTAGGGAAAATGCGGCGTACTTGGCGTTAACAAGTTTGAGCGGGCGGATTTTTCCGTCAACGAGGGTGGCACCGCCGATTCGACCTTGGTCCCTTTTTTTGGGGATTCAGGTCTTTTTTTGTGGCAAAAACCCAAAACGCAGCCTTAAGGGGGAAAATTTACCCTGTTTTCGAATTTATTTTTAGAATAGAAAATGTTAGGAGGAGCTACAATGGCAAAGGAAAAAAAGCTGGTTGAATCCATTACCGATATGGAGTTGGATTTTCCACAGTGGTACACAGACGTGGTAAAAAAAGCTGATTTAACCGATTATTCTACTTTAAAAGGCTGTATGATTATTCGTCCATATGGCTATGCAATTTGGGAATTGATTCAAAAGGAATTGGACAGACGTTTTAAGGAAACAGGCCACGAAAACGTATATATGCCCATGTTTATTCCCGAAAGTCTGCTGCAAAAGGAAAAGGATCACGTTGAGGGCTTTGCACCCGAGGTTGCTTGGGTAACCCATGGCGGCGAAACCAAATTGCAAGAGCGTATTTGCGTTCGTCCTACTTCCGAAACCCTATTTTGTGACCATTATGCAAATATCATTCAATCTTATCGTGATTTACCTAAGCTTTACAACCAATGGTGCTCCGTTGTTCGTTGGGAAAAAACCACCCGTCCTTTCTTGAGAACCACAGAATTTTTATGGCAGGAGGGTCATACTGCTCACGCAACCGCCGAAGAAGCAGAGGAAGAAACCATTCGTATGCTAAACGTATATGCTGATTTTTGCCATGAATATTTAGCAATCCCCGTGATTAAAGGGGAAAAAACAGCAAAAGAACGCTTTGCAGGCGCAAAAGCAACCTATACCATTGAAAGCTTGATGCATGATGGAAAAGCACTGCAATCCGGCACAAGCCACAACTTTGGTGACGGCTTTGCCCAGGCTTTCGGAATTCAGTATACAGATAAAGACAATCAGCTTCAGTATGTTCATCAAACCAGCTGGGGCATGACTACCCGTTTAATCGGCGCAATCATTATGGTTCACGGTGACAACAGCGGCCTTGTTTTACCTCCAATGGTTGCACCTACCCAGGTGATTATCATCCCCATTGCCCAGCATAAGGAAGGCGTTTTGGAAAAGGCAGCAGCTTTAAAGGAAAACTTAAGTAAAATCTGCCGAATTAAGCTGGATGATTCTGATAAATCCGCCGGTTGGAAATTTAGCGAGTACGAAATGAAGGGCGTTCCCCTTCGTCTGGAGGTTGGCCCTAAGGATTTGGAAAAAAATCAGGCTGTCCTTGCAAGACGTGATACAGGAGAAAAAATCATTCTTCCTCTGGATGAGCTGGAAGAAAAAATCCCCGCATTACTCCAAGAGGTACAGGATAACCTGTTAAAAAAAGCAACGGAAAGAAGAGATTCTAAAACCTATGCGGCAACAAATATGGAGGATTTTGAACGCACCTTAAACGAAACCCCCGGTTTCGTAAAAGCAATGTGGTGCGGCGATCAGGCTTGCGAGGATGCAATCAAGGAAAAAACGGGCGCAACCAGCCGTTGTCTCCCCTTCGAACAAGAAGAAATCTCCGATACCTGCGTTTGCTGCGGAAAGAAAGCAAAACACATGGTTTATTGGGGCAGAGCATATTAATTTTTATCAAAAAACCGCCGACTCAAAAGAGTTCGGCGGTTTTTATCGTTTTAATTATTCTTTTATTTCTTGAATTTCCCTTTGCAACGAAGCAATTTCGTTTTCTATGTTTTGAATCTGCTGACAAAGCTTACTCAATTCATCGGCCATTTCTTCGCCTTTTTGAAATTTTTCAAAAACGATACCTCCGATTTCTTCTTTCGCAGAAGTAATCCCTTGCTTTTGAGACAAAATTTTTGCGTTCAGCTTTCCAATCTCAACCATATCTCCGGTCTTGTCCGCTGCCTTTTTTGCCATACTTCCTACCTTGTCCATAAAACCTGCCATAATGATACCTCCTTCAGTTTAAATAAATTTCATTTTTATTTGAAAAATACTTTTTATGCCTCTCCTTATTATAATTAGAAGCAAAACGATTGCGATTTATTTTGAATCATCTTGCAAGACTTCCAACTGTGATATATGATTTATATTATACCATCTATTACCACGAAACAATAGTTTTTTTATTTCTGAATGCCAACATGATAAATAATATCAGTGCATTGTGTTGGTATTTAGATAATACAAAAGAGGAGGATAAAAATGAACCCTATTCTAAAAATTCACGAAAAAGATAACGTCGGCACCTGTCTAAGGCACCTTCAAAGCGGAGAAATGCTTGATTTGGAAAACTGCACACTGGTAGCCAAGGAGGAAATTCCCCAATATCACAAAATCGCTTTAACTGACATTCCAATACATAGTCCAATTTTTAAGTATGGACAAGTCATCGGCCTTGCCACACAAGGAATTTCTCAGGGCGCATATGTTCATGTGCACAATATCGAAAGCACCCGCGGCCGTGGTGATCAAAAGGAGGAATGCTGAAATGAAGCTTATGGGCTATCCACGAGAAAATGGCACCTATGGTATAAGAAATCATATTTTAATTATCCCTGCTTCTGTTTGTGCAGTGGAGGTGGCAAAACGCATCGCCGAAAAAGTTGGGGCTATATCTCTCCCCCATCAGCACGGCTGCTGTCAGATGGGGGATGACTTCCGTCAGACTGTACGCACCCTTATAGGCTTTGGCTGTAATCCAAACGTGGGAGCGGTTTTGGTGGTAGGGCTAGGCTGCGAAGGCATTCAGCCCTCTCAAATTGCAGAGGAAGTTAAAAAAAGCGGAAAGCCCGTAGAAGCTATTACCATACAGGCTTGCGGGGGCACAACAAAAACCGTTGCCCAAGGAATTTTGATTGCTTCAAAATTTGCAAAAGCCATTTCCTTGGCACAAAAAGTCCCCTTTTCTATCAATCATCTCATCCTCGGTATGGAATGTGGCGGCAGCGACCCTACCAGTGGTATTGTTGCAAACCCCGCCATTGGCATAGCCTCCGATCAGTTGGTTTTGCTTGGTGGCAGCAGTATTTTAAGTGAAACCACAGAGGTCATCGGCGCAGAGCATATTTTAGCCGAAAGATTCCCAGATGCAGCGCAAAAAGCAAGATTTTTAGCCATGGTTTCTAACGTAGAAAAAAGAGCCTTGGCAGTTGGCGAGGATTTGCGTGGTTCACAGCCCACACCAGGAAATATTCAAGGCGGACTGAGCACCATAGAAGAAAAATCCTTAGGCTGTATGCATAAAGCCGGAACCACGGCGCCATTTATCGCTGCATTGGCGTATGGAGAGGCCGTTCCCACTGCAAAACCCGGCCTTTACTTTATGGATACACCGGGAGAAGATATTGATTCCATCACAGGTATGGTTGCAGGGGGTGCGCAGCTGATTGTTTTCACCACAGGACGAGGAACACCCACGGGCTGTCCCATAGCTCCCGTGATTAAAATCACTGGAAACCCCGAAACATTTCAAAATATGGAGGAAAATATCGACATCAATGGTGGCAAAGTAATTCAAGGGGAATGCACACTTAATGAGCTTGGAGATGAAATTTTCGAAAAAATGATTTCCGTTGCAAACGGAGCTGAAACAAAAGCAGAACTATTAGGTCATAAGGAATTTGGTATCTATCGAATCGGTTATACATTTTGATAATCGCTTATTTGGAGCAATCTGGTAATATGTCAAGAGTTGATTTGAAGGATTTTTAATCGACTACTTAATAGAAAGGCTCAGCAAATAGACCTACGCATTTTAACTCAAAAAACGTAGATTAGAGTCGTCGTATTTT
>JAQUSU010000125.1 GCA_028710085.1 Anaerotignum sp.
GAGGATTATGCCTAGCCAATAGAAATGTGAAGTGTTTCATATAAAGCCTCCTCTGCTTTGAAATTTAAGATAAAAGAGTATGCATAATATTTTGTAAGAATGCAATACTAACCAGTGTTAAACTAACTCAAGGAGGTACACTGATTGGTGTCAATTACAATAACAGAGTTAATAGAAAATGCTCATGAAAATTTGTTAAAGCAAAATCCAAGTGGAGAATATATTAGACGACATAAGCGTGCTTGGAAGCTCTTTTCCAACTATGCACGCAAGCATAGAATCACATGTTTTAGCACAGAACTGGCAGCCTGTTTCTTAAAAGAAGAATTTGGAATTGAATTTACGGAGGATAAATTAAACGGCAATATATCCTGCCATGATTTTGAGGCATTTGTCCGCCCTCTGCTTATGCTGTCTATTGTACAAACTGGAGGAACAATTCTCCGCATATCAAAATTTGACAGAACAGCGGGTGCCCTATGTTTCGAAGGAATCACAAAGCACTATGAAGAACTCTGCCAAAAACGTAACAACAGCAAGTCCACCATTGATGCAAGGTTTTGGACGATTCGCCCATTTTTATTGCATCTTACACAGAGTGGAATAACAGATATTTCTCAAATGGAAGCAACTCACATTCACCAATTTACAGTTTTTAATGCAGCTCGTGCACTAAAATCCATCAATCAAAAAATGAATAACCTACGTGCATTTATTGAATTTCTGTATGAGGAGAATTATATTCCAAAAGATTTATCCAAGTGTGTTCTAAAAGCACCGAAACCTCGTCCACGCTTGGCTAAAACATGGACAAAGGAAGAAGTGGAACGAATTTTGGGTGTGATTGAGCGAGGAACATCTGTTGGCAAACGTGATTTTGCAGTTTTTATGCTCGTTACTCAATTAGGATTGCGAACCGGCGACGTTGTAAATATGACATTTGATAATTTACTATGGTCAGAATGTAAAATACGCCTGATACAAGACAAAACCGGAAAGCCGCTGGAATTACCGCTGAGTGCCGCTGTTGGAGATGCAATTATTGATTACTTGAAATATGGACGTCCAAAAGAAGAAAACTCTCAATATGTTTTTGTACGTCATACCTTCCCATTTGGCAAGGTTAAAAATTTTTGGCACCCTATGCAAAAATATTTGCGAGCTGCACATGTGCCTGTCTGTGTGGAGAAGCCACATGGCTTTCACACATTTCGATTTACCTTGGCTACACGATTACTGGATGAAGAAGTACCAATTGAAACAATATCAGCAATACTTGGACATTCGAATTCTGACAGCACAAGAATATATATACGTGCTGATATTAACAAGTTGCGCCAGTGTGCGCTAAATCCGGAGGCAGTATATGGCTAAAGAGCGAAACCCGATGAAAACGTTTGAATACACAGGGCCAATTGGTAAACACTTAGCCGATTTCATTGCTGAAAAAAGAGCCGTTGGATTCAAATACAGTGCCGAAGCTTTTCGTTTGCGTGAGATAGACCGGCTCTGCATTGCATTGCACACGCCCCCAGACACATTGCCACGTAACCTCGTCTTGGAATGGGGAATGAAGAGATCTCATGAATCACATAAAACATGGCAGAGTCGTCAGGTTGTAATGCGTCAGCTCACAGCATATTTCATAAATCATGACTTAGGCACGCATCTGACAACAATTGAATCCTTCCACAAGAGCTATGATTTTGTTCCGTATATTTTTACAGACGAGGAGGTTGCAAGAATTTTTACTGCGGCAGATACGATGAAGTCATACACATGGTCTCCGCAAAGGCAGGAAGTGTTATCCCTGCTATTCAGAATATTGTATTCCTGTGGACTGCGATTAGGAGAGGCTTTATCTCTTAAATTGAAAGATGTTGATTTGGAAAATGGAATCATTACAGTAATTGATGGTAAATACAGAACCGATCGCTATATTCCTATGTCGCCGGAACTCACTCAAAGATGCCGTGTTTTCTCTGTCAAGATTCATCGTGAGCATACGCAAGACAGCGTGTTTTTGCCATCTCCTGACGGTGGGTTCTATTCCAAAGGAAGCATGCAGTATGCATGGGACCAACTTTTAAGGGGTGCAGGTATACCACGGACAGATGACGGGCCTCGCATCCACGATTTACGACATACTTTTTCCGTTTCATGTTTAAAAAGCTGGGTTCGTAACGGAAAGGATTTAAATGCCATGCTGCCTGTGCTTTCTGCATATTTAGGTCATAAACGTTTAAGTGCAACCGGACATTATTTAAGATTGACGGCTGACATGTATCCCGAGGTGGTTTCAGCCTTTGAAGCTCATTTTGGTGGCGTGATACCGAAAGGAGATTATCTGCATGAGGAAGACTGAGAACCTATTCCCTAAATTGTTAGGTGATTTCCTTAGCGTCTATCTGCCTTCGCAGCGCAATTACAGCAAAAATACAATATCCTCTTACTGTGATTCTTTTAAATTATTGTTGCAATATCTCAAGGATGAGAAGAATTTAAATCCAGATCAAGTGACATTCAATGTCATAAATGCCGATGGTATTCTTAATTATCTTAGCTGGCTGGAAAAGTCTCGTAACTGTTCAAGGTCAACAGTCAACCAGCGATTGGCGGCAATTCATTCGTTTTTTAAATACGTTCAGAAAAACCACCCGGAACTTATGTCCCTAAGCCACAGCATTCTGGAAATTCCGTTGCGGAAAACACCGCCACCAACGATTGCATATTTATTACAAGAGGATTTGCGGTTAATTCTTTCTCAGCCCAATGCTGCAAAAAAATCTGAGCGTCGCGACCAAGTGCTTTTGTGTTTGCTTTATGACACGGGATGCAGAGTACAGGAACTGGTGGACTTAACCGTTTCCTCAATACGACTTGAACCTCCGACACAAGTAAAGCTACATGGAAAAGGTGACAAAACACGTATTGTTCCGCTGATGTCCAATACAGCCAAGTTACTGCGTGATTATATGACAGAACACAGGCTTGGTGAACCTCAGACCCTACAATATCCATTATTCTGCAGCCAAAGAAAAGAACCGCTAACCAGAGCAGGAGTAACTTACATTCTGAAAAAATATGCCGATATGGCAAGGGTGAGAAGTTCATCCATACCACAGAACGTTACGCCCCATGTTATGCGGCATTCAAAAGCGATGCATATGCTAGAATCCGGGATAAACATCGTTTATATTCGGGATATATTGGGCCACGTCAATATTTCTACCACTGAGGTATACGCAAAAGCAAATCTTGAAATGAAACGAAGGGCATTGGAAAAAGTTTCACTTGTTCCAGCGTATGATGCCACTCCTTACTGGACGGGTGATTCAAATCTTTTAACTTGGCTCGAAGACTTTGGCAAATCTCTTAGCTAAAATTTATGTGAAGTGTTTTTTGAGATAAGTAAGCATTTATGCTGTTTTTCAGATTGCACTTCACATTTATATTTTCTATGCATAATC
>JAQUSU010000126.1 GCA_028710085.1 Anaerotignum sp.
GAAACTTTCCATGGGGATTCTCCGTGGGCATTGTGCCCTGTTTGATGGTGCGTTTACACTTCCATCAAAACGGAGATTCCCCTTTCCTTCAAGGGGCACCTGTCAGATCAAGTCGAAACTAGCTCAAGTTACTCCTGTAACAGTCGAAGGTGTCGCTGTTAGCATTTTTCCATAACTACCGAAAGATTCAACCCCCAACCCATCGCCAACAACAAAAGACCCCGCATAGCCAGGCTCTGCCGTATATGATCCAGCTGCAATCCATGTATGATCCCATAGATACTGTTGCCCTGCTGCCGTACCATTAACGCTCTGCCCTCCTACAGACACATTCTGAGCGCTTGCAGTCCCTGAAACCGTATGCGAATGTGGTGGTATGCCATGTAAATGGCTTCTGGTAGTATCCTGCGCGGTCTGCCCAACCTGACCAGAAGTCCCACCCCGTAGAAATTGATCCTTCAGATTTGGCAAAACCCCGCTCGGGATTATCCCCGCCAGAGCCGTGTAATAGCCAGCATCAAACGAACTGCCATCGCATTCAAGCCAGACAGGCATTCCGTCATCATTGTACATGTCACCAGGATCTCCAGCTTGATTCCAGACAATAACGCTCCCAACTGTTTGCAAACCAACAGCTCGGATCTGTGTAACTGCAGCGACCTGGGAAGTCGTCAAATTTTAATCTTGAATTTCAAATGCAAACGTGTCATTTTTCCAAGAAAAAATAGACCACAAAATAGCCAAAACAACAGTAAAAGAAAAGTTATTAAGCATCAAATATCCTTGGTTAGAGATTTTTATGCACAATAACATATCAAAAAAATTGTGCAACAATCTTTTTTTGGACATCTGAGTATTTACGAGCAATCAATCGCACATTTTTACTTAATGCCGACACTATTCTTTATGCTATATTCAAAAAAGACGAATAATTAAAATTTGACGTTATGACTTTCTGAAAGTATAAGCTAAATAAGCTTGGACACTAAAAGCACTTTTAATGATGAGAGGATGGCTCCCATTGGCAAAAGGATCCAAACTGGGCTACACAATACGACAAGACAAAGCAACTTCAACACATACTAGCACGAACAGAAAACTGTTCTTGTACAAATATCATTTGATATAAAACAGCCTCATGAAGACAAATGACTGTAAAAAACGTTTGAACATAGCTACAATTATTGTTCAATACAATCAATGGGAAGATACAATAAATTGTGTCGAGTCTATTCTCTCGAGTGATGAACAGCCTCGATGGGTTATTATTGTCGACAACAACTCCGAGAACAATGCTGCGCAAGAAATTTTGAACTGGACCCAAGGGCGAGTTAACTTGCCCAAATGCCCAGTTGTGGATTATACGGCACCCGAATTCCCCCTACAAATTCAGGAAATTCATTGGCCCAAAGAGTGTTTTCACGCAACGCCTCAAACTCAATTAGTTTTAGTGCACATGCCTCACAACGCAGGCTATGCAGCGGCAAACAATGCGGGAATGAAGCTTGGATTGGACTGGGGAGTTGAGGCTTTTTTAATATTAAATAATGATACACTTGTCACAAAAAATGCGATTGGAGCACTCTACTCGCGCCTCAAAGATTGTTTACGACCTGGACTATGTGGGGGGTTACTCAGATACTGCCATGACTCCCTCCCAATCCAATGCTGTGCTGGTGGTGCTACAAACTGGTGGACACACCTTTCACGGTTTTATGGGCACGGACTGACTCTTGAGCAAGCACAAAACTTGCCGCGCGATGTAGTTGAAGAAAAAATTAATTTTATTTGCGGTGCATGCGTCATGGTTAGCCGCAAATTTGTTGAAGCCGTGGGCTTCATGGACGAAGGGTATTTTTTATATTGCGAAGAGCAAGACTGGAGTTGCAGATCTAAAGGGAAATTTGACATCGCCTATGCGCCAGAAGCCCTTGTGTACCACAAAGAAGGAGCTACAACCGGCTGGAATGGGCGTACATTTCGTCTTAAATCTCTTTATTTTCTTACGAGAAGCAGGATTAGGTGTACATATCTACATCATCCTTGGATGCTTCCAACTGTAATTGCCGGGATTGGCTTTGCGGCGATACGACTCATTTTTAAAAAAATTATCTTCAAAATTTTTAGACAATAACGGTATCGTAACACATGATTTATCTACAAGTATTAAGTTGTCAGATCCAATCAAGATAAGGATTTATTTTTTTGATGGAAAAAGAATATTTACCAGAGATTTTGCCATGTCCATGTGGGAAAGAGCCTACAATAGCGACAATGCTTCCTGATGGGCGCACTCGCTATGTCTATCGTATCATTTGTGACTGCGGGAATAGCCCACTACAATGGTCTGTAAGTAAATCATCGGCCATTCGGCTCTGGAATGCATTTATTGCAACAAAATGATTTTAATATAATATCTCGCTTCAATATGTATTAAATTTCCCCATCCCTGAATCCTATCTCCAAAACCTAAAAAATATTTTACAGACTATATTGACTCCGCACCCTTAATTATGACAAGATTAAACAGCTTGGTTTGGTGAGCTATTCTGTGGAAAGGCTTCGGGTTTACCCGGAGCCTTTTGCGTTATTAAAATTCTCGCCACTCGAGCCATTTTTAATTTCAATATGTTGCATCGGGATTCCAATCATTCCAGTTGCACAGCTCGATGCAACGGACCGAATTATCAAAGCATCATGTTTCCAATCATGCTGGATATGATTTTCTTGTGTGCCCTCTGCAACAGCTACAGAAAAACTAAAATCACCTTTTTCCAGAATCGGCATTGTAAAGCAGAAGGAAGCTTCAAACATTTCACCGGCAGAGACACGGACAGGGGACATCTGGTAAGTTAAAAACGTGTTATCCCCGAATAAGTTTTGCCCTAAATAATTTTTTACAAAAAAACCAACAATCGGACTATACACATCTTTCTTTGCAAGCAAAAAAATTTTTAGAGCAACCGATTCTCCTCCAACAATCCAACTCAGCGGTATATTGTCTTTATCCGTCAGGGTAACGTGCTCAATAGTTACTCCTCCCGCACCAAAATCTGCTTCGTTTGGCTCAAACTTAAAAACTTGTATATCATTCCGAAGGTTTGTACTATTAAAAAAATCCTGACGCATGTCACGTCGTGACTCATTTGAAAAAATAAATTGCTGTACCGCTGAATTATTTTCCGAAAAGGCACCCTGCTGAGCTTCATACATGTCTTTTAGATACA